>CBFHRK010000027.1:21658-23332 GCA_965658225.1 Flavobacteriales bacterium | reverse complement strand
AAGTTTGGGAAATCGAGCCGGGTGGAGTCCGGATAATCATCCGATAAATCAATGGCATACTCGTAGTAGGCTTCGTCGACTACAACGATTATATCGTCGCGTAAACCCGTTAGAAAATTGCGCAAATCGGCTTCGGAGATCATGGCTCCGGTGGGGTTGTTTGGGTTCGATAAATAAATCACCTTGGTGTTTGGAGTGACACTTTTTTTGATTAATTCTAAATCGAACCGATAATCGGATGTCATGGGTACCGTAACGCAGGGAACATTGTTTGCCTGTGCCCAAATATAAATGGCTACAAAGGTTCCTTCGGAGGTTAGGAGTTCATCGGTCGGATTAAAAAATGCGCTCAGCATATAGTTGAAAACGCTTTCGCTTCCGTTTCCAACGATAATATTTTCCATTTTTTTCCCGACTCTTTCAGCAATCGAAGAACGCAATTCGCGGCAGGCCGGATCCGGATAATAGTTGGAGCCGTTAACCACTTTTTTCACTTCCTCCATAGCCAAAGGGGAAGCCCCTAAGTTGTTTTCGTTATTCCAAAGAATGGCGGTTTTCGTTAAACCGAACTCCTCAATAATTTCTTCTAGGGGTTTACCGGGTTTGTACGATTTAAGGCGCTCAATATTTTCAGGAATGTTGATCATAAGTGAAATTGTGATGTAAGCAAATATACCATTTGCTATATTCGCTGTCAAAGGATTCCCAATGGCGAAAAAAGCTGCGGACAAGGTTCGCAAAAAGAAAAAAGCTGAAACCTCGAAACCCGCATTTCCAATGGCTGCGGCCATTTTGGTGCCACTGGGCATCGTTCTATTGACGTGGTTTGCTTATTCCGGAGTTGGATCTCTTGACTGGACCAATTGGGATGATCCGCCGTATGTATTCGAAAATGAATACGTTGTAAAAAGTGATACGAAAGGAATTTGGTCACCCGATGCTTTTGTCATGGGGAACTACCATCCGATTACCATTTACACTTTAATCCTCGATTGGAACCGGTATGGAAACGATGCGGGCGCCTTTCATGAATCGAGCCGAACCTATCATATCTTAGCGGCTTTATTCGTCTATTTCTTCTTTTGGCGAATGACGGGCTCTGTTTTCTTAGCTGCATTTACCGCGGCTATTTTTGGTGTTCACCCCATGCATGTGGAATCGGTCGCATGGGTTGCAGCTCGAAAGGATCAACTGATGGCGCTTTTCTTTTTCGCGGGCTTATGGTCGTATATCGCCTACCTAGACGATGCGAAAAGGAAAATGCTTTGGTATACGATGGCACTGACTCTATTTATGGCTTCAATGATGAGTAAGGCCATGGCGGCACCCTTTCCCGTGATTCTTTTGCTTATCGATTTTTATAGAAAACGAGTGTTTAATGCGAAGGTTTGGCTCGAAAAGATTCCATTTTTCATTGGTGCGTTAGTTCTTGGATACTGGGCTATTGTTGCACAACGGAGCGCCGAAGCACTCACCATGGAATCGTACCCGATGAGTGAGAAAATTTTCTTTGCCGGCAATTCAGTGATCATTTATTTCGCCAAATTTTTCGCTCCGTTCAAGCTTTCCGCTTTTTATCCTTACCCTGCCGACGGGGTGCCTTTCACTTTTTATATTACTACGCTCCTGGCGGGCGGATTAGTAGCCGTGGCAATTTGGAGTCTTCGTAAAACA
>CBFHRK010000027.1:0-21559 GCA_965658225.1 Flavobacteriales bacterium | reverse complement strand
GTGCCTTTCACTTTTTATATTACTACGCTCCTGGCGGGCGGATTAGTAGCCGTGGCAATTTGGAGTCTTCGTAAAACACGCATTGTTTTGTTCGGAATAGGCTTCTTTTTGGCGATGATTGGTTTGGTACTTCAGATTTTGAGTGTGGGCGCCGCAATGATGGCTGATCGATACACTTATTTACCCTATGTAGGGTTAGCATTTTTGTTAGGAGCTGGAATTGAATTGCTGATTGAGAAAAAGAAAATGCTTGCTTATTCATTGGCGGGTTCCGTGGTGCTCGTGTTTTCTTTAATGGCTAAAGAAAGAACGAAAGACTGGGAAAACACGGTTACTATTTTTAGCGATGTCATTGAAAAGTACCCGCAAGTGCCCGTGGCCTATAACAATCGCGGAAAATATTATGGATTTCAAGAACAAGACTACGCCAAGGCTTTTGCAGACTTGAACAAAGCAATTGAAGTGGACCCGAGTTACCCTAATGCCTATGTAAACCGCGGTAATGTGTACAGTATGCGTCAGGAAATTGATCAGGCGATGAGCGACTATAACCGCGCAGTTGAATTGAGGCCAAAGTATTATGACGCTTTGACGAATCGCGCGATAACGCATGCGATAAAGGGTAATTATGAAGCTTCCTTAGTCGATTATTCCGCCGCTCTTGAAATTCAACCCAACAACAGTCAAGTATATTTAAATCGGGGGTACACGTATTTTCAAATGAACGATTGGGATGCATCTATGGCCGATTACACCAAGGCTATTTCGTTGAATCCGTCCTACGGTCAGGCCTATTATTATCGGAGTATGGTGGAGTCGCAACGAGGAAATCTGGAGGCGGCGCGGCGCGATGTGCAAAATGCCCGCAGCTTAGGCTTTCCGGTTCCTCAATCATACTCCCGGCAATTGGGTTTGTAGGCTGATTAATTGGAATGAGTATTTTCTACAAGTGGCCTTAATGTTCATTTGAGGATAACTTCACAAAGGGTTTCAGTTTAACCGTTTCGCAACACTGTTCATAACTGCTCGAGCCCTAATAGGGAAAAGAGGTTTGAATAGTTATTCACATGATTAAGGCGCACTCAGGACTTAAGGTTTTTTTCACAAGGGACTAATCCTTTGCTAATGCACTTACGGGGAGTTGGAGGTAATTTTAGGTCATCAAAAAACCCTCAATTCTCCCCTAAAATGAAAAAATTTTATTCTTTGACTTTATCCCTTTTGGTTGGAGTCGTGGTCTTTGGCCAAATCGCTTTCGATCCTTCAATAGAAACCGATTGGATCACAGATGAAGTAAAGGTAGGTCCCTCACCTTTGACCACACAAGTTTTGTTTATTGGTGGACACCATCAAGTACAAACGACGGCTACATATGGTAACGCAGCGGGTACGCAGTTGGCTAAGCAGTGGCACGACTTTATCGGATTCACACCTGATAACGAAGCGGGAACGCAAGATCTCGGTTGGGTATCTGTGAATCACGAAATGGTCGTTCAAGACGACAAGATTGGTGACGGTGGTGGAATGACCGTTTTTAAAATCCGTCGCGATCCTACTACTGACTCTTTGGTTATTGTGAACCAGACCTTGGGCGATGGACGTACCGGAGAGTTCTTCAACGTGGACTTCGCCAATACAGTAGGTGAAACGGGAATGAACTGTGGCGGTATTATGTCAATTGTTGATGGTCGTATTTGGACTGCCGAAGAGTGGTTCCGTACTTCTAACGGCAGCATCGCTGATCGCGATACGGGTATGTTCACTATTGGAACCGGAACGGCTAACTACCCGAACGCGACTTCTGGTTTCCCCGGATTCAATGGTCAAACCGTCGAGAAATTCCAGAACTACAATTACATGGTTGAGATCGATCCACGTGAAGCCGTTGCCATCCGCAAGCAGTACAACTGGGGGCGTCAAGGTTTCGAAGGTGGTTGTATAACTCCAGACAATACAACGGTTTATCTAGGGGAGGACGGAACGCCCGGATTGTTCACGAAATTCGTAGCGGATACTCCAGGCGACTTTACTTCAGGAACAACCTATGTATACAAACAAGACGTATCGGGTAACCCATGGATTGAAGTAAACAATGCCAACCTCGATACCATGTTAAATATCCAAGTTCACTCATACAGCCGCGGAGCCACTATGTTCAACCGTATCGAGTGGGTGGTTTACAATACCGATAACGATAAGATCTACTTCACGGAAACGGGTCGCGACAATCCGGGTGGGCGCTTCTCTAATGGTTCGGCAATTGGCGGAACTCACGCAGCACACACAATGGCGCGGGCTACAGCCCAGGGAACTCATCCTGATAGCTCTGACTACGCAGACTATTACGGACGTGTTATGGAGTACGATCCCGCAACGGATCAACTTCGTGTTTACATTGAAGGAGGTCCCGATTTGAACGATGGAGTAGGAATCTCTGAGTACCCTGAAACGCACTTATCAAATCCGGACGGACTTGGAATGTTATACGTGAATAACAAAGCGTATTTAATCATCAACGAAGACTTGAACGGAACTTCACGCGGTCGCGTTCCAGCGGGTGTAAGCAATCGTACTTGTGAGCTTTACTTGGTCGATACAGACATCGCGAACCCAACTTGGGACGATTTAGTCCGTATTGCACAGGTGCCTCTTGGAGCGGAAGTGACCGGAGCTACTGGAACTCCTGACGGTAAAACTATCTTGTTCAACAGCCAGCACCCTTCGACCAGCAATCCATTCCCATACAACAACTCGTGCACTATTGCTGTAACAGGATGGGATCGTTCAACGGTTTCACTCGAAGAGCCGAATAAAGGAGAAAAAGGATTTAACCTCTATCCAAACCCCACAACTCGCTTTGTTTATTTTAACGAAGCTGACGATGTTGCTATCTACAATGCTGTTGGTCAACTGATTAAAGTTTACCGCGACGTAAAGCGTATCGATGTTGCCCATATGGATTCAGGGGTATACTATGTCCGCAATTCTGCTGGAGAAACGAAGAAATTAGTTATTCAGAACTAACGTACTTTCTTTTTTACCTGTTAAAGTCCGGGCGTACGCTAAGTGCGCCCGGATTCTTTGCCTTAAAACGACCACCCACGTGAATAGAAAAAACCTACTTTTCCTTATTGCAGGGGCCTTCGCTTTTGTCGGCTTTCACAATATTCCTACGCCGGAAAATACGGCAGACCTTGTAAAAGAGGAATTCTTGCGTGATTATGACTTGCTTCAAGATCAGGCCACCCAACTGCTTGAGCTAGTCCAAGAATCCGACGATATCGAAGAATGGAAATCACAGCTGACGAAGACTCGTTTGGCCTACAAACGATGTGAGTACCTTTTGGTGAAATTAGATCCGATGTTCGTCGGTGATTTCTTCAATGGCGCGCCGCTACCCACGGTAGATCGTAGTTCGGCTCGACTCATAGTCATGGAGCCCGAAGGATTACAAGTACTCGATGAATTACTTTTTACCACCGCGCCCTCGCGGGCGGACGTGTTGCCCTTCATCAAATCTCTCAATCACCACCTCACTTCTCTTCGTTTCATTCTTAAGGCATATCCGCTTACCGATCGTGAAGTATTTGAGGCTATGCGATTGGAAGTACTATCGATTTTCTCCCTCGGACTCACTGGCTTCGACACCCCTGGAAGCGCGAATGCCATTCAAGAGGCACAAGTTGCCTGGCAGCGACTGACCGAAACATATGCACTCTACACTGAACTAGTTACAGAAGCAACTCCAGAAATCGATCGCGAGCTTTGGACCGCTCTTGATACGGGTGCTCGAATGTTGGAATACGGGGATTTCGATACCTTCGATCGTTTTGCCTTTTTGCGCAGAGCGGCAGATCCCTTGTATGCGGCTTTGTACGACGCCCATCGTGCGCTGCGTATCGAAACGATCGACTTAACGACCGATATACCGCAGCATTGGAATTATCATGAAAGGCAAATTTTTGGACTGAAGCTCTTAAACGCAGCCCATTTTGCGGGTGTTCCCGAAAGCGAATACCGGCCAGAGGTCATAGCACTCGGTGAAAAGCTGTTCTACGATGAGCGATTGAGTAATGCAGGTGATCTTAGTTGCGCCAGTTGCCATAAACCCGAGATGGGCTTTTCGGATGGGCGCGTAACGAGTCTAGCCTCGGGTGGAGAGGAATCCCTTTTACGCAATGCCCCGGGCCTCTTGCACTCCGTGTTTGCCGCTGAATACTTCTACGACCTCAGAGCCGACGAACTCGTAAATCAAGCCGAACATGTAATCGTAACCGAAAAAGAATTCAATACCACCTACGCTGTAATCTTTGAGAAACTCGCTGCGGACCCAGAATACTATGCTGAATTTAAGGAAGTGTTTCCGCGATTCAAAGAGCCGGTGATGCGTTATACCTTCTCAATGGCTTTGGCGAGCTATGTAGCCAGCCTGCAAGGTGGTCAAAGCAATTTTGATAAGTGGGCCCGCGGAGAGGCACATCCGGCCGATGAGGCCGCAATTCGAGGCTTTAACCTTTTCATGGGGAAAGGAACCTGCGGTACCTGCCATTTCGCACCCACGTTTGCCGGCTTGGTACCCCCGCATTTTGAAGACTCTGAAACCGAAGTCCTCGGTGTTCCGGCCGACCCTAACGCGGACGAATGGGTTTTGGATATCGATTTGGGCCGGTATACAAGCGGAAAGGCAAAGGATGAAGCGCCTTTTTATCAGTTCAGCTTTAAGACTATGACGGTGCGCAACGTTGAACGCACAGCTCCATACATGCATAATGGATCTTTTAAAACGTTGGAACAGGTACTCGATTTTTACAACAACGGTGGCGGAGTAGGTTATGGACTGGAGTTGGAGTATCAGACGCTGCCAGGTGATTCGCTGAAGCTTACGGAGTATGAGTTGGCGGATCTAAAAGCGTTTATGTTGTCGCTCACAGAGCCAACACAAAAAGACTAGACTGCGATAACGTTTTCGGGTGGGTGGCTCATTGCCAGGAAGGTAGTATATTGCGTTTCCCAGAATGTTTAGCATGAAAATAGCGAGTGCTTTTTTGTTGAGTTTAATTCTTTCCTTTTCCGCTCGTGGTCAAACGACGGAAGAGGTCAAACTTGCTTTAAGCCAAGCGGAATCGTTATCACCCTCAGCAATTCGTTGATGATTGGTCTGTACTTCAAAATCAACCCGAAGGGTTAGGAGATTCGCTTTGGACACAGCTCATTATTGAAAGGGGTTACGCTTATTTTTATTTAGGACAGCTTGATTCCGCACTGAAGGAGTTTAAAAGTGCTGTTGAAAGGTTGCCAAGCCCTCAAGAACGAGCCCGGATGTATAACAATATAGGGGCGGTATTAACGCGTTTGGAGCGACCTAAAGAAGCACTTTTATCGTATCAAAATTCACTGGAAATAAGAAGGGAATCTAACGATTCGATAGGGACAGCTAAAACCCTTAACAACATGGGGGTTTTGCTCCGAAAAATTGGCGATTACGACGAAGCACTGAGTCTTTCGCTTGAAGCAGCCGATTTATACGAGGGGCTAAGGGACACACTACTTTTGGGGGAAACCTTCAATAATATTGGCCTCATTTATAAAGAGAGGAATGAAATTGACAGTGCTCAATATTATTATGAAATCGCGCTGGTATATAAAGAGAAATCGCGAAACAGTCGCTCCTTGGCAAGTACCTATGTAAACCTAGGACTCATTTATCACGAACAAGGGGAGTACGAAAAGGCGGAAGAGCACTACCGCAAAGCGATCGATTATAGAAGAGCGGCTTCAGATCAGTTTGGCTTGGTTTCGGCCCAAGGGAATTTGGCTCAGTTGTATTTTGATACAGAAAGGTATCGAGATGCAGAAGGTCTGCTTTATGAGCTGTTGGAAGAAACGCAAAAGGCTAATTATAAGCCGGCCGAATCGAGAACGCTCATTATGCTTTCGGAAATTGAGGAGCGAAAAAACAATTGGCGAGAAGCATTGATGCTACAACGCCGAGGTTACCGCATTCACGACAGTCTTACGGAGTTTAATAATTCGTCTGAAATTAAGGGGCTACAGTTACAGTTTCAAAAAGATCAGGTTGTCCTTGATAATGAGCGCCTGCGGCTCGAAGGGGAAATGCAAAAAGCAGCCCTTCAAAATGAAACGGAACTCCAACGAGTTTACGTCATGCTCATTGCCCTTTTGGTTCTATTTGGGAGTGCCTTTGGACTCCTTTTATCGCCGTCAACGATCACTCAATAAGAATTTAGCGATAAGCGACGCACGGTATCGCGAGCTTTCTAATGCTCCATTTATCGCTATTTACAGGGCTCGTGATGGAATAATTATCGTGCACAATCAAGAATTTGATCGATTATCTGGATTGGCAAATATTGATAGAGCCCTTGAAAAGGATTTAATCGTTTTTGATGAACAGAAAAACAAATCAGTTGGAATTTTAAAACCGACAAATGGAAAGGGATCCATACCTGTTGATGTTTATGTGAAAACGGTAGCCCTCGAAGATGGGCCTGCCAAAATTGTCGCATTGAGAGACCGAAGAGCTCAGGAAAAGGCGGAAAAAGCCATGATGGTGGCTGCGGAAAAAGCGTTGAATAGCGAGCGTTCAAAAGCGGAGTTTCTGGCTAATATGAGTCATGAAATTCGGACACCAATGAATGGAATTATTGCCGCCGTAGATCTGTTGAAGAGTAATAATTCAGAATCGGATCGAGAGAAGTTAGTTTCATTGATTGATGCTTCAACGAGCGATTTAATGCAAACCTTGAATGACATTCTCGACCTCAGTAAAGTTGAAGCGGGAAGAATTGAATTGGAAAATGAGCCATTCAATTTGAAAGAAGCGATTTCACAGTCTTTTTCTCTTTTTCAGTTTAAAGCGGAAGAAAAAGGACTTGAATATGCCTTGGTTTTTGAGGACGAGTTTCCGAGCCGAGTGAAAGTTGATGCCCTCAGACTGAAGCAAGTTTTGGGTAATTTCTTGAGCAACGCGATTAAGTTTACACAGACCGGGTCGGTGATCCTAAAGGCGATGGTTATCGAGGTGAATGGCGGCCTCGAATTAAAGTGTAAAATACAAGATACGGGGGTTGGTATAGAAGCCCATTTGTTAGACCAAATCTTCACCAAATTTAGTCAGGCAGATACGTCAACGACAAGAGAATTTGGAGGAAGCGGACTGGGTTTGTCTATTGCGAAGTCGCTTTCGGAGTTAATGAATGGGGGTGTCTCCGTTACATCTGAACTCGGGAAGGGTTCGGAGTTTTCTTTTTGGATCACTTTGGAGCCAACGGTTTCAGTCGCGTCTACGGCAACCCCTAATGAAAAGGCGCAAAGGCCTGTTTACTCTGAGACTATTTTAGTCGCTGAGGACAATCCAGTGAACCAGAAAATAATTGAAATGGCCTTTCAAAACTTGGGAGTCAAAGGGCGTTTTGTAACAGACGGGGAAAAGGCTGTTGCAGCCTATATTGAAGAGCCGAGCAAGGTTATTCTTATGGACATTCAAATGCCGATTATGGATGGCGTTGAAGCGAACAACCGTATTCGGGCTTATGAAGCAGAGCAAAATTTGCCCAATGCCTATAGAGTTGCGATGACGGCCAACGTGATGAAAGAAGATCGAATTAAGTACAAGGCAGCCGGGCTCAATGATTTTTTAGGTAAGCCATTTACTTTGATTCAACTCAAAGAGTTGCTGCAGCATATAGAAGAGTGGCGCCAAAAGCTGTAGCACTGGTTATAAAATTGACCAGATCATTCTCGAGCCATCTAAATCCGCCCGCTTTAGGCAGTGGAATGCCATTCCATTTTTTTTGCTCTGTGATTTGCGGAGGGTTGTTGGTATTCGCAGGCAAGTGATAATAGGCTTGAAAAGCACCCAAGGCCGAATCGACCAATGATCCTGAAAACCCGATTAAAGTAACGGCGAAAAACCAAGACCCAAAGCGAAGAAATAGAAGTCCGGAGCAGGCGATAAGCGCTGATCCTGCGAGCGCGGCTATGAGTCCGACCGCCGATACTCCACCAGATTTTCCTTTCGGTACAGGTTGTAGGCTAAATATACCGCGTGGGGTTCCACCATATCGCATTCCCCATTCGGTCGACCAAGTATCCGCATTGGCCGCCGCAACGGCTCCTAAATAACCTAAGAAAGCCCAATGCAAGTTATTCGAATAAAAGCCGAGCAGAAGTGCGAATGCCGGAATGGCGCCATTTGCAAGTACTTGCCACGGGTCTCTAGCACCTGTTTTTTCGACTGTTTGTGTGTTTATTTTGAGAACTCGACTGAGCAATGAACCCGTACTGAAGAATAAGAAAAGCGGAATTACGAACATCCAGCCGCCGAGGCTGTAGAGTAAAATACCTAAGGAAGCGGCCGTAATTCCTCCGTCGCGGGTTAGGCTTTTTAACTGGGTTGTCCCTAGAAAGAACAGTGCGGCAAAGGGAGAAATCCAGATGAAACGCGAAAGAAGTTCTGAGCTGGCTAATGGGCCAAATAAGAATGGGAAAACGGCTCCAAAAAGTAGGGGTACGCTGAGGTTGTCGGTGCCCTTTCCGGCGCTGTTTTCGACCGCGGTGAGCCAAAAAACCAAAAAGAAAATGGCGATAAAATCTTGGAAGTTGTGGATCCAATCGAGTTGAAACAATCCGCCGAGGAGAAGTAAGAAAGCGATTATAAAGAAGGTGATACTTCCTGCCCACGACTTTTGCTCTCGCCCAAGGGTTAAGCTGGGTAGGGGGAACATCCGGCCGATTAAGGCCGCGAGTGCGTCGGCTAAACCCATTACCGCCATTCCGAAAACTACGGTGATGGGCGCGTTTTCACCCCAAAAAAGGAGCAGGAGAAAATAACTCAGTCCGAAGTAAAAAATACCCCAACTTCGGCGATCGTGCATGCGGTCAATGGAAAACCACTGCTTCGAAACACTGAGCCAAAGAAGCAATACAATGATACCAACGCCAAGGACGAAATAGTTATTGAAAGGGATGATTTCAACTGCGAGCGCACAGCATAATGCCACGGTTATATGCACGCCCTTACGGGCCGAAAAGAGCGAGAGCCAACCTTTTCGCGCGGCAAATTCACCCGCTGCGGTTAGCAATCCAGCCAAGGTTAACAATGCACCAAACCAATAGGGCCAACTCATGCAATCGAAGGTAGTAAAACGACAACAGAACCCCTATCTTCCGTTCATGGGATTACGCGGTTTTGAATTTGAAGATCAACCTTGGTTTCCGATGCTTCTGAGACAGTGGCAAATGGATTTTATACGCTTCTCGGTTTCGTTAATTCAACCCTATAAAAAGATTGAATGCCCGTTTAAAAGTACTGAGGAAAGTCAGGATTGGCTCGATTTAGCCAGCGGTTCGGGCGGACCTCTCGCAGAAATTCATGAAGACTGGCAAAAAGGAACGGTCGGTTCATTGAAACTGAAGCAGTCGGATCGATTTCCCAATGATGAAACCATTTTGCAACTCGACGTGTTAAAACAAACCTTTCCAAACGCTTACGGATACACCATGTTTAATGCTTTCCATCATTTTGATCGCGATGAACAGGCGAGCATTCTCTCGAAAATGTCGCGGGGCGATTGGGCGGTTGTGGCCGAACCCCTAAACCGAAATCCGTTTACTTTTTTGGGCGTCTTTTTACTCACGGGGCCGTTGCACTTTATTTTAGCCCCGTTTGTTTCTCCTTTTTCATGGCGACGACTCTTCTTCACGTATTTAATACCGTTAGTTCCGCTGGTAACCTGCTGGGATGGCTTGGTTTCGGTGCTTCGTACGCCAAGTTTGCGCGATTTAAAGCATCTTGCCGAGCAGGCAAGTAGCCCAGAATATCAGTGGCAGGCGAAAGCCGTGCCTTTTGTTTTCGGAAGGGTGGCTATATTGGTCGGTAATCGGACTCGCCCATGACGCGCATTTTATCCATAGCCTATCGATTTAGTCGGCCACACACCATTCTCGGATCTGTATTAAGTACGGCTGCTCTTTATTTTATGGCGGCCTATCCGGCCGGATTAGTCCGTGAAGAACTTCCCGTTTTTTGGATCACTCTGGTCGCGGCCTTGGGTTGTAATCTGTATATCGTTGGGCTGAATCAGATCGTCGATATTGATTTAGATAAAAAGAACAAACCTCATTTGCCACTGGCCTCGGGCGAGCTCTCGGTTCGGGCGGCTAAAATTACAGTGGCACTCTCCGCTCTGGTAGCATTAGTAACTGCTGTTATCGCGGGAGAATTAATGCTGCTTTTAGTTATAGTAGTGTCCCTATTGGGTACCGCCTATTCACTGCCACCCCTTAAGTTTAAAAAGCACCATTTTGGAGCGGCGATCAGTATTACCTTGGTACGAGGTGCCTTGGTGAATGTGCTCATGTTTCTTCATTTTAATTACGAGTTGGTCGGAAGCCTCGATTTCCCAGAATATATGTGGCCCTTAGTGCTGTTCATGATTCTGTTTAGTATTGGAATCGCTTGGCTAAAGGACATTCCGGACATTAGTGGAGACCGGATACATTCAATTAAGACCTTAGCCGTGTACAGGGGTGCCCGCTGGGCTTTTAGAGGAGCGGTTTCTTTGGTTGCATTAACCTATTTAATTATGATTTTGTGGGGAGGTATTGGGGTGCCCGATTATTCCAATGTTCTCTTGACTTCTTTCCATTTTGGAATGCTGGTGCTCTTTTTAACAGCCGCTTCTCAAACGAATCCGTACCGTCATGCTCAGGTAAAATTATTTTACCGATTCTATTGGCTTCTTTTCTTTGCGGAATATCTGATTTATCCGGTCGGACTTGTGTTATAAATCATGCCGTAGTGTGCTCTTCATCACAAAGCTGACAAAGGTCATAGTTTAGCGATTACATCTACACGTACTTTGACCGTAAATAATAAAGCTATGAATCTGAAGTACACCCTGTTATCCGTCATTTTTTTAATCGGCATTTCGTTAAGCGCCCAATCCAAAAAACCAGTTCAGTCTAGTTCTGAGATTCTGGTGCACGGGACGAGTTCGCTGCACGACTGGACATCCAATTGCCAAGAGTATTCTGGATCGGCGGTCCTAAAAGAAGAGGAGGGAAAGTTAACCGCTATGAGTAACCTGAACCTAGAGATAGTAGTAAAGGGGATAAAGAGCGGTAAATCTGCCATGGATAACAATACATATAAAGCCATGTTTGAGGAGAAACACCCCAATGTTTCTTTTAAATCAAAGCAAATCAATTTAGAGCAAACAGCTTCGGGCGCCAATGTAAGCGCGAAAGGAACCCTCACTATTGCTGGGGTATCTAAGGAAGTTACCCTAAAGGCAACAGCCTCTAAGCGCGGCGAATGGTGGGTCTGTTCGGGTCGTTATAAAGTGCATACTCCGGACTATGGTGTCGAGCGCGTTAGCGCCATGATGGGCGCCATAAAAACGGGAGAGGACGTAGAAATTGAATATGACATTGTTTTTTAAAAAGTTAAACTATAAACCCTAGATATCATGAGAACTACACAACTTCAAAGATTATTGGTAGTGGCCGTTTTGTTTATCGGCCTTACCGCTTGGGCACAGCAACCGCCAATACAGTTTTTCCGTTACCCCGACCAAAGAGGGGTAAACGTATTCGAAACGCCAAGAACGACAGACATCGTTTTCGAAGGATTGAAAGTACGTGTTGGGGGTGCTTTCGCACAGCAACTTCAAATGTTGAGCAATGAAAATGGGTTACCAGGTGGAGACACCACTCTGTATGCCTTGGCTCCAGGATTTAACTTGGCCACTGCGAACTTGAATATAGATGTTCAATTAGTTGATGGTGTTCGCCTTCAATTAGTGACCTACCTTTCTTCACGTCACCACCCAGAGGCTTGGGTAAAAGGTGGATTTATACAGTTTGATAAATTGTCCTTCTTAAATGACAACCTCTCTTGGTTCGACGATTATTTCACGCTTCGTGTAGGTCACTATCAAGTGAACTACGGTGATTTCCAATTCAAGCGTTCTGACAACGGAAATGCGATGTACAATCCATTCGTAGGGAATGCCATTATGGATGCCTTTGCAACGGAAATTGGTGGAGACCTGACCTTCCAAACGGAGAGTGGCTTACTTGCCGTTGTAGGGGTAACAACAGGGGAGATTAAAGGGAATGTAGAAGAAAATGACCTTCGTGGCCCTGCTTTCCAATTCAAGTTAGGATGGGACAGTCAAGTAAGTGAAGACTTGAGATTGCGTTTCACAGGTAGTGCTTACGTTTGCCCTAGCTCTACAAGAAACACGCTATATAGCGGAGACCGTGCGGGATCTCGATTCTATAATGTAATGTCAGACCCAGGAGCGAGCGCTACTTCAGATTTCACGACTGGACGCGTAAATCCAAATCTGAGAAATGAACTCACAGCGATTATGATTAATCCGTTCGTGAAATTCAAAGGACTTGAATTCTTCGGTATGTTTGAGATTGCCTCTGGCCAAAATGAAGGTGAAGCAGAAAGCAGAAGTTATACTCAAATTATGGCTGAATTGCTTTACCGAATGGGTGAGCGCGAGCAGTTCTATATTGGTGGTCGCTTCAACTCTGTAACTGGACCTGGATTCAGTGGAATCTCAGCTGCCACTGCAGGTGGTGATGTAACAGTATCGCGTATTGAAGTCGGAGGCGGATGGTTTGTAACCAAAAACATCCTTGCGAAAATCTCCTACGTGAACCAAAGTTACAATGATGTATTGGACACGAGTAAGTATTTTGAAGGACAATTTAACGGTGTTATGGCCGAAGCGGTTGTAGCTTTCTAAATAGTGTCTAGTTTATTGAAGAAATGGCTCTGCTTTCAATCTGAAAGCGGAGCTGTTTTTTTATATTCACCTCTTCAACTAAAGGGTTATGCTCACATGGCTGCTGCCGTATCTTCTCATTAGCGTTTCGACCTGGACAGGTGAAGAGACCTTGTTCATAAAACCATCCAGTTGGGTAGCGATTGAAGGAACGAGTAACTTGGTCGATTTTAATTGTTCGCTTTCTGGTCAGGGCTTTGCTGATACGGTTCTTATTGCGTTTCAGAACAGCGAAAATGAATTTGAATTTGATGCCTTTTCCTTTCCCATGCCTGTTGATGAATTTTCGTGTGGCAATCGTTTTTTAACGAGTGACTTTAAAAAAACGCTGTGCGAAGAAGATCACCCTTTTATGAATGTGAGACTTCTGCGGTTTGCTCAAACAAGAGTGCACGATTCAGGGCAAATGGATTGGGGCATTCTCGATGCGGAGTTTACGATTGCGGGGAATAAAAAAACTTATAAAGTTCAAGTTCGTCGGATATTGAACGACACTGGTTTCGCGATGAACGGATCCGTTAATGTGAAAATGTGTGAATTTGGCCTTGAGCCTAAATCGAGTATGCCCCTCGTGAAAGTCGCGGACGACCTTATCGTTAAATTCAGATTTGATTTCGATCAATTGTAAAGGCCTAATTCCAATCGTGCATTACAGCATTTTCAACGTTGGGCGTTGTGAAATTTCATGGTAGCAAATCACGTCCTTTGCAAAATAATGCAGGACCATACTCTTGCGTGAACTCGCAGGATTTCCAATGGGCTCGCCTCCGTGAAGTAAATTTGCATGCCAAATAAATAAGTCCCCTTTCTTAGGTGTAAAGACCTTTTTCTGTAGATCAGCCCTATTAATCTGTTCGTGGACCTTTTCTGTGTAATCGGAGTATTTCTTGTTTCCCAGCATCAAGGCATTACCTTCATTACCAAAATCTTTATTGGTGAGGTAAGGTAGTTTATGAGAGCCTGGATAATAGTGCAATGGACCGTTTTCTTCTGTTATATCTTCCAATGCGATCCATGCGGCGATAAGTCCACCGCGCGGATGGGTACTCATATGTAAGGAGTCTGAATGTGTGCCTTGCTCGCTACCGCGAAGGAAATTTATTGTTTGAAAAAGCTCAATAGGCTTTCCCATGAGCAACTCCATCAAAGGGCTTAATCTGCTTTGGTCTATAATGGACTTAACCTTTTTTGAATGCTTTAGGGCAAACATAATCCTGTTTCCGAAGCGGTTGAACCCCACGGTTTCTGAACTTAGTAGGCGGTCAATTTCTTCATTGATGGTTTCGGCATCGACATCATTGAGAAAGCCGGGTAATACGAGAAAGCCATTCTCTTCCCAAGCAAGAATAGAGGAGCGATACGATTCAGTGATTCCCACTAATCTGGAGTCCTCAATTTTAGCCAAATCCTCTTGATTAGGCGCGTAGGTCCAGTCGTTATCCTTGCTCTCCTTAAAAGCCTCGGCATTGATGGAATACCAGAGCGGTCTTTTAAGGCCAAATCGGCGATAAGATTCAGGGCTATTGATTAGCCTTTTCCTATTGAACATATTATACCCCCAATGAAGGGGTTTAAGGCGTAAGGCAAAAGACTGTAATGCTTTTAACATGAAGTGTAAAAGTAAATTCGGAGATCGGAGGCTACAAAGAAAGCCAATCCAAAGTAAGTAATTGTGCTGGATTGTTAGAAATGGTCTCGGCGACGACGGGTGCCCTATTCTTGTTCTAATGAGCATAATAGAATTAGGTCTCGTCTGTTCTTCCCGGGAGTGTCTTTTTTGCAAAACCCTTATCCCTCAGGCTAAAAACAAAAAAGGCCGCATTGTGAAATGCAGCCTTTTGTTGCTCCCCCCTATTATTCAAAGATGCAGCAGAACTAAATTCATTTATTATCTTAAATTTATTAGACCATCTAATTTGTTCGTTATGAGGTTACTATATGTTTGTGCTTTGTTTTTTACGGGCCAAGAATTGTTTGGCCAAGGATTTACAGATAAGGTTTTTGTTGGGAGTATAAACGGTGTCGTCGCAACACTTAAAATAGAACCAGGCAGTCTTCACAATGATGATACTGAGAACAGGTACTATGGGATGCTATTAGGCGATGATGGCTCAACATATATTTTAATGGGAGATTTGAATGAAGCAAATCAGATTATGGGCTCTGCATGGGATAAATTCACAGCGCAAGAGTTTCAATTTCTTATTGAAATTAATGACACAGGATTGGACTTTAATTTTGGATTGGATGGTAGTTATGGAACAACAGTTAGGTTTTACCAAGAAGGTATGGAAGTTCCAAAAGAATCTGCCAGCCAAGACAACATTGACCCGCGTGTGATAGGTGTTTGGAGGAGAACAGAGTCTTATACTGATCCAATTAGTGGGTTCTCATACGTAATAGAAGAAACACTTGCTTTACATGGTGATGGAACGCTACAGTTTAGCTCAAAATCGGCAGGTGGAAATGGTGGCGTCACGGGGGGTACTCCAGGTCAAGAACTTAAAGGCTATTGGAAAACAGAAAATAAAATTCTTTTTACAGGTGATTACCCAGCAGGCCCTTGGATGAATAACGGTAATTATTTAGTGGACACATCTACTATGATGCTTAAACAGCCTGGTGTAAACAAGCTTTGGAATAGAGTCCAATAAAAAACCGCTACACTATAACAGTATAACGGTTTTATCATTTTACTTGCTCCTCCCCTTGGGTTCCGGGACTGCGGAAGACCCTCTGATTAATTCCGCAGGTGCGGAACTCGAACCAACTGAGCCTTGTTTTCTGCAAAAATCGTGTCCCTCAGGGCTACAAACAAAAAAGGCCGCATTGTGAAATGCAGCCTTTTGTTGCTCCTCCTCTTGGGCTCGAACCAAGGACCCTCTGATTAACAGTCAGATGCTCTAACCAACTGAGCTAAGGAGGAATTCGTTAAAAACGGACGGCAAATATAATACTTACTCTCCGAAGAAAGCAATACCTTCGCGTAAAATTTTTAAAGCCTTTGCGATGAGCCTTTTAGTGATTGGAACAGTAGCCTACGACGCCATAGAAACCCCTTTCGGAAAAACAGATAAAATAGTGGGTGGATCCGCTATGTATTTCAGTGTATCCGCTTCGCAATTTGGTGTGCCTACACAACTGGTTTCAGTGGTTGGAGACGATTTTGACCCCGATTTTTTAGAAGGATTAAAAGAACGCAATATCGACTTGGGTGGACTCCAAATTAAACAAGGTGAAAAATCTTTTTTCTGGGCTGGGAAGTACCACATCGACATGAATTCTAGAGATACCCTAGATACCCAGCTAAATGTATTGGCCAATTTTGACCCTGTTTTGCCCGAGGCATATAAAGACACGGAGTTTTTGATGCTCGGAAACTTAATGCCAAGCCTTCAGTCGAAAGTGCTCGACCAATTGAATCAAAAACCGAAATTGGTCGCCTTAGATACCATGAATTTCTGGATGGATAGCTTCATGGACGACCTCAAAGAGGTGCTCAAGCGGGTCGATGTGCTAATCATTAACGATGAAGAAGCCCGCCAACTCGCCGATGACTATTCCTTGGTTAAATCGGCCAAGAAAATATTAGCCATGGGCCCTAAAGTGGTTGTTATTAAAAAAGGCGAGCACGGGGCTTTGCTCTTTAATGAAAAGGAAGCCTTCTTCGCTCCAGCCTTGCCGCTCGAAGAGGTTTTTGATCCTACCGGAGCTGGCGACACCTTCGCAGGTGGATTCATAGGCTATCTCGCACAATCAAGAGACACATCCTTCGAAAACATGAAAAGAGCGGTCATTTACGGTTCGGCCATGGCGAGTTTCTGCGTTGAAAAATTCGGCCCAGAACGACTTCTCGAACTAAATGAGCCGGAGGTTCGAACGCGTGTTCAAGAGTTCATCGACCTCGTTCAGTTCGATATCCAGTTAGGCTAACTTCATTCGAATTCATTTTATCGGTACCTTCATAGCTTAGATCAATCTGCTATGAAACGAATTGCCCTTTTCTCCTTTGCGGCCATTCTCCTTATTAGTTTAGGAGGCTTGCTTGTTACCCAATCGACGTCCAATACGAATGCTCCAGAACGCCCGGCACGCGACCCAAACGCTGTGTCGGGTGCCATGGAAGCCCTCGAATCTTGGTCGCTACAACGATCTTATCCTTTCGAAGAACTGCCTTCGGCAGGATACGCACTGGCCTTCGAAGAACGAGAAGCGATCTTCGCATCGGGCCGTGAGGCCCAAACAACCAGCCCATGGGAACCCCTTGGACCCTGGAATACTGCCGGCCGTACCCTAGCCCTTGAAATAAACAGATTAAATCCCACCACTATTTGGCTCGGAAGTGCTTCGGGCGGAATTTGGCGTACACGAACCGGTGGGGAAGGCGCAGAAGCATGGCACCGAATAGCTACCGGGTTTCCTGTTTTAGGTGTATCGAGCATCAAGTTGGCTCCGTCCGATACCTCCATCATTTACGCAGGAACAGGAGAAGTGTATAATATTAACGGAGCCGGATTGGATCCGTGGATTCGCCCTTTCCGCGGTTCTTATGGCATCGGAATTTTAAAGTCGGCGGATGGCGGAGCCACCTGGACAAAATCGCTCGATTGGTCCTATGATCAAGAGCGCGGAGTGAACGACTTGGCCATTCATCCTACTAACCCCAATATTGTTTACGCAGCTACCAGTAATGGGGTCTACAAAACTACAGACGGCGGGGTGAATTGGTCTCAAATTAACAGCATCCCTATGGCTATGAGCTTGGCTCTAAACACTACGGACACCGATACATTGTATGCCGCGTTTGGAAACCTAAACAGTACCGGAAAAGGAATCTACCGGAGTTACGATGCCGGGGCCACATGGACGCAATGCACGAGTAATTTGCCCACCACCTTCGGTGGGAAAATCCACCTTGATTTATACGAGAATAATCCGTCCATTATATACGCCAGCATTGGAAACAGTACCTCCCAAGCAAACGGGGCTTCTTGGTTATGTAGAAGTATGGATCACGGTCAAACCTGGACCGTCCAAAGCACTGACGACTATACACTTTGGCAAGGTTGGTTTAGTCATGACGTGGCCATTCACCCAAATGATCCGAATGAACTTTATGCCGTGGGCGTTGAATGTCGCGTTTCGAGTAATTCTGGATCCTCTTTATTTACCGCCGCCAATAACGGCCTTAATCTCGGCACTCCACCTATAAATGGCCCCGACGGAGGACCCAACTATATCCACTCCGATATTCACGAGGTCGAGTATCACCCCACGCAACCCGATACCATTTACTTTGGCACCGACGGTGGGATGTTCCGCCGTACGGGCTCAACCATGATGTCATTGAACGGCGGGTTACAAACAACGCAGTTTTACAATGGCACAAATACCGGATCAGTCGACACGATGATATTTATGGGTGGACTCCAGGATAACAGCACGGTAATTTGGACGGGTTCGCCTGCGTGGCAGCGAGTTTTAGGTGGAGACGGAAGTTATTCTGGACTGCCTTTCGACGGAGTTCCTTATCGCCTAGCGAGTTACCAAAACCTAAATATTGGTCGGATTGATGTATCCGGCAATTGGGTGCAGGTTGTGAGTCCGCCCAACAGCGGAATTTCAGCTTTCATTGCACCGTACAGAATTGCGCCTTCCGATAACAACGTTATGTATGCGGGTAGAGAACGCGTTTTTTACTCGAATGACGGTGGCCAAAACTGGTCTCCAACAGGCCCGAGTTCTTTTGATGGAAATTTTTTCACCGATTTAGCTGTGAGCCCAACAAATAGCGACAAGGTCATTGGGGCCACTGGCCCATATTTAGGCCCTCACCATATATATACTACAGACAATGGGGGCGCTTCGTGGACGACTGCGAATATGTCGGGTTTACCCGACCGATATCCGGTAGACGTTGCTTTTGACCCTACCAATGATAATGTTGTTTATGTTACCTATTCTGGATTCGGAACCGGGCATGTTTTTCGTTCCGATGACTTGGGTCAAACATGGACCGATATTACGGGAACTTTGCCTGATATTCCGACCAATGCGATTGCAATAGATCCAGATTATCCAAGTGTTTTATACGTAGGAAATGACTTGGGGGTTTATGTATCTGAGGATTATGGAAATACTTGGAATGTATATGATACTGGACTTCCAGAGGCGGTAATAGCAATGGATTTGGTGATTAGTGCACCCAATAGAAAGCTTCGATTAGCAACGCACGGGAACGGCGCTTATCAGCGCGATTTGATAGTTCCGTCGGGTATAGGGATCACCGAAGAATCGGGTACCGCAATCAATGCCTTTCCGAACCCATTTAAAAATAGCTTGACTCTTATAACCGAGGCAGAAGGTCCTTTGGTCGTTTTGAATGCGGAGGGACAAGTGATTTACGAGGGCGTATCGGGCCGTGAGGCCCTGACCCAAATTAATACGACCCACTGGGCCTCAGGGATTTACTACGTCAGAACGAATAAAGGCGTCATCAAGGTGATGAAAGCAAAATAATCGGAAAAGCACCCAACCCGAGTATCTAAGACCGCGTATTCATAATAAATCATGGATTCTTTGTCAAAAGACGAGAGGTTTTACTTCGAAGGTGCACAACGAAGAAAAGGTCGCGTTAGTACGATTTAAACCTCTTACTCTTTTTCTCCGTGGAGAATAAAAAATGTGCAACGCTTGTATGAACGACCGGCCATACAGGGGTTTGAAGTTCTTAAAGACGCTGATTTTTCAGTAGATTAGGTTTAGGTTTGAAACGACGAGTTGCCCGGTCGGCGACTCGTCCTTTCTTCATTGTATGGAAATTGACAGCGAACTCATTGAGCAGTGCATCGAGCGAAAGCAAAGAGCACAGTATACCTTGTACCAAAAGTGCTACGGCATTATCATGGGTACTTGTTTTCGCTATGCCGATCAGAAGGTCGACGCCGAGTCACTATTAAACCTAGCCTTCTGCAAAATCCTAATGAATTTAGAAAAGTATAATTCTGACGTGCCCTTTGAGGCGTGGATTCGGAGAATTACGATTAATACAATCATTGACGAGTTCAGAAAGCAGAAGAGGTATAAAGAAACACACACCTACCCAGATGAAATATTTCCGGATGGGCATATAGATATGAATACGGCCGATGCGCATTTTCAGGCCGAAGAATTGAAGAAGTTGATTTTAAGGTTACCACCGGTTTCTCAAAAGGTTTTTAACCTCTATATCATAGATGGTTACAAACACGCTGAGATTAGTGAGATGTTGAAGATATCGGAAGGTACGAGTAAATGGCACGTTTCCCATGCGCGGAAAATGCTAAAGAAAATGATCATTGAAGAGTTAAAAGATATTCGGGTTGACTGATAAAGAATTAGATAAGTTATTTCGCGAGAAGTTTGCGCAGCAAGACTTTGAATTCCAAGAATCTTCTTGGGAAAAGGCGAAATCATTGGTTGAAGCGGAGGATCCGGCAGTTGTCGACGCCTTCGTCAAGAATAAGTTTGCTGCACAAGAGTTTGTATTTCAAGAAGCTTCATGGCTCAAGGCTCAGACCATGATCCGCGGAATGTATCGAGCGCAATTTCTGCGCAGAACGGCTTTGGGTGGCTTAGTTTTCTTAGCTACCTTTTTTACCCTGTCTTCTGTAGATCAGGTGCTTACCATGAACGAAGTACTTGACTATCCGGCCGGGAGGCCGGCATTAACCGTAGCTACGGAATTAAATGAAGTCGAAGGCCTGGAAGAAACGCCTGCTATTGCAGCCGAAACTTCAGGAGTACAAGCGGAAAAACCGCAGGCTTCGAATGCGAATGCCATTTCGGAAAAGTCGCAAATACAAGCAAATATAGTTTCCGAACCTAACGGTTCGATAGAAAACCAAGTTCTCGTTGCCGAAACAGAAGCAACCCTTGAAGGTGGGTCGACCCCTTCGATGAATCCCACGGATTCAGATTCTGGAAATCCGCCAGCAGGGCAATCCGCGGCGCTCTTGTCGTCCGAGCCGGAGTCGGTTGCAATCCCTGGGTCTGATGACGAGTTTTCGGAGCCCGAATCCGCTGAAGATGAGGTAGAGACCGCTGTATCGACAAAGACCTCGGAAGATCAAGCCACTGAGGAAGAATCTGTGGAAGCGTTAGAAGACGATTCAGCGCTACCTGAAGAAGAGGAACGAGTCGTCACCAAATCACCGAAACCTTCGGCACCAGGGTTGTTCAACCCAATGAAAGGTAAATCGAGTTATTTTGGATTGAGCTTTGGTGCGCGGATCTACGCAGATTTTGATTCTCGCGGAACCGATGGAAATCGGATTTCCCCGACGGTCGGAATTCGCTATTCATACATGTTCCACCCAAAACTGAGTCTGAACGTCAGCGGAATGTATACGTACCGCAGCTCCACTGGAACGGGACACACATTTACTGGCACGTCGTATAGTTTTGGTGCTCACCAACACAATATGGCGATGAGTTCGAGCGAAGTACACCAGTTAGATTTCCCTGTTTATTTGAGATTTCAAGTGGTTCGCGGTCACTTTTTATATGCCGGAGGATACCTTGATGTAGTCATGGCTAGTAAGAATACAACTCAAAGCGCTACCACCGCTCCCTACTCAAATGAACGGCAAACCGAAGGTGTTGAGTGGGGTCATATGCCCGGGATCAGAGAAACGGATTATGGAGTAGTTCTAGGGTACGATTATAGGATCAACGAGAATTGGCAAATTGGC
>CBFHRK010000026.1:12381-23818 GCA_965658225.1 Flavobacteriales bacterium | reverse complement strand
GGAACAAGCTGTACAAGCCGCAAAAGCAGCCTTCGATGGCTGGAGCAAAACATCCATTCACGAGCGATCACAAATCATGGTCCGCATTTCCGAACTTATTGGCGAAAATCTCGACCGTTTAGCAGCTGCCGAAAGTAAAGACAACGGAAAACCAGTTTCTCTTGCAACGGCAGTTGATATTCCGCGCGCTCAGAGTAATTTCTACTTCTATGCCACGGCCATTCTCCATGAGGCGAGTGAATCGCATTCTATGGGTGACGTCGCGCTGAATTACACCCTTCGCCAGCCCATTGGCGTTGCTGGTTGCATTTCTCCGTGGAACCTTCCTCTGTATCTGTTTACTTGGAAAATTGCTCCCGCCCTAGCGGCCGGAAATACCGTGGTAGCCAAACCGTCTGAAATTACTCCGATGACCGCCTACCTATTAAGCGAACTGTGCATCGAAGCCGGCTTGCCCAAAGGAGTTTTGAATATTGTACACGGACTCGGACCTAAGGTAGGTGCAGCTCTTACCGAGCACCCCGATGTACCCATGATTTCCTTTACCGGTGGAACGGCTACAGGGCAGCAAATATCGCGAGTTGCGGCGCCTATGTTCAAAAAATTGAGTCTGGAATTGGGTGGGAAGAACCCGAACATGATTTTCGACGATTGCGATTTCGACGATATGCTGAGTACTACCGTTCGGTCTAGTTTCGCGAACCAAGGACAAATTTGTTTGTGCGGTTCACGGATCTACATTCAACGAGGGATTTATGATAAATTCCGTGATGCCTTTGTCGAGAAAGTAAAACGCATGCAAGTAGGGGCTCCCGATAATCCCAAAACTAAAATGGGTGCGGTGGTTTCAGAACCACATATGGAGAAAGTACTCAGCTATATTCAACTGGCTCGAGACGAAGGCGGAAAAGTACTCTGCGGAGGCGAGCGAGTTCGTTTAGAAGGTGAATACGAAAACGGCTACTTCATTGCTCCGACCGTAATTGAAGGTTTAGACCACACGTGCAGAACAAATCAAGAAGAAATTTTTGGTCCGGTAGTGACCTTGCAACCCTTTGACACCGAAGAAGAAGTACTGGGTTATGCAAACAGCACAAAGTACGGCTTAGCATCGACTATTTGGACCAGCAATCTCAAACGAGCACACCGCATGGCCGCTCAGTTGCACACCGGAATTGTATGGGTGAATTGCTGGCTACTGCGCGATCTCAGAACCCCTTTTGGCGGCGTAAAGCAAAGTGGAATTGGTCGTGAAGGTGGCTTTGAAGCTCTTCGCTTTTTTACAGAGCCAAAAAATGTTTGTGTTAAACTTTAGACGAATCTAGTCGGAAAAAGGGCTGGATTAGAAAGGCCGTTATCTTTTTCATAGGTAAATAATTAATCACCTTTGATGAGGTGTTCGAAATTCTTGAACTTACTTGAAAGAGATGGTTGGCGAAAAGTTTCTGCCAAAGGATCACACTTAAAATTGCGACACCCCATTAAAAAGGGTACGCTCATTTTTCCGGATCATGGAAGTAGAGAATTATCGAAAGGTTTAGAGTATAAACTTCGCAAAATTGCCCAGATTTAATGAAACTAAGTTCTTCAAAATACACCGCCTTAGTTGAGTATACGCCAACCGGTTTTTCGGCCTGTGTTGAATCTCTTAACGCTTTTACAACCGGCGCAAGCGAATCCGAACTGACCGGAAACTTGGTTGAAGCCGTTAATCTGGCGCTTGAAGATGAGGGTGTTTACATACAACCGGCACAAATTTCTTTGGAATTCAATTTCGCTGATTTTTTTAAACAGTATCGGGTCATTAATGCGCGTTTTCTGGCTTTGCGCATTGGAATGAATCCAACCTTACTGTCGCAGTATATTCAAGGCAAGAAAAAGCCTTCTCAAAAACAACTCGATCGAATTTTAAAGGGATTGAATAGTATTGGAAGCGAATTATCTAGAATTCGTTTTTCGTAATTCAACTCAAGATGTTAATCCACAAACATCTTGTAATGCTTATAACGCTCCATGATTTCTTCGACATACGTAAACGGCTCCACGCCTTTTACATATCCGTATTTGACCACCTCATCATTATAGTTTCTCGGGAAGGAAAGCTCTAAAATCATCGCGGCAACATTTTCGTCCCAAATCTTCGGATCTAGGTCTCTTTTTTCGGCCAACCGCTGTGCATCAAGCACGTGGTAATAGCC
The DNA here is from genome assembly GCA_965658225.1 of Flavobacteriales bacterium. Taxonomy (GTDB): domain Bacteria; phylum Bacteroidota; class Bacteroidia; order Flavobacteriales; family ECT2AJA-044; genus ECT2AJA-044. Next base: position 21,620 of record CBFHRK010000026.1, on the reverse strand, counting down.
GCAATTAAAACTGGCTAAAGCGAACTTCACCCGTTGAATCGAGTCGGTTACTTCATCAAAATTATGGTAGAGTTGGCTCATATAATCGGCGCCTCCGCGAAGGTTTTCTTCGGGGTCGAGACGGTTTTCCACATCTAAATCCGAAGCGGTTCCTTTCATTAATTGTAGGAGTCCGGCCGCGCCCGCCCACGACGTAGCTTCCGGGTCGAATTGTGATTCCTGGTAAATTTGGGCGGCCAAAAGGCGCCAATCCCAACCGATACGTTCCGCATTTTCTTTTATGAGTTCATCGTAGGGTGAAATTCGCTGCTCATTTAGGCTGTAGAATTCACTTTTAACTCGCGATCTGAAAGCGCGTTTATTCTTGAAGTACTTGTTGTAAATCACGCGGTAGTCCACATCTTTTCGGGCTTGAGCGATCCACCCGTTAAGGGTGTCGCGCAAATTCGAACTCGAAGGACGCACGCCCCAAGCAATCCGCTGCGAAAAACTAACCGGAGTCGACACGTCCAAAATAGGGTGATAGGCAGCATTAATGGCCGCTATATTATCATCGACAATGGTGTACTTTATCTCCCCATCTACAACGGATTGAATCAGCTTTTCAGCGGACAAATCGCCCTGCATGGTGTCGATATAAATGATTCCTCCAATTTCTTTTTGAAGATTCAGAAGGCGCTCATAATACGAAGTTGTGAGTCGGACCGCAACGGTATCGTCAATAAGTTCCACCGGGTCCTGAATAAGGGCTGCATCAATTTGATGTCGCTTTAGTTTGCGCCAGTTATCGGGTTTTCGCTGCACCAGCACTTGCTTTGTTAAGTAGAGGTAATCGGTAAAAGCAATACGTTTTTTTCGATCTTCTGTAATGGTGAGACCGAAAGCGATAATATCGCCTTCACCTCGTTCCAGCATGGGAATTATTGAATCAATATTCTCTGCCAAAACAATTTCAAGGCGCACATCAAGGTAATCGGCAAGTCGCTCCAAAAGCTCATATTCAAAGCCCATCGGTTTCCCTTTATACAGAAAATAGCTTGTGCCTGAATAGTTGGTGATTGCCCGAAGTACGCCTTCCTCTTTAATCTCTTTCCAGTCGCGCGGCTGGCTCAGGGCCTCACGGCCCGATGACTTCTCGCCCCCAGTTCCACAAGAAACCAAGAACAAAACGGCCACGAGCATCACTGCCGCACACGTCCGTTTACTGAAAGTATGAATACGCTCCACGTCGGAAGATACCGTTTTTCAGAATTCTAAAGTCAATTGATATCCTGGACCGCGCTCTTCTTCCGTATTGAGGTTCGAAAGGGTAATGCCCAATAAACGAACGGGCTGATCCAATTTGCTTTCCTGCAAAAGTTCAACAGCCGTTTCAAAAATGACTTGTTCATCCCCAACAAAATAAGGCAGACTCCTAGCGCGGGTGTGCTGATTGAAATCGGAATACTTGTACTTCAAAGTAATTGTTTTCCCCTTGGTTTCGCTCTTTTGAGAACGTTGTGCAACCGTTTTGGCAATCTTGCGAAGGGCCTTTTCCATGTCTTCATCCGACCGAAGGTCGCTATCGAAAGTACGTTCGGCACCCAAACTCTTTCGAATGCGATCGGGTTTTACCTCACTGTTGTGAATCCCGCGAACGATGTTGTAGTAATGCTGACCACTTTTACCAAAATGCTCGACTAAAAAAGGCAGCTCTTTCCGTTTCAAATCAGCTCCCGTGAAAATCCCGAGTTGCATCATTTTTTGGGCAGTGACCTTTCCAACACCGTAAAACCGCTGCACATCGAGTTGCTCCAAAAAACCGATGACCTCGTCCGGAGCAATCAGCTTTTGACCGTTCGGTTTATTGACGTCAGAGGCTACTTTTGCAAGAAATTTATTGATGGAAATCCCCGCAGAAGCGGTCAGACCCGTGTCATCAAAAATCCGTTTCCTAATCTCTTCCGCAATTAGAGTGGCCGAGCGCATTCCTTTCTTGTTCTCGGTAACATCTAAATATGCTTCATCTAGCGATAGAGGCTCCACTAAATCTGTATAATCAAGGAAAATGGAACGTATATGCTGACTTACTTCTTTGTAGCGATCGAACCGAGGAGAAACGAAAATCAGCTCTGGGCATAAGCGAGCAGCAGTAACCGAGGGCATCGCGCTGCGCACGCCCCATTTTCGAGCTTCATAGCTGGCGGCAGCCACTACCCCTCTTTCCTTAGAACCACCCACAGCAAGGGGTTTACCAATTAATTCAGGATTGTCGTGCTGTTCCACGGAAGCGTAGAAAGCATCCATATCAATGTGGATGATCTTTCGCATGAATGTATTTTCAAATCCTTTTAAGCTCTTCTCTTCAGCTCAAGAACCGATATTTCTGGCCAAATTCCGACACGTCCTGGAAAGGCTAAAAAACCAAACCCGCGGTTTACATTGAGGATTCGCCCAGCCTCTTCATAAATGCCCGCCCATTTCGGATAACGGTATTTCACCGGGCTCCATCGAATACCCGGAATCTCGATCCCGAATTGCATGCCATGTGTATGCCCACTAAGGGTAAGTGCTAAATTCTTCGGATATTTTTTTACTTCTAAATCGAAGTGACTAGGGTCATGACTCATTAATACGCAGAATGCATCATCGGTAAGACCTTCTGTTGCCTTATTTAAATCGCCGTGTTGCGGAAAGGGTGGCTTTCCCCAATTCTCGACACCCACGATATGAAGTTTTTGACCCTCGCGTTCCAAGGTCCGGTGTTCGTTCCGCAATAGATCCATCCCAATTTCTCCGTGCGTAGCGCACAAACGATCAAAGTTTGCTTGCTTACTCATTAGATCAGGCCATTCTGAATAATCGCCATAATCGTGGTTCCCGAGTACGCTAAATACGCCCTCGCGGGCCGATAGCCTAGAAAACGTCTCCTTCCAAGGATCCATTTCATCAGCCAAATTATTCACTAAATCTCCGGTGAACAGAATCACGTCCGCATTTTGCTCGTTGACGAGGTCAACGGCCTGACTCACCTTTGTGGCGTTATCGAAGCTCCCCGAATGAATATCCGAAATCTGGGCTATTCGAAAGCCATCAAATGCCTCGGGTAAATCGTCAAAGTACAGCGTGTGTTTCCACACTTCATAGCGGTATTTCCCGCGGGTAATCCCGTATAAGATCGAAACAAAAGGAAGCGCAGCTAAGAGCAGTCCCAATTGAGAAATAAACTTCCTTCTTTCGGGCCAATAACTGGTAGCTTCCACATTGGCCTCGCTAGAAGGGAGCACAGACAAGATAACCTTCCATCCGGCTCTGAAAACGCGGAACAAATCTTCTAAAAGTAAAGGAAAAGCGATGACCATCTTCGGCACATAGAAAAGAACCATGATACCAAAAAGCCAAGTGAAAATCCTGTTTTGAGGTCCGGCCGAGCGATCAAAATTTGCAACGGTAAAAGCAAGCCAGGCTAGAATACCGAAGGTGATTACCCAGTAACTCCAAAGCCAAAATCGACCCTTAGTTATAGTGCGTACTGCCTGAAAGGCATAGAGGTCAAGGAATAATAAAATTCCGACAATGACGAGAATTCGAAAAAGCATTTGATTCATTTACGTAAAGTAGTCTTGTCTCAAACGTACGCATTCTCGTGAAGTTCATACCTTGCGATTATCAAATGACTTTTTATGTCGGAAACCAATGACAAGCGTCTGTTTTTACTTGACGCTTTTGCCCTTATTTATCGCTCATACTTCGCCTTTAGTAAAAACCCGCGCATTACAACCGATGGGAGAAATACTTCGGCCATATACGGGTTTGCGTTGACCTTGCTCGATTTGTTACGCAAAGAAAACCCAACGCATATAGCCATCGTCTTCGACCCACCAGGGCCGGTAGATCGGGTTAAAGATTTTGAGGCCTATAAAGCGAACCGCGAAGAAACTCCGGAGGATATCAAAATGTCCGTTCCGTATATAAAAGAACTTGCAAAAGGGTTCCGAATTCCCTGCTTAGAAGTAATGGGCTATGAGGCTGACGACGTTATTGGAACCCTTGCCAAAAAGGGGGAGCAGGCGGGCTATCAAGTATATATGATGACTCCCGACAAAGATTACGGTCAACTCGTATCCGAAAACATCTTTATGTACAAGCCGGCCTATATGGGCAATGGCGTAGAGGTTTGGGGTATTGAAGAAGTAAAAAAGAGATTTGAAATTGAGCGTGTAGAACAGGTCATTGACTTTTTAGGAATGATGGGTGATTCCGTGGACAACATTCCGGGAATTCCGGGAGTTGGAAAAAAAACCGCACAAAAATTCATCGCGCAATACGGCTCCATGGAAGGTCTGTATGAGAACCTCGATGACCTCAAAGGGAAGATGAAAGAAAAGGTATCGGAGAATAAAGAACTTGCCTTTTTAAGTAAAAAATTAGCCACCATTATTACCGATGTGGCTATTGAATTCGACGACAAAGATCTTATTCGGGAAGAGCCCGATCAAGAAAAATTAACAGCGCTCTTTGAAGAGCTCGAATTTAAAAGTTTAGGCAAACGTGTGTTTGGTGAAGCCGCTCCGAATATTGCGCCCGCTGAGAAACCTCAAACAGAGAAGGCCGTCACCGATCAACTCGATATGTTCGGGTCTCCAGTGACCTCAGCCCAAGAAGTTCAAAGTTCTGATTCCGGTAAAACCATTGAAAACACGGAGCACAACTACGAGTGCGCAACTACCGAAGAAGAACGCCAGGAGCTGCTTCGCCTTTTGAACGCTCAAAAAACGGTTTGTTTTGATACGGAAACTACTTCACTCGATGCTCATCAGGCAGAGCTCGTAGGAATCTCGTTCAGTTTTGAGCCAACAAAGGCCTATTACGTGCCGGTTTCAAAGGATCGGAAGGAAGCCGAAGAGATTGTGGCTGAATTCAAGTCGTTCTTTGAAAACCCAGCGATTGAAAAAGTTGGCCAAAACTTGAAATACGACCTCATCGTGCTAAAGAATCACGGTGTCGAAGTACAAGGTGCCCTTTGGGACACCATGTTGGCTCATTATCTGCTTCAGCCCGATATGAGGCACAACATGGATTTACTGTCGCAAACTTATTTGAACTATACCCCTGTTTCTATTGAATCTTTAATTGGTAAAAAAGGGAAGTCACAGGGCTCAATGCGCGATGTCCCAATTGAAAAGGTAGCAGAATATGCTGGAGAAGATGCCGATATTACTTTACAGCTCAAAAACATTTTTGCCCCGGACCTAGAGAAAAACGGAGTCGATAATTTATTTCGCGAAATAGAAACACCGCTTGTTCGGGTGCTCGCCGATATGGAATCGGAAGGGGTACGACTCGATTCGGATCGTTTAGCCGCATATAGCGAAGAACTAAAGGAGGACCTGAAATCGATTGAAGAGAAAATTTACGACTTGGCGGGAATACAATTCAATATTGCATCACCGAAACAATTGGGCGAAGTACTTTTTGACCACATGAAGATTTCCGCCAAGGCGAAAAAAACAAAATCGGGCCAATACAGCACTTCGGAAGACACTTTGAGCAAACTGGCCGGCGAACACGAAATAATTGATCAGGTACTCGAATATAGGTCTGTAGCGAAGCTTATTTCTACTTATGTAGATGCGCTGCCCGACTTGGTAAACCCAAGCACCGGCAGAATTCACACCACCTATAACCAAACGGTTGCGGCCACGGGCCGATTAAGCTCTAATAATCCGAATCTACAGAACATTCCTATCCGCACGGAGCGAGGGCGCAAAGTGCGGGCTGCTTTTGTTCCCAGAGATGAAAACCATATACTATTAGCGGCGGATTATTCGCAAATTGAACTTCGTTTGATTGCGGCATTAGCCGAAGATCAAGATATGATTTCGGCCTTCACGGCCGGACAAGACATCCACGCTGCAACAGCAGCGAAGGTATATGGCGTACCGCTTGAAGAGGTCGACAGAACCATGCGCGGAAGTGCTAAAATGGTAAACTTCGGAATCATTTATGGCATTTCAGCTTTTGGACTGGCTCAGCGATTAAACATCTCGCGAACAGAAGCGCGCGACATCATTGAAAACTATTTTGCCCAATATCCTACGATTAAAACATACATGGACAAAAGCATTGAGTTTGCTCGAGACAACGGATACGTTCAAACCCTAATGGAGCGCCGTCGGTATTTGCCCGATATCAATTCGCGCAATGCGACCGTTCGGGGTTTTGCGGAACGAAATGCCATTAATGCTCCTATTCAAGGGTCTGCGGCAGATATTATCAAGAAAGCCATGATCGCCATTCACGAGCGCTTCAAGAAAGAAGGGTTTAAATCAAAAATGATTCTTCAGGTTCATGATGAATTGGTGTTCGATGCGCACAAAGATGAGCTCGAAACCATTAAGCCCATCGTGAAGGAACTTATGGAAAACGCCGTTAAATTGGTGGTTCCGCTCGACGTGGATATGGGAACTGGCGCAACCTGGTTAGAAGCTCACTAAAGCTTCGCTATTCGATAATCCAGGGTTTGGTAAAGGAGCCTTCAGCACTTTCAATGCTCAAGAGGTAGCATCCGGCCGATAGGCCGTACGAAAGCGCAATACGCATTTCGCTGTTCGCCGCCACCCGACCTAAATCCTGGGAAAATACCACCCGTCCTGTGAGATCAGTAAGTCGAACTTCAGCCCGGTTCAACTCGTCTGTTCCTGTGGAAAGAGTTATGAAGTCTTTGGCGGGATTCGGGTAAACCGAAATTTCTAGGGCTTCAACCGTTTCAAGACCCACTGCCGTTCCGAAATACAGGTTGTCTAGATAAAAGTTGTTTCCATACTCACTTGTGTATTCAATACGAACCCAGATTTTAGTATCGTTCTGAACCACGCTGAAAGGAATTGTCTTCGTATTCCAGACACTCGAGGAAGCGGGTATATAGGGTTGCGTTTCATACATAACTGAATCTGTAATCATATCGGTAGCACTAATACTTCCACGAGCCGTCCAATTGAGGCCGTCTTTTGAATACGACACCCGGAGATTGTCGTTCGTATTATCGCGGGCTGCCGCCATAGCGTAGTCAAAAGTCAAATTATAAGACGTAAGTACGGATGGGTCGTATGGCCCAAAAAATACTTGGTCAACTTGGTATTCGCGATTAAACGCCTGAGAAGTCTTTGACCAATTATCCAGTTTCAAAGAGGCGTTCCCGGAAAGGCTTGCATCCGAGGTCACTGCAAAACTATTTCCCAGTTCCGATGCTAAATACAGCAAAGATTGAGACGAATTGGCTTGGTCAAAATCGACGATGACTGGGCCATTTGGATTTTGAATCGTGGTATCAAGCACCACAACTCGCCCTTCATATGTTTTCGAATTCGTCCCTAAATTGTTCCCAACCGTGTAGGTGAAATCATAGATTCCGGGCGATTCGTACCATACTTGCGCGATGGAATCATTAGCTCCTGTAATCGTGGCTGCTCCCGGAAAATCCCACAATCGTGTGGTCACGGTTCCGTTGTAGGCATTCCCGTAAAGCTTGGTTGATGCGCCTAATGGAATCACTTCCCTCTGAATCATAAAATCCGGCATGGGTGCACATGGACTTTCATCGAGCAATATCCCCGTTTCTTTTAGGTTGTCCCATTCCAGTAATCTTCTTCTTCCAAAAACATCCAAAAGACGATCAAAAGCTCTTGTCTTTTGATCCTTTGTAAAACTGTGCAGACAGAAATTATCTGAATAGTCCATGTAATTCTCCACCATATCGGGCAAATCCGGAACATCATTTGAACAGGAATTAATTGGGGTTGTTCCGCAAGCTCCTTGGTTTGCAATGGCCACAGGCGGCGTATCATCGCAATTGTCTCCGAATCCAAAGCAACCGTCCTGAAAGGTGTGCATTAAGCCCACGTAGTGACCGGCCTCATGAGAAACAATACTTCCCCCTTGAGGTCCTGTCGCCGAATTTACGGCCGTACCAATAGATCCAGCATGATCCGATCGATTCATGATCCCATCGACCCGCAAGGGTGTGTTAAACCCAGGAGGCATGGCAAATCCAATTAAAATGCTCCCTGGAGACGAGGGTAGCCCGCCTACTAAATAAATATTGAGGTAGTCCCTGTTGTTCCAACCGAACTGCTTAAACCCTTGTGGAAGGTTCGAAGCTAGCCGGCTTCTATGTCGAACAATGCCATTTGTGCAATTACTATCTGGGTCCAGTTTGGCTAAAATGAACTCAATTTGCATATCGGTAACAACGTCTACAAAGTGGCTATCGGTAAGCGCAGTATCGGCATGTGTTCTGCGAAAATCTTCGTTCATCACGCGCATCATATCTAGGACTTGTGCATCCGAAATATTTTCGCTTCCTCCATTGTGAAAAACGTGTACAACGGTTGGTATTCTCAAAATACTATCCGCCGCAATAGAAATGCTTTGAGCGTTTTTTGTCAGCGCTTCATTATGATAGGATTCCCAAAAGCGTTGTCCTTGTTCTGGAAAACGCTCCGTTAAATAGTTCAGGTGTTCGTCGAATACACAAGGTTCTTCTTGTGCTTGTGACACTAAAGACACCAGAGCGAACGAGGCTAAAACGAGAATCCTTTTCATATAAGTCGGTTTCGGGTGATTTATTCAATAATCCATTTGCGTGTCCAACTACCTCGCTCAGATACTACGCGCAGTACGTAGATTCCGGCCGCTAGGCCGCTGGGCAAATGGAGTTGCACTTCTTCGCCGGCCAGCCATTCATTCTCTTTCTGAACAAGGGCCTCACGGCCCGATAAGTCTGTCAATCGAATTTCTACACCTTTAGAATCAAGGGCTCCATTAACAAGGGTAATTTGATTACTTGCGGGGTTTGGAAATGCATTGAGCGATAACTCTGGAGATTCATCGATACCTATCGTTTGATCTACCAAATAAAAATCATCGACATACAGGTTATTCCCTCTTCGATCCGCAGTAAACTGAATTCGGATGCGCAAATCGTCGCTCGCTGAAAATGCTGAAAGATTTATTGTGTTTTCATCCCATTGACTTGCGTTGGGCGTAAAAGAAGAAGTTGTATTCGAAGCTGTTTGTAAAGAACTTCCGCTTAACGTTAATCGCGTTTGCCACGAAGCACCGCAGTTATTACTTACTTGAACGCGTAATTCGCTGTCGTTAAAATTGCTTTGGGCAGCATAGGCATGTGAAAAACGAAGCTCAGAAGCCCCTTGTGTGGTTAAATCTACCGCAGGTAAATACAAATACTCTTTTTGATA
>CBFHRK010000026.1:0-12372 GCA_965658225.1 Flavobacteriales bacterium | reverse complement strand
AGCATGTGAAAAACGAAGCTCAGAAGCCCCTTGTGTGGTTAAATCTACCGCAGGTAAATACAAATACTCTTTTTGATAATCGTTTTGGGTATACTGATAATCGTTTTGCTTAGCAAATCCATTAACTCTCATGGAGGCATTTCCTTCCGCTGAAGCGCTGGTAACTCGCTGAAAATTATTCCCTAACTCCCAGCCGAGCCATTGAATAGCATTGCCTATGTCTCCAGCGTTTTCGAATCCGACAGCCCATTGATCGGCCGGAATTCCCGTACTGCTCGTCACCACAATGGTATTTTGGTAATCAGTTAAATTGGTTCCTAGTGCATTGGTCACGGAGAGCTTAAAACCGTAATTACCGGGTGTGTTGTACGTCACGGTTACAATGGAATCTGTTGAAGTACCTGGAGAGCCGCCGGGAAACTCCCACAAGCGCGACGTGGCTGATCCGTTGTAGTGGTTGTCAGTATACGTAATCGTTTGGCCCGCGCAGATCACGTCTCTACTTACCAAATAATCGGGTTGTGGTGCGCAAGGCGAAACAGGGTCCAGAATACCCGTTGCAGTGTAATTTCCTGGAGTAACTAACTGACCGCGCGTTTGTGCGTCATTGAGCGCTGGAAACATGCGCAAGTTTTTTTGATCTTCAGAGAACATCAATAAACAAGCATCGTTGCCATAATCCATAAAGTTTTCGGTCTGAACCGTAATACTTCCACCACAAGAGGTGAATGGATTTGGACATCCAAAGGTAGAACTCGCAGTGGGTGGTGTATCCGGACAACCATCACCCGATCCCGAACAGCCCCCTTGAAAAGTGTGAAATACATTTAAGTAATGTCCGACTTCATGTGTTGTTGTTCTTCCTAAGTGGTAGGGCACATTATTCACAGCGGATCCTATAGATCCAAAACTCCCAGAAAGCATAAAGTTTCCGTCTTCTAATTCTGTTTGATTGACCGCTGGAAAAGCCGAATACCCTAATAGGCTACCCAATGAAGGCACCAAATAAATATTCATGTACATGTCGTTGTCCCAGCTGCTCAGCGCCTTGGTACAGTTTGGAGGGTAGTTTTCATCTGCCACGGGCGTTCTGTGGTACACAATACCATTAGTGCAATTACCGTCAGGATCCAATCGAGCCAAACGAAATTCAATTTGCGTATCGGCGTGAACCGGTTTATGGACCGATTGAACACTCCCGGTATCGGCGTTCGTTTTGCCGTAATCTTCATTTAAAATGCGCATACCGTCGTACACTTGAGCGATATCGAGATTGCCGGCACCGCCATCATGAAAAACGTGCACCACAGTAGGAATGTAGTACACAGGTACGCCGTTCGATGAGCTCTTCGCGACTTCCAGTTGTGCCTGAATGGCGGCAAAATTTGCTTGGGTTTGTTCGAAAGCCATTTTATACAATGGATCATTTGCCATGCGCTCTGCATGGATCTCGTCCATGTAACATCTTTGTAGGTCTTGCGCATTCACTGCCGACCCACATACTAACAGGCCTAAAACAAAGCCCCATACTTTTCCAATTCTCATACTCTTGTTCTTACTGATCTACTTTTATAATTCTTTTGAATAAGGATTCATTCTTGGATGTCACTTTCACTAAGTAGGCTCCCTTCGCCCATTGGGTTCCGTCCATTTCCCATCGGCCCGAGAGGGCCTCTTGATTATTTAAATACACACGGCGCCCCGTCATATCATAAACCTCGATAAGCACATTATCTGAATTTATCGAAGGCCATTCGATTACAAATTTATTTTGGAACGGTACGGGATAAACTTTTAAATCGTCCACTGCATTCTCCTCTGAGCCTAGCGGCTCGAAAATATTGAGATCGTCGAGGAAGAAGTTGTTTCCTCCGCCTGAAGTGAACTCGAAGCGCACCAAGACGTAATCGAACGTTTGATAAGCGGCTAAATTAAGTTCGGAAGTCCGCCATTGGGCCTGACCGGGCGTGAATTCTGAATTTGCTTGTTGAGGTGCTGTTACTAAATCTTGCCCGTTTATAATTTTCCGCGGAATCCAAGTCGTTCCACAATTCGTACTTACATAAACGCGAAGCTCGTCGGAATTCGAAGTATCGCGTTCGGCAAAAGCATATTTAAACGAAAGTAGGCTCGACCCTTGCTGAGTCATATCCAATGGGGGTAGCAAAAGGCTCTCTTGTGCTCCGAAAATTTTGCTGTAGTTATCGAGGTATAGACATTGGGCTCCGCCCGGTGCACCTACCAAGCTGTTCACTGTCCATGTATTTTGAACTTGCCTCGGTTGCACTTGATAAGCAGCGTTCAAAGCAAAGGGGGGCTCAAACGACTCAGAATAAAACTGAGGGGTGATTCCCGTATCGGCAAGCACATTTACGTATCGAATGGCCGATGATGAGCCTTGCGCGTTACCTGTAGTCAATTGAAGTGCATTGAGTCCAAGCGGCATTCCTGAAATACTTGCTACAGAGTCGGTAACAATGGGTAAGGAGGTTCCCAAAACTTCCCATTGTCTGCTCGTCACGGGCCCGTTCCAACTCAAATCGGTTGCCGTAATGGTTCCGCTCGATCCGCATTTGTACGGACTAGCAAGGGTAAAGTCGGCGTTTGGTGCACAGGTTGGGCCCGGTGTAGACACGCCCGTATTCGCCAAATTCGCGCTCGTCACCAAGGCGTTTCTGGTTCCAAGCAAGGCTCCTTCCATAGCTGCCACTTGTTGCGCACTAAACATGTTTTGGCAAATACCATTGCTGTAATCCATGTAATTTTCGCCTTGGTCATTCCCTGGTTGACCGGGACAACTATCGCCCCAATTACATCCACTGTTACTCCCAGCTATGGCCGGTGTATCCGAAAATCCGTCATTAAATGCCGAGCAGGACGAACCGTCAAAAGTGTGCGGCAGATCTAGGTAATGTCCCGCTTCGTGCGTTAACGTTCTTCCTTGATTCGTAGGCCCAAAACCCGTGGTAGCCGTTCCAATTCGCCCCATCACATCGTGGCGCATCACAATTCCGTCGTTCAAATAGTTTTGTCCCGGATTTGGATAGTAGGCATAACCCAATATGGTACCGGTACCCCCCGTAAAGTTCCATATGGAGGCAACCACATAAATATTGAGGTAGTGAATATTGTCAGAAACGGTTAGGTTTTTAATGTCGTTCCGTGCACTTTTTGTGAGTGGAGTACGGTAGCGAATTATTCCGTCGGTACATTCTCCACCGGGTCCTATAGTTGCCAGTTTAAACTCGATGTTCGCTCCTGTGGCCACCGATTGAAATTCGGGTCTTGTGTCCGAGGCATCCGCGTTTGTACGCTGAAGATCGGCGTTCATGACTTCTAAAGCATCTAAGATTTGTGCTCTCGAAATATTTTCGGGACCGTCATCATGAAAAACATGAACAATCACCGGAACGGTTAGGGTGTTGCTTGAACGTTCTGATCCGTTCGTTAGAACGCTGCGATCTTTATTCTCGAAATACGATCGATACGTTTCATTGTGAAGCATTTGCTCCTCATGAAAATGATCCGTTGCACACTTTTCCTGTGCCGACCCCAGCAAGGGAGCACAAAGCAGAAGCAACAAGGATATTCCTTGCCACGCAATTTTTTTCATTCGTTTGGGTTAATGAAGCCTTAAAAGTAAGGTAATCTTAACAATTCCTTATTTACCAATTCTCATCTACGAAAACCGGATTTAAGTAGATAAGCGCTTTGTTAACCACATTAACGTGGGCGAGGTTCAAAAGGTGGGCATAGGCATCAACTTGCTCTCGATGTTTGGGGAGTTGTTTTCCTGTTTTAAAATCAACCACACTGACTTCATTTGAAGAATGAAAAACCAATCGGTCGGGTCGTTGCGTCGTGCCTCCCGGCACGATTATCGGTGCTTCATTTCGCACCATTGTGTCCTCACCAAAATACTTTTTTAATTCTCGTCGACCGAACATCTCTGCCAATTCGCCCGCGATATGCTCTCGGTCCGCGGCGGAAAGAATACCCTTTTGCTCCAACCGCTTCAAAACACGCTCCAAATCGCTTTCGTATTGGATTTCTTGAAGTACCCTATGAACCAGGGTTCCATAATTTCGCGCCTCTGCTTTGTCGTTCCAATGCCTGTTCGACTCAAAGCTCACTTTCAGTTTATCTCTCCATTCTCCCGTCTTTCGGGCGGTTAAGAATTGTGTCACTTCTAACTCGCCGGACGGCCAATCAACCGGGCTTCCAATAAATTTAGAAACTCCAAAAGGTCCTTCTTCCTGGTTTTCCATTGCGTTAAAGTGAGGCTCAAGAAGGTCGGCTACACTATTCGACGACTTGTTATCCAAGGCAAATCCGAGGTATAGTTCATCCACAGCCCTTGTTGTTGCAACGTACAAGGTATTCAGCGAATCGAGTCGTTGCGCCTCCTCACTCGATTCCTGCATTTTAGCTAATCGCTCTCCCCCTAACGAAGTGCTTTTATTTATGTTGATTAGCACCTGCGAAAGCCCAAACTCTTCTCGCTCTCGCTCGTCGAGTTCATACCAAAGTCTTTCCCCATCCGATTTCGTACCCCAATGAGCAAAAGGAATAAAAACCACTGGGAATTCAAGTCCTTTAGCCTTGTGAACAGTCATTACACTCACGGCATTAAGCCCTTCCGGAACAGTAATGGAGTGTGATTTGCGGGTATCTTTCCACCACTGAATAAACTCCTGTTCCGTTCCCTGCTTTTTTAAACTGTACTGATGACATAGATCTAAGAAGAATTGAACATAAGCATTGGATCGATCAAATCCGGGAATCCACGAGGTGAGTGTTTGCACCTTTTCGTATAGGTTTCGCTGTTGCCATTCTGCGGGGTCCCACTGTGGAAGCCACTCCTGAAGAACACTGTCAAATTGTCCTTCTTTTAGTGCTCTGTTGAATGCGTCGTGTTGGCGATCGGAGTCAATATTCAAGTGATTCGCAAGATAAAGAAGAACGCGCGAAGCCGCATCAATGGCGTTGTTTTCGGCTTTCCAACGCAAAAATTGAATCAATACATTTACTTCTGGCGACGTGCTTAAAAGAAGTGAATCATTGCTGACTACAGGAATTCCTTTTCCTGTTTTTCCGCCCGACACTTGCAGGTACTTGGCGATCAGTGAAGCCTCTTTTCCTTTTCTAACCAATATGCAGATATCTCTGAACTGTGCCCCTCGATCAATTAAACGATTGATTTCTTCATTGATCCAGGCGCTTGCTTCCTCCTCTATTTCAGCAACTACATTAGCCCGATAGCTATTCATTTTAATGAATCCGCCCGCTTTGCCTTTAATTTCCTGATTCGCTTGTTCGTAGAGCTTTTTGAATTGCTCCTCGCGGAGCGATGTGGCTGCTTGGGTATAGAGCGTATTGTTAAAATCGACTATTGCTGATCTACTCCGCCAATTATCTTCTAATCGTGTCGGTTCGGGTTCTTCCGGAATTTCTTGAGTCCCCAAGCCGCTTTCATAATTGGGTTTCTTTCCGGCCGTTAGGTCGAGAAACAATTGGACCTCGCCCCCGCGCCAGCGATAAATGGCTTGTTTTCCATCGCCAACGACCATGCAACTGCCGCCGGAAGAAAGCGCCTCGTGCACCAAAGGGAGTAGATTCGACCACTGCATACGGGACGTATCTTGGAACTCATCGACGAAATAATGCTGGTATCGACTCCCTAATCGTTCGTAAATGAACAATACGGGTTCGTTCCGAACTTGGGCCGCAATGGTTCTGTTAAATTCCGAAATATGGAGCACATTGCGCTCCTCTTTGAGTTCCGTCAAGCACTTGTCGAGCATGGAAAGTGCAGCCACCTCGTACAGGTTCTTTGCATATAGTCGGAGTTTATGAGCCTCTAATATACACTCCGAAATTTGCTCGGTTCCGCGAGCCAAATAATCCCCATTTTGTGCAATCCATTCGGCATCTACAGGCGAAGGTTTTTTGTTCAGGAACTCGCCCCTTGTTGCCTTCTGTAGATAGGCCGCTTTGAATTGAATGCCCTCTTCGTCTGAAACGAAGTTTTTATGAAAATCCGACCAGTTCTTTTTCTCACTGACTTTTATCAGCCATCCGGGATAGAGCTTGCCTGAAAACCCAATTGTAGAAGCGGCCGAATTAATGCGTTCGAGCATTTCATTTGCAAGGGTAATTCCCTGGTTTTCCCGCTGTGCTCGTTTCGCGTGAATAGTCTTAATGGAGCGTAAAAAGTCGGTCGGATCCGTTTCCGAAAGTTTATCTAAATGCGCGCGATGTTGCTCCTGAAATAAAAAAACTCCTTTTTCTTGCAAGGCTTTTTCGATTCGCCAATCGCGATCATCGTCCATTTGCTGATCGCTGAAGCTTTTTAATAGAGCCGTAACGTTTTCGTCTTCGCCTATTTTTAAAAGTAACCGGGCCGTTGCCTCTTCAATGAGTCGCGCTGTATCGAGTTCCACCTCGTAATTGAGTGGGAGGTCCAGATCCAAAGCGAAGGTTCGAACAATCTTGCTGTTGAACTTATCAATGGTGCTGATCGAGAACCGATCGTACTCGTGCAAAATCCCACTCAATAACACTTGGCTCCTTCGAATAAGCTCCTCTTGAGAAATGTCGATTTTCTGGCATAAATCGGCCATCAAAGGTGTATGTTTTGGCCCTTTTGAAGTAAAGTCTTGTAAATACTCGAGCACCCTATTTTTCATTTCACCAGCCGCCTTGTTTGTGAAAGTAATGGCCAGAATTGCGTAGAAGGCGTTTTGCGGATTCTGTTCAATCAGGCATTTCTCGAGGTATTCACGAACGAGCGCATAGGTTTTTCCAGATCCGGCAGAGGCGTGGTAAACGGTAAAGGGGTTCGACATAAGTGTAGCTATAACTTATTGCTAAAGCTATTATAATTACCTTTGCCGTCCGAGAAAAAAGCCATGGTTTACATCAAAAACGAAGAGGAAATTGAGCTCATGCGCGAAAGTGCATTGATTGTGAGCAAGACTTTAGGTGAAGTTGCCAAAGTGGTGAAGCCCGGTGTTACCCCACTTGAGCTCGACACACTTGCAGAAGCTTGTATCCGCGATCACGGAGCAGATCCCGGATTTTTAGGTCTCTACGATTTTCCAAATACCCTTTGTATATCCGTAAATGAAATGGTTGTTCACGGTATTCCGAATGATCGTCCTTTAGAAGAAGGTGATGTAATATCCGTCGACTGTGGAGCTAAAAAGAATGGTTTTTACGGAGACCACGCCTATACCTTTGGGGTGGGGGAAATCGCACCGGAGGTGCAAAAATTACTCGATGTCACAAAAGAAAGCTTATACCAGGGCATTGAACAAGCCCGGGCGGGAAATAGAATTGGTGATATCGGTAATGCCGTTCAACATCACGCCGAAAAACACGGTTACGGGGTTGTTCGCGAGTTGGTTGGACATGGACTCGGTCGCGTTATGCACGAAGATCCTCAAGTACCCAATTACGGACGCCCAGGACGCGGTAAGAAATTGGTGAACGGGATGGTTTTGGCAATTGAGCCCATGATTAATATGGGAACGCGACACATCCGTCAATTGAATGACGGGTGGAGTATCGTGACTCAAGATAAAATGCCCAGCGCTCATTTCGAGCACGATGTAGCCATTGTTAATGGTATGCCCGATATTTTATCCACTTTCGACTACGTATACGAAGCGCTTGGACTCGTCATTTCAGACGCCGCTTCACTCAAGAAGAGCTAGTACCCGGGCGATTCCCAGTTTAGTTGACGCCCCTCGCTCGCTGCCCTTTGATCTTTTTGGGTTCCAAAAGCGATGCCCAGAGCCAATCCGATTCCAAAACCGACGCCCATAAAAGCCGCTCCATTTTCGAATAAAGCAATAAAAATACTGCCGATTGGCGCTCCTAGAACCACCATTCCGAGAACCATATAGTACTGCATGTAGTATCGCTTTGGTACTAATTTCGTTTGCTTTTCCAATTGATAAAGGATTCGGCGTTGCGACTTATACAATTGCGATAAGAATTTCCTGCGGGTCTCTTTTGTGGGAATCATCTTCAATTCATCGTGTATTACCTGCTCCATTTCGAAGGATAGCGTCCTTTCTTCTAGCTCCAACAGAAGCTCGTTAAATTGCTTTACGCGATTTTCTTGTTTTGCTTTCAAAGGAAATGAGGGAAGGGCGATCGGCTCAAATTTCATGAGTTCGTTTTCGAGTGTTAAACTAGCTTTTCACGGTCCTTTTCATCGCGGACATTATTCCGATAAGTTAAGGATACGCTCCAAATAGCCATGAAGAAACATTCAATTCGTAGCTTTGTTAGCCTTCTTTAATCAAGTACAATCTAAAAAAAGAAAATAATGGCTTTTGAATTACCCTCACTACCCTACGCGTACGATGCATTGGAACCACATATCGATGCACGCACGATGGAGATTCACCACAGTAAGCACCACGCTGGATATACCTCAAAATTAAATGCTGCCATTGAAGGTTCCGACCTTGAAGGATCTTCTATTGAAATCATCCTTTCGAATATTTCAGCTCATGGCGCTGGCGTTCGAAACAATGGCGGTGGATTTTACAACCACGATTTATTTTGGTCCGTTATGGGCCCCAATGGAGGGGGAAACCCTTCAGGAGAATTGGCTGCTGCCATTGATCGCGACTTCGGATCCTTCGAGGCGTTTAAAGATGCTTTTTCGAATGCTGCCGCTACTCAATTTGGATCGGGATGGGCTTGGCTTTGTGTTGAAAATGGAAAGCTAGCCGTATGCAGTACACCCAATCAAGACAATCCACTTATGGATGTTGTTGACTGTAATGGAACGCCTATTCTCGGGCTCGATGTGTGGGAGCACGCATACTATTTGAACTATCAGAATCGAAGACCTGATTACATCAACGCTTTTTTCAATGTTATCAATTGGGACGAGGTTGCACGCCGCTTTGCAGCGGGATAATTAAGTCCAACCGTTGAAATTAGAAGCCGGTTTTCGAACCGGTTTCTTTTTTGCTCTTATTTTTATTTAGATTTGCCTAAATTTAGTTGTTGGCAAATCTAAATATGGCACATACTCAGTCCGAAGAGAATTATTTAAAAGCGATCTATTCGCTTTCGGTAGATACCGACGCACCCGTTTCTACCAATGCGCTTGCTGAACGACTCCAAACGCAGGCTTCATCCGTGACGGATATGGTCAAAAAGCTCGCCGACAAAAAATTAGTCGCCTACCAAAAGTATCAAGGAGTTCAGCTTACCAAAAACGGCCTTCAAAGCGCCCTTAAAGTCATTCGTAAACACCGCCTCTGGGAAACTTTTTTAGTAGAGAAACTGCATTTTGGCTGGGACGAAGTGCATGATATGGCCGAACAATTAGAGCACGTTCAAGCACCCGAACTTACGGAACGACTCAATTCATTTCTTGATTTTCCGGAACACGATCCACATGGCGATCCTATTCCGGATGCAAATGGACACATAGAACCGCGGAAAGCACCGACTCTCGATCATTTAAAACCGGGTGAAACAGCGGTAGTAGTTGGAGTACACGATAGCAGTACCGATTTTTTAAAGTATTTAAATGCGGAGAGCATTGGCCTTGGTACGCACTTAGAGGTGCTCGAAATTATTTCTTTTGATCGCAGTATGCGCCTTCGGCTCGATGGTGGACAAGGGCAAACCGTTAGTGCAGCAGTGACTAAAAACCTTTTCGTAAAACGCGTATAATGGATATTTTACCCGATTGGTTCCTCGAAAAAGGCCCCATTATTCAAGCCTTGATTGCCACCACCTTTACCTGGCTAGTAACGGCTGCAGGAGCTTCGCTTGTTTTTTTCTTTAAAGATATGAGTCGCAAATGGCTCGATGCTATGCTCGGATTCACGGGTGGAGTAATGATTGCAGCCAGTTATTGGTCGCTTCTAGCCCCGGCAATTGAAATGAGTGAAGCCCAAGGGCTGCCCGGATGGCTTCCGCCTGCAATTGGTTTTGGCGCAGGCGCGCTGTTCCTTTATGCCTTAGATAAATTCGTTCCCCACCTTCACATCAACTTCAAAAAAGAAGAAAGCGAAGGTCCAGATACGAAATGGCATAAAACCACCCTGCTCGTTATGGCGATTACCCTTCACAACATTCCCGAAGGGTTAGCTGTCGGAGTTGCTTTTGGTGCATTCGCAAGTGGCGTTCCCGGAGCCGAATTAGGCGCTGCTGTGGCCTTAGCAATTGGTATCGGGCTGCAGAATTTTCCGGAAGGAATTGCCGTTTCTATGCCCTTACGTCGCTCGGGCGTTAGCGCGGGCCGCAGCTTTTGGTACGGGCAATTAAGTGCCATTGTAGAACCCATTGCCGGAGTTATTGGTGCCGCTGCAGTAATGGTGGCACAACCCATTCTTCCCTATGCATTGGCCTTTGCGGCAGGCGCCATGATTTATGTCGTTATTGAAGAAGTGGTTCCCGAAACACAAAAAGATAAATACACGGATGTTGCCACGCTCGGATTTATTGCCGGGTTTATTGTGATGATGAGCTTGGATGTTGCCCTTGGCTAGCGCTATGATCTCGGCTTGCTGATAAATTTATTCCCCTTCACAAAAAACCTCCACGGAAGAAGCGCATCTTCCCCTGCGTAATCGACGCCTACTCGCGGACCAGAAACAATTTGGTATTGCGTCTGCAGTTTCGGCTCCTCTATCCACACCTCGTCGTCCAATACGGATGCTCCATTCAGTGTTCTATCAATTCCCATGGCCTTACTCAAACTGCCCGGACCCATAGTAACGCGCGGTTCCATTTTAGCCAAGGCTCTACTTTCGAGCATTTTTTCTCGCCCTTCCAAGGGTTCTAATGCACGAATAAGTACCGCATCGGCCCGTTGAGGGCCATTGGTTACCACATTGAATAAATGATGTATTCCATAACACAAATACACATAGGCAATTCCCGGTGGCCCATACATAATGGCCGTTCGCGGAGTTGGAATGCCTTTAGCGGCATGACTCGCACGGTCGTTGTGTCCCCGATAGGCCTCCGTTTCAACAATAATTCCGGAGGTGAAAACGCCATTGATTCGCGTGCAAAGCACTTTACCTATGAGCTCTTTGGCAATAAGGGTAGAATCGGTTCGGTCGTAAAAAGAAATAGGAAGTTTTGGCACAACGCCAAGTTAAGCGATCACGAGCTCGTTTAAAAGCCCATCCCAAGCTCGACGTCGTAAACGCATCATTTTTTGAACGTGCTCGCGCACTTGATACCACTTTTCGACGTCTTCCTCACATACTTCGGACAACAGAAAACGCGCCGTTTTCGCAGCTTTCTCACGCGGAAAAGCAAGATAATCCGGAATGAACAAATCGAGCGGTTTAAGCGCGCCCGACAAAGGCTTCGACGATTCGAGCAAGGCCCGAATAAAAGTTTCATGAACCCTGTGCTCCCGTGCCCATGCAACAACACCCAAAGCAACGTGCAAAGGCGCTCGTTTCGCTACCCAATACGAATACACCGAAAATTGAATTATTACTTCTCGCGCGCCACAATGACGAAGAGCGTCTGGTGCGCTTACACCCGATTTCTTGAGGGATAAATAGGTGTCAATCGAACGCATGTCTGCACCCATCGTGCGCATTGTCTCTAGGTAATCTGCGGCTACTTGTTGACTCTTGGGGGCATAGGACCAAGGTAGTTTCTCCGAAATGGACTTGCTGATTTCGGCATAATCGAATTGAGCAAAGACGTGGAACTCCATCATTCGGAGTAAACCAGATACATTATTCACACCCATATAAACTGGATGACGCCCGAGCTCAACTCGCTGTGCCTCAATTTCCCTTTCTATTTGTACGGTGTAATTCATATTGCCCAATGGGTTACAATAGAAATACGCCAAAACGAAGGAAAAGGATGGGAGAAGGACAAAAAAAAACCCGCATCGTTAAATGCAGGCTCTTTTTAAGTGGAGGTCCCGACCGGATTCGAACCGGTGTACGAGGTTTTGCAGACCTCTGCCTAGCCGCTCGGCCACAGGACCATCAAGGGTGGCAAAATTACAATAAGTTTTTCAAGCATCAAAGAAGTGCCTTACGGCACGATGAATCGCGCTGCGCCTTGGTTTCTTGAGGTTTCCATTCTTAAAAAATACACGCCCGAAGCCCAAGTAGCGACGTTTATTTCACCTTTCAGCTCATTTGGCTCCAACTCCAAAACAACTCTACCCATAGCATCGAGTACTTCCAAGTGCTCCGTCATTTGCTGTGTTTCCCAATAAAGTACGTCGCTTGTCGGATTCGGATACAAGGCTACCTGCAAGCTTTCCTGCTCTTCAATACTAAAAGGAATACAGGGTGGATTGGTACCTGGAATAGTTTGTATACCCGTATTGTCTGGGTCGAGCCAGGG
>CBFHRK010000025.1:20445-24579 GCA_965658225.1 Flavobacteriales bacterium | reverse complement strand
ACATGCTCGAACAAGTAGGCTCTTTCGCCGGATGGATCGAGCTGCATTTCGGCGCTCACAGAGACACTTTCTTTTTTTCCGCCCGATAGGGCGAGCTTGGCAAACCCACCGCCATCGGAATAGAATACAGATTTGCCGTCTTTACTTACTTCCCAGTTACCAAAGGAACGGCCCAAATTGGCAACTGTTTCCATTTCTCCTTTGTAAAGGTCCCAGCTGTACAGTCCCCAAGAACGGTTAACATAGGCGAAGTAGTAAATCAGGTCGCCTTCTTTCGATAAAAAGCCACCACCCAAATTACCGCTCATCGGTGTTAATCGAGCCTTGCGGTCTTGGAAACCATCGAATTCTATTTTTAAGGCTTCGACTTCCTTTTCGTCGTCATCGTCTTTCTTTTTCTTTTTCTTGTCTTTTTTGTCGTCTTCTTCGTCGGAATCGTCGTCTTTTTTATCGTCTTTCTTTTCTTTCCATAGCGTGTACTCCTCTTCGTTCATCTTGTACTTGTCGAAAGCGGCTTGTTTCGTGAAGAGTGCATAAATATCCCAAGTTCCTCCACGTCCTTGCAGATTCGTGTTTCCATCCCGATTGCTACCCCAAATGATGGCATCTCCGTCTAATTGCCACATCGGCATCCAGTCTTCGAATCCAGAACGAGATAAGTCAATGGGTTCTTGTCCGCCTTCCGCAGATACAATTCCGATGTTCGACGTCCATTGTTTGCCCGGTAGATAGGTAACAGCAAACCACTTGCCGTCAGGAGACCATTGATAGTCTTGGTCGCCATCGGCATAGGAATAGTTATATCGCCCTGGTAATATTTCGCGGGTCTCACCACTTTCAATATTCAATACTTTTAGTGTGGTACGCTCTTCTAGGTAGGCTACTTCTTTTCCGTCTGGAGAATAGCTCGCTTGAAATTCTTCGGGTTCATTGTCGAGTAAGGCGCGTTCTTCAATGATGGTAGCGGCATAGAAGTAGGGCTCGTCATCGCTTGCTATTTCGGCTTCGTAAACGTTCCATGAGCCTTCGCGTTCTCCTGAGTAGAGAATTTTTCTTCCTTCCGGGTGAAAGTCTACCGAGCGCTCTTGTTCTGGCGTATTCGTTATTCTCTTCGTCCACGAGCCATCAACGGCGGTAACGAATACTTCACCTCGATTTATAAAGGCAATTTCTTTTCCATTCGGACTTACCGAAAAATCGGACGACCCAGATGCGCGAATGATTTCGTATTCGTTCTCTTTTGCGTCGTCGAGTAAGGTCACATTTACCTTTTGCGGCTCGGCACCATCGCGCTGGGTATAGAGCTCTCCATGATAGCTATAGCAGAGTAAATTGTCGTTACTAATTGATAGGAAACGAACTGGGTGCTTTTCCAGATTCGATACCTGGCTAATAGACCCGTCGGCGTTTCTTTTGACCACATTAAAATTGTTCCCATACATTTCGCTCAAGAAGTAAATGGTCCCATCGGCGGCATAGTCTGGATAAAGGTCTTCGCCTTTATAGGTGGAAATCATGTTGTAGCTTCCGTCTGCTAGGTCGTAGGTCCAAATGTCGCGCGTTACGGATGAGGTATGGTGCTTTCTCCATTGATCTTCATATCCTTTCCAATCGTGAAAAAGAATTTGACTTCCATCGGCATTGTAACGAGCGTTTTCGGCCGGGGTCGTTAACAATTGTACAGGGCGGCCACCCGTGATGGGAACTTGATATAATTCGCGCAATCCGCGCGATGGGAATTGCCTATTCGCGGCGGCATCTTGGCGGGCCGCAGAAAATAAAACGGCGCTTCCGTCCGGTGTAAAATCGCTGGGGTGATCACTGCTCGATGCGAATGTTAATCGAGTGGGAGCGCCACCTGTTGCATTCACTACGAAAACATCGAAATTTCCGTAGCGATCGCTTGCAAAGGCGATTTTTGAACCGTCGTTTGACCATACGGGTTCGAAGTCGTAGGCGCTATGTCTTGTAAGCGGTTTTGCTTGACCACCTTCGGTAGGAACCAAAAAAATATCGCCTTGATAACTGAAGGCGATTTGAGAACCATCTGGAGAAATTGCGGGGTAGCGCATCCAAGAAGGTGTTTGAGCGAAGCTTGTTGAGAACAAGGCTACGCCAACGAGTAGGAGTACTAATCTTTTCATGTGTAAATTATTAAGGAGGTGGAATGTAGCAAATTAATGCACAAGAAGTGTATCGGATACATTTAAGTCGGATAGCGACATCGCAAAATCAACTCCTGAAATAGGTACGTTCAGACTCTCGGCTCGGTGGTCGAGCGCGATCTGAACACCCGTCCGCGTAGCCACGTAATTCTCCCAAGTGAATTTGAGTCCGCCCACAGGAAGCACTTGAACCCACATTTTCCAGGCGTAGGGCAGACCCGAATCGTCGAGCAGCCATAAGTAACTATCCCCGGGGGTGGTTCCACCGCTTGTGTAGGTCACTAAAAGAGCCGGGCCTTGCTCGGTATCTACGAGTTTGCGTTCGGTTCCTGGATCGCGCGCCTTCAACGGCGCGATGAGCCAAAAGCTGTCGTTATTGAACGAATCCCATGCTTTTTGAAGAAGGGCACTTTTTTCATCGCCATCAAGTTCGGTGGCTTTTTGAAAGACCCGGCCCGATTTATCAGCCGGATGCAGATAGACCGTAATATTGTCCCATTTCACGCGCACGAAGTGCTTGTCTTTGTTCCAAACGTAGTGATTTGCGTCGCGAAACGACCACTGAACGAACTTGGTGGAGTCCCATGCTTCTTTACCGACCGCGGTAAACATTTTGTCGGTGAGCGCCTCTGCTTGTGTGCCGGATACTCCATTGGGGAGTTCTTCCGAGCTTATTGAAACGAAGATTGCTAATCCGCCCGCTAGGGCGAGAAAAACGATTAAAAGAATGAGGAGTACGCGCTTTAGTTTCATCGACTTTTTTTCATTCAACAACTAAAACGACGGATGGTTTAAATGAGCATGCCAACAATTACTGCGGTAAACAAGGAAGCCAAGGTGCCACCGATAAGGGCTTTTATTCCGAGTTCGGAAAGGGCGGTTTTTCGTCCCGGAGCGAGTGCTCCAATTCCACCGATTTGGATCCCGATGGATGAGAAATTGGCAAAACCACAAAGTATGTACGTTGCGATGATGATCGATTTTTCTTCGGTGAATTTGCCGGCCGTTTTTAAATCGCCCAGACTCACGTAGGCCACAAATTCGTTGAGAATGGTTTTTTCTCCGAGTAGTTGTCCGACCAAAATCATATCCTCTTTTGCAACGCCCATGAGCCAAGTCAATGGGGCTAGGGCATAACCCAAAATGAATTGAAGAGTGAAGGTTTCGTATTGGCCATCGGTGAATGCATTTACCCATTTGTTAAGTCCTGTGTGCAGACCAATGAAATCGGAGAGTACGTAGTTTGCCATGGCAATTAAGGCGATGAAAACCAGAAGCATAGCGCCCACATTTACAGCGAGGCGTATTCCTTGAAGTGTTCCGTTGGTGATCGCTTCTAAGGCGTTCTTGCCAATTTTTTCGCTCGAAATGGTCATGTCTTTGTTGAACTTCTCCGTTTCGGGAACGAGAAGTTTGGCACCAACAACCGCGGCGGGAGCCGACATTACGGATGCTGCTAATAAATGCTTTGCAAAAAACGCCTGTTGCACTGGATCGTCACCACCTAAAAACCCAATATAAGCAGCGAGAACACCGCCCGCAATGGTTGCCATACCTCCCGACATAAGGCAAAGCAATTCTGAGCGGGTCATTTTATCGATATAAGGTTTTATTAAGAGAGGTGACTCGGTTTGACCCAAGAATATATTTCCGGCCGAAGCTAAACTCTCGGCTCCACTAAGATTGAGTGTTCGCTTCATGATCCAAGCAAAAGCGAAAACTACCTTTTGAAGAATTCCAAAATAGAAGAGCAGACTGGTTAATGCGGAAAAGAATAGAATTGTGGGGAGCACTTGGAAGGCGAAAATGTAACCAAAGCCATCGAGATCGGTAACCAGCGATCCGAAAATAAATTCGGAACCAGCGGCCGTGAAACTCAATAAAACCACGAATCCTTGACTTAAGTAATCGAAGATGTTTTTTACAAATTCAACCTTAAGTATGGCGAAAGCAAAAATGATTTGAATCG
>CBFHRK010000025.1:0-20348 GCA_965658225.1 Flavobacteriales bacterium | reverse complement strand
AATTCCTTTGAAAATCAATGGCCAATTGATGGCTCTTCGGTTCGATGAAAACAGGAATCCAACCAAAACGAGCACGGCAAGGCCGAGCAAACCCCTTAAAATTCCCGATAAAGAGATTTGATCGAGGGAGGCGGTATCTAAGGAGGTGGTTTGAACTGCGTCAGCGGAGGGAGAATCATTCTTTTTTCTAAAGGAATAGCGCGTTTGATTTTCCTCGAAACGAAGAAGGCTGTCG
The DNA here is from genome assembly GCA_965658225.1 of Flavobacteriales bacterium. Lineage (GTDB taxonomy): Bacteria > Bacteroidota > Bacteroidia > Flavobacteriales > ECT2AJA-044 > ECT2AJA-044. The sequence continues at coordinate 20,113 of CBFHRK010000025.1, read as the reverse complement.
TTTAACTCAACTATGTTGTAGTATCGGAGCGTGTCTGATGGCTTTTCATACGAATAGGCGAGTCGATCACCATTCAATTCCCAAGAGCCCTTGGCTAACAAGTTTTTTGCATCCAGCGAATAAATGAACGATCCCGAAGAATCGATCTGCATAGTGTCCGTATTTGAGACGGGGAATAGATTTTCGCCTTTTGAAGATTCAATGGATTGAAAAACCCAAGTGCCTTCCACCGATTGAGCAAAGGAGAAAGTGTATAGAAATAAAAAGAGGAAAAGGAAGGTGCGGCTCATGGCACCTAAATTAGTTTTTTTTGCGCTTCTCGATTTCGTCGCGAAGGGCCGCTGCTTTTTCGTAGTCTTCTTTTTCGATCGCGTCTTGCATCAGGGCCGTTAGTTGCGATTCATTGAGTCCGACAAAGTGTTCTTCCACTTCTTCTTTTTCGCTTTCGATGGCTTCTTCCATTTCGAAAGATTCTTCAGCGACGGATTCATCCGAGCCTTCCTCTTCTAAAATGATACCTGCGGCTTTTAGAATTTCTTCATAGGTGAAAATCGGACAGCCAAATCGGACCGCTAGGGCCACAGCATCAGAAGTACGAGCGTCTAAGGCAACTTCTTCCCCTTTTTGAGTACATAAGAGTCGGGCATAAAACACTCCGTCTTGAAGTTTGTGAATTAACACCTCTTTGAGTCCGATCTCGAATTCGTCGGCGAACTGCTTAAATAGGTCATGCGTAAGCGGTCTCGGAGGCACCACCTCTTTTTCGAGCGCTATGGCAATCGACTGCGCTTCGAACCCGCCAATAATGATTGGAAGTCGGCGATGCCCTTTTTCTTCGGACAAAACCAATGCGTACGCACCACTTTGGGTTTGACTGTACGACAATCCAACAATACTTAGGCGGACCTTTTTCATGAATTAATGGTTCGCCTTGTATGCTTTTAGCGCCGCTGTTAGCTTAGGAACTACTTCAAATGCATCGCCAATAATTCCGTAGTCGGCAGCCTTGAAGAAAGGCGCTTCGGGGTCTTTATTGATGACAACAATATTTTTGGAAGCATTAACTCCAGCCAAATGTTGAATAGCACCTGAAATACCAATCGCAATATATAGTTGTGGGTTAATGGCTATTCCTGTTTGACCAACGTGCTCGCTGTGAGGGCGCCATCCCATATCCGAAACGGGCTTTGAACATGCGGTTCCTGCTTCTAGTGTTTCCGCTAACTCTTCAATTAAGTTCCAATGTTCTGGTGCTTTCATTCCTCGACCTGCCGAAACAACGAGTTCCGCTTCGGGAAGTGGAATTTTACCTTTTGCCGTATCTACGCTCACCGAGGTTAGTTGGGCTGCGGTATTCGAAGCTGAAAAATCTTCCACGCTTGCCGTTCCATCAAACTCTTGAACACCAATTGCGTTCGGTATAATGGTGATTACGTTCTTGGCGCTGTTCGACTTGTAAAAGGCGAATCCTTTCGATGAAAAGCTTTTGCGTTTTACAGTAAGTGGCTGTGTACTCGTTGGCAATGCCAAGGCGTTCGTCACTAAGGAAGCGCTTGCTTTAATGGCCAATAACGGGGCTGTAGATCCACCGTTGTTTGTATTCGATAAAACGATGGTGTTACAACCCTCGTTGGAAGCGATTTCAGCCAAGGCAGAGGCGAAAACATCATTCCCAAAACTGGATACATTCGATACGTTAATCACTTTCGAGGCTCCGTAATTTCCTAGAGAACTCGCGTCATCCGAAACATCTCCAAAGGTTACTGCAACAGTATCTCCACCATCAACATCGGCTATGCGCTTGGCATAACTCACTGCTTCAAAAGTGGCTTTCTTAAATTTTCCTTCCCAAGATTCTGCGTAAACTAATACAGACATATTTGTTCGTTTTAATCTTCCTTAAATTACTTTGGCTTCTTCGTGTAATAGGCGAACCAACTCATCGATATTATCGGCGTCGATCATCATACAGGCACCTTTTTCTGCGGGTCGTTCGTATTTTTCTGTTACGAATCCGGTTTCGGCCTCCACGGCCGGATGCACAGTTAACGACTTCTGACGAGCCATCATGATACCCCGCATATTTGGAATACGAAGGTCCTTTTCCTCAACCAATCCTTTTTTTCCGGCAATTACCATCGGAAGCGAACCTTTCAAAGTTTCTTTACCTCCGTCGATTTCGCGAATAACCGTCGCTTCGGTTCCTTCGACCTCAAAGCCAATACATGTTTGAACAAACGGAATTCCCAATAGTTCGGCAACCATACCAGGAACTTGACCTCCATTGTAATCGATAGATTCGGTACCGCAAATGATAAGGTCGAAAGCATTTTCTTTTGCGTAGCTCGCAATCTGTTGCGCTACAAAATAACCATCTGTTGCAGCTGCGTCAATGCGAACTGCAGCGTCTGCACCAATAGCCAATGCCTTTCTTAAGGTAGGCTCTGTTTCTGGGCCTCCTACATTAATAACGGTAATGGTGCCGCCATTTTTTTCTTTCAGAAAAAGGGCTTTTGTTAGACCAAATTCATCGTTGGGGCCAATAATAAATTGAAGCCCGTCTTTAATGAATTCAGTATCGTTATTGCCGAAGTTTATTTTGGACGTTGTGTCCGGAACGTGAGAGATGCAAACCAGTATATTCATCGTGTTTCTCGTATTTCGTTTTGGGGAAGGCAAATTTAGTCATTTAATTGTTATTTTTGCCCACCCTAACGCTAAGGATCATGAGAGAAATTCAATTTAGAGAAGCTATATGTGAAGCCATGAGTGAGGAAATGCGCCGCGATGAGCGCGTTTATCTAATGGGCGAAGAAGTAGCCGAATACAACGGCGCATACAAAGCTTCAAAGGGAATGTTAGACGAATTCGGACCAAAACGGGTGATCGATACCCCGATTGCCGAACTTGGCTTTTCTGGAATTGGAGTTGGATCGGCTATGAACGGACTTCGGCCGATCATTGAATATATGACCTTCAACTTCTCTCTTGTATCCATTGATCAAATCATTAGCAATGCTGCTAAGATGTATCAAATGTCGGGTGGTCAATTCAATATCCCAATCGTTTTCCGCGGCCCAAGCGGTTCTGCCGGACAATTAGGCGCAACCCACAGCCAAAGTTTTGAGAACTGGTTTGCAAATACGCCTGGACTTAAAGTCGTAGTTCCTTCGAATCCAAAAGATGCCAAAGGCCTCCTAAAAAGCGCTATTCGCGATAACGATCCAGTTTTGGTAATGGAATCGGAGCAAATGTATGGCGACAAAGGACTTGTTCCAGATGGGGAATATTTGATTCCAATTGGTGTTGCTGAAGTAAAAAGAACGGGTAATCACGTGACCATCGTTTCTTTCGGGAAAATTATTAAGCACGCTTATTCGGCCGCAGAGCAATTGGCGAAAGAAGGTATTGAGTGCGAAATCATTGATTTGCGTTCTGTGCGCCCAATCGATTACGATACCGTAATTACTTCCGTTAAAAAAACAAATCGTTTAGTGGTTCTTGAAGAGGCTTGGCCATTAGCCAATATCTCCACAGATATCACCTACAACGTTCAGAAATACGCATTCGATTACCTCGATGCACCTGTAAAAAGAATCAATACGCTTGACACGCCGATGGCCTATGCACCTACCTTGGTGGAGGCCTTCCTACCGCAGGTAGACGACGTAGTTAAAGCAGTTAAAAGTGTTTTATACATCTCATAAATAATCCAAATAAATAGTTTCATGGAAAATTTGGTATACATTTTACCAGCCTTTGGCGTTATCGCCTTATTGTTTGTATTCTGGCGCAGTGCCTGGGTTTCTAAACAAGATGAAGGCGATGCAAAAATGTCGCGTATTGCCGCGAGTATTGCAGAAGGAGCAATGGCCTTCCTAAAAGCAGAGTACCGCATACTAGCTGTATTCGTATTGGCTGTAGCCGCGATGTTGGCCTTTAAAGGATACAGCGAAGCTGATTCGAGTCCATTAATTGCCGTTTCGTTTATCGTTGGTGCGGTTTGCTCCGGTTTAGCCGGATTTATTGGAATGCGTATCGCAACCAAAGCAAACGTTCGTACCACACAAGCCGCTCGTACCTCTTTGGGTAAGGGACTTGAAGTAGCCTTCGCCGGTGGATCTGTAATGGGTCTTGGAGTAGTTGGTCTTGGAGTACTCGGGTTAAGCATCTTGTTCTTTGTTTATCAAGGAATGTTCGGAACCGACACGGCAACCGATACAGCACGAGTTATTAATATTCTTTCTGGATTCTCCCTAGGAGCTTCTTCAATTGCGCTATTTGCCCGTGTGGGTGGAGGTATTTATACCAAAGCAGCGGATGTAGGTGCTGACCTTGTAGGTAAAGTAGAAGCCGGAATTCCTGAAGATCACCCATTGAACCCAGCTACTATTGCCGATAACGTTGGTGACAACGTTGGTGATGTTGCAGGTATGGGCGCCGATCTTTTCGAATCATTCGTCGGATCCATCATCGGTACTATGGTTTTGGGAGCAGCGTTTTTTGCCCTTCCTGAATTCGAAGGACAAACACTTGGAGCGGTAATGCTTCCATTGAGCTTAGCAGGAGCAGGTATCCTCGTATCTATCTTGGGTACCTTCTTCGTAAAGGTAAAAGAAGGTGGAAACCCACAATCTGCTTTGAACCGTGGAGAGTTTATTTCTGCCGGATTAATGCTTTTGGTTTCTTACTTCCTTATTCAATACATGCTTCCAGCAAGCTGGATGTTTAACGACATTGAATACACTTCAATGGGTGTTTTTTGGGCAACTATTGCCGGCCTAGTGGCCGGATTAGGAGTTGGTAGTATCACAGAATACTACACAGGAACAGGTAAGAAACCTGTATTGAATATCATGAAGCAGTCTGAAACAGGTGCTGCTACGAACATCATCGCTGGTTTAGGAGTAGGTATGATGTCTACCGCTATTCCAATTCTTATTATCGCTGCTGCGATTATGATTTCACATCACTTTGCTGGACTTTACGGTATTGCTATTGCCGCAGTAGGTATGTTAGCGAATACGGGAATCCAATTAGCTGTCGATGCTTACGGTCCTATTTCAGATAACGCGGGTGGTATTGCTGAAATGGCTGAATTGCCAAGCGAAGTTCGCGAGCGTACCGATAAATTAGATGCTGTAGGAAATACCACTGCTGCTATTGGTAAAGGTTTTGCCATTGCTTCTGCCGCTTTAACGGCCTTAGCATTGTTCGCGGCTTTTATGCAAACAGCAGGTATTGAAAGTATCGATATTTCGAATCCACGTGTAATGGCGGGATTGTTAGTAGGAGCAATGCTTCCTTTTGTATTCTCAGCAATGGCAATGGGTGCTGTGGGTCGCGCCGCAATGGCGATGATTCAAGAGGTACGTCGTCAATTCGCCGATATCCCAGAATTGAAAGCAGCTTTAGCTGTAATGCGTAAATACGATGCTGATATTTCAAAAGCAACTCCAGAAGACCGCGCCATTTTTGATGCGGCTGACGGAAAAGCAGAATACGATAAGTGTGTTGAGATTTCGACACAAGCTTCACTTCGTGAAATGGTTCTTCCAGGATTACTCGCCATTGCGGCGCCTGTAATTGTTGGATACGCTTTCGGCGCTGAAACCCTTGGTGGTTTGTTGGCCGGAGTTACGTCTGCAGGTGTACTTATGGCGATCTTCCAATCGAACGCCGGTGGTGCTTGGGATAACGCAAAGAAAATGCTCGAAGAGCAAGGCAAAAAAGGAACGGAAGCGCACAAAGCAGCCGTTACTGGAGATACCGTTGGAGATCCATTTAAGGATACTTCAGGTCCAGCCTTGAACATCTTATTGAAATTAATGTCTGTTGTAGCCTTAGTAATTGCTTCAGGCTTGGCATAATTTCTTAGAATAATCGATTACAAAATGCCCTCTCGCCGCTGCGGGGGGGCATTTTTTTTTACTTTAGCACATCGATCAACCTCTCAGTTATGCACATTGCAATAGCCGGTAATATTGGCGCCGGAAAAACGACCTTAACGAAACTCTTAGCAAAGCATTATCAATGGACGCCTCATTTTGAGGATGTCGATGATAATCCCTATTTAGATGATTTCTACAACGAAATGCAAAGGTGGTCTTTCAACCTTCAAATCTTCTTTTTGAGAAGTCGCTTTGCTCAGATAAAAGAAATTCGCGATTCTGGGAAAGATGTTATTCAAGATCGTACCATCTATGAAGATGCACACATTTTCGCGCCGAATTTACATGCGATGGGACTCATGACTTCTCGTGATTTTGAGAACTACATGAACCTATTCGAGCTAATGGACTCTTTTGTTCCGGCTCCTGATATGTTGATTTATTTACGCGCTTCCGTTCCCACCTTAGTAGACCAAATTCAAAAGCGCGGCCGTGAGTACGAATCGAGCATCCGACTCGATTATTTGAACCGCCTAAACGAACGTTACGAGGCGTGGATTTCGGAATATAACAAAGGCAAGTTGCTCATTATTGATGTCGATCAATTGAACTTCATCGACAGTCAGGAAGATTTAGGTAGCGTAATCAATCGGATCGAAGGCGAAATTAACGGCCTATTTTAAATCTTCTCAATTCTCCTTTCCCAAGTTGGTAAAGATGCTCTTCGGTTATTTGGTATTTTGTCCAGGGACCTTTGTCGGGAACGGAAAGCCGTTTTTCCTGCCGTAAGGCAGGATCGTAAATAACCAATTCGTCCTCAGCTAAATAATACACCTTGTAGTTCATTACCTGAAATTCATCGGGCGTTTTTATGGGCAAGGAGCGGATGAAATTACCGAATAAATCGAACTGCAATAGTTCCTTTCCAAGATTGTTTACGAAGACGTTATTAATCGTTTGTAATAGGTACGTAGGTGTGATTTCTCGACCTACGGTCTGACTCAAATTCAGGCTTTCTAGGGCAGGTGCTTGGTCTGGAACGCTCCACTTTATGAGGCGGTCCGTTGCTTGATCATAGAACCACAAAGAACGTTGGTCGGTAGCTTTAACCCATTGAACATCATAGTAACCGTATTCATCGAGACGAATGGGACTCACAATTGGATTCAGTCGGTTGTCGAGAATGATAATGGAGAAAAAATCGCGGTAATAAATCAATAAATCCATACTCAAGAATGGATCAACATAGGTTATTGAATCGAAGGAGGGGTCGCTAAAACGATAGAGTATTTTACCCGAATCATCTCTTTTGATAATTTCTTCCCCTTGCAAGGTGTAGATGTTTCCGAATCGATCGACACCAAAGTCCTGGCAATTCTCGATAGGGAAGGTTCGCTCCCATCGGATGTTCTCATTTTGCGCCTGAACCCATGGGGATACACAAACCAATAGGAGAAAAGAAAAGAGTTTCAACGCGTATTATTTAATTCAATTAATTCTTCAAGGTAATTCCGGTGATTCGCCAAACGAGGTACTTTGTTTTGACCACCGAGCTTACCTCGATTCTTCATCCATTCAAAGAAGAGCCCTTTTTTTGCCACGTGAATAATGGGCATTTCTAAGGCCATATTGTTGTGGCGTTTGGCTTCGTAATCGGTGTTCAAGACTTTCAGGGCATTGTCAAAAGCATCGACAAAGAAGGATAAGTCCTCCGGAGTTTTGTCAAATTCCATTACCCACTCATGCGCTCCACTAGCTCCGTCCTTCATGTAAACGGGTCCGCCCGTGTATTCGCGTACTTGAGCTCCAGTTTTTTCACAAGCTGTGGCTAAAGCTTGTTCTGCATTGTCTTGAATGACTTCTTCGCCAAAGGCGTTTATAAAGTATTTGGTGCGGCCCGTTATGCGGATGCGGAACGGATAAAGGGAGGTGAACTGAATGGTGTCTCCAATCTTGTATCTCCAGAGTCCAGCATTCGTGCTTATAATCAAGGCATATTGAACACCTAATTCCACTTCGCTAAGGTCAATGGCTTGAGGGCTATCTGAATGCCACTCACTTTCCGGTAAGAATTCATAAAAGATTCCGTAGTCGAGCATGAGAAGCATATCATCGGAATCTAATCGATCTTTGATGGCGAAAAAGCCCTCAGAGGCATTATAGGTTTCGAGATAGTTCAAAGGTGGACCACCGAACAACTCATTAAACTGATCTTTGTAGGGCGTAAATGCGACTCCTCCGTGAATAAAGAGCTCCAGATTTGGCCATACTTCGCGAAGTGTGTTTTTGCCCGTTCGCTCCAAAACCTTGTGACAGGTTACCAGCATCCATGAAGGCACACCCGTTAAGCTGGTTACATTCTCTTTGATGGCAATTTCAACTGTTTTGTCGAGCTTTTCTTCAAAGTTTTCGATGAGCGCCGTTTTATTGTCGGGAGTACTTAAGAAATCGGCCCAGAAGGGCAGATTCTTAACCATAATCGCGCTTAGGTCCCCGTAATACGAATTATTACTCGGGTCAATATTAGTGGCGCTTCCCGCGAGCATTAAACTCTTGCCAGAAAACATTTGCGTCTCTGGGTTTTGGTTACAGTAAATGCTCAGCATGTCTTTGCCTGTATTCAAATGACATTCTTCTAAACTCTCTTGTGAAACGGGTAAGAATTTACTTCGTTGATTGGTGGTGCCCGATGATTTGGCAAACCATTTAATCTCTGTGGGCCAAAGTATGTTTTGTTCTCCTTTTCGCATCCGATCGATATAAGGAACGAGGTCTTCGTAGGATACGATTGGGATGTTGTTTCGGTAGTCGTTGTAGTTGCGAATGGAGTTGAATTGGTGCTCGGTTCCGTATTCGGTGTCGCTAGCGCTTCGAACGAGTTTCATTTGCCACTCTGACTGAACTTCCAAGGGGTATTTCATGAAAAGCTCGATTTCGTGAAACCGCTTTTTCATGACCCATGAAAACACTGAATTGATTAAAGGAAACTTTACCGCCATTGATTTCTTAACTTCGAGGTCTAAGATAGTCATTGTTCCTATTTTTCAACCATAAAAAGCCTTGCGATGCCCGCCTTTAACGGACCTTTGGCAAAGATGCCAACTACTCTTGAAAACCCGGTTCAATATATCTTGCCGTTAGGCAAGGATGCAATAAATGTGAATGAATGGCTCGGGCGTACGTGGAACATTCGATACACGGGTCAAATTCAATGTTTTTGTGGAGAGTTAAAAACAAAGGTCTATCGCCAGAACTTCTGCTACGATTGCTTTTGGAATAAGCCTGAAGCGGGAGAGCCTATTTTTAACCCGGAAAAAAGTCAAGCCCATTTAGGCATTGAGGATCGTGATTTGGCTTGGGAAAAAGAGAATCAGCTCCAACCTCATGTGGTGTATTTGGCGGTGTCGAGCGGATTAAAAGTGGGGGTTACGCGAAAGGCTCAGGTACCTACTCGCTGGATCGATCAAGGGGCTAGTTACGCCATAGAGTTAGCCGAAACCCCGAACCGTTATTTGGCCGGAGCTATAGAAGTGGCGCTTAAGGCCCATTTGAATGATAAAACAGCGTGGCAGCGCATGCTGAAGAATGAAGTTCCCGATCTCGACCTTCGGTCGGAAAAGTCCCGAGTAAGGAGATTACTCAGCGAAGAAATGCAGGCCTACGTCACCGAGAATGATCGGATTACCGACATTGAATACCCGGTGCTCGATTATCCTGCCAAAGTGAAAAGCGTCAATCTTGAAAAGGTAAAGGACTTTACGGGCGTACTCGATGGAGTGAAAGGTCAGTATCTGATATTTGAAGGTGGATTCGTGATGAATGTCCGCAATCAGGCCGGATTTATCGTTGACGTAAAAATCGACTAAAGCTCAATTTCTTGACCGTGTGACAGTCGAAACTTCTTTTTGAACCATCCTACGGCGATGTAAATAAGAACGGTATCGAGTAAGGCGCAAAGCACTTTGAAGGTCCATCCGTCCCATATCATTTGGCCAATATCACCTGCCGGAGCAATCCCAATGAAAATCACACTCACTACAAGGGTGGTGTCTACGGCCTGAGAAAATAGGGTGCTGAAGTTGTTTCTCAACCACAGGTGTTTTCCTTTTGTACGGTTCTTCCAGAAATGAAAAATCCGTACATCAACCAGTTGGGCGGCTAAGTAGGCGATCATAGATGCTGAAATCACGCGCCAAGAATTTTGAAATACAGTTGCGTATTGGTCGTCGTTTACCGGAGAGTTTTCGATAGCTGGAAATTGATGTCCCAGCCACAAAATGAATAACACGAGTACGCTGGCAAAGAACCCGGCAAAGACCACTTCGTTGGTCCGTTTTCGGCCGTAGATTTCGCTCAGTATATCGGTAATCAAAAATGTAAGGGGGTAGGGAAGCACCCCGGCTGAAATTACAAAGGTTTTGAAACCGAGGTCGATTGCAATAAACTTGTTCGCGATTAAATTACAGGTAACCAAAGCGGTAATGAAAAGAGCGGCCAGCAGCAAATAGATGCGCTGCGCATTTCTTTTCTCCGAAGCATTTAAAACGGGGTCGATTGATTCGATTTAATTCAATTTTATAGTAAACGGCATGCGCGCTTGGTATCCGCTCATGTATTGAATTTGCTCTATTTGCTCGAGGTACGGGTACAGCGGACCGAGTTTGCTTTTTAAAGCACGAGTCTCCATTGATCCCGAAAGTTGCTCGACCAGCTCTTGAATAGCATCTTTTTGCTCGGGGAGCGACTGCATACGGTATTCTTCGAGTCCAGCTTCAGCGGCCGCATAGGCAATTGCGTCTTGGAGTCCGCCCATTTCATCAACCAAACCAATTTCAAGGGCATCGCTGCCCGACCATACCCGGCCTTGACCTATACTATCTACATCTGCTATTTCCATGGAGCGCCCTTCAGCCACGTGTCCGATGAAGTCGGCATATATTTTCTCAATAAAGTTGAGGATTTTCGCGTGTTCGAATTCGTTGAGTTTACGCGTAGGATCGCCGAAGTCGGAATGGGCATTGGTCATTACTTGGTCAAAGTGGATACCAATTTTGTTATTCAATAATTCTTCAGGATTGAATAAAACGCCGAACACACCTATTGATCCAGTTATGGTGTTTGGTTCCGCAAATATTCGGTCTGCCTTACAGCTGATGTAGTATCCGCCCGAAGCGGCTAAGTCGCCCATAGAAACAATGACGGGCTTTTCTGCTTTAGCGAGTTCTACTTCACGAAGGATAACATCAGAAGCAAGTGCATCACCACCGGGTGAGTTTACACGGAGTACGATGGCTTTAACGCTTTCATCTCGTCGTGCTTTTCTAATCGCTCTAGAAATACGGCCCGAACCAATTTGATATTCTGATCCTTCTCCCGAAATGATATCTCCTTGGGCATAGATTACGGCGATGTAATCTCTTGAAACGGAGGTTTTCTCTTTTACATTTTCAAGTTCGCTCAAACTGAGGGTTCTTAGTTCCTCATTTTCTTCTTGGCCTAACTTTTTTCTGAGAAGAGCATGCACCTCATCTCGATAAGCGAGCTGATCTACCAATCCGCCCGAGAGGGCGTCGGCAGCTAAAAATAGAGCCTCCTGATCGATGAGCTTGTTCAATTGCTCTTCGCTAATACCCCGACTCGACCCCACTTGAGCAACCACTTCATCCCAAATAGAGGAAATAAAGGCCATCGTCTGGATTTTGTTGGGCTCGCTCATATCGTTCCGAAGGAATGGCTCTACAGCACTTTTAAATTTCCCATGGCGAATTACTTGCGGCTCAACGCCAATTTTAGCCAGCATATCGAGCGGAAAACCAACTTGCCCTTGAAGTCCCATAAACTCCATAATGCCCTCTGGATTGAGGAAAATACTGTCGGCAACAGACATTAGGTAGTAGGCCTTTTGTGTATAGCCTTCTGAATAGGCGTATATAAATTTTCCGTCCGATTTAAAATCCTCTAAAGCCGACCGAATTTCTTTAGTAGAGGCGTAACCACACTGCAGATAGGCGAAATCGAGAAAAATTCCTTTTACGTATTCATTGTTCTTGGCCTTGTCTATTTCGTCGAGTAAATCGTGAAGTCCGATACCGTCAATGGTTTCACCCGTCATGAAATTGAAGTTTTCAAAGGGGTTTTCGGTGGTTCGGTCGTAGATGGGGCCGCTGAGCTTGAGGTGCAATACATGATCTTTTTTTAGGGTAACCTCATCGTCTCCAGAACTCGCGACGGCCAGTATTAGGATAAAAAAGAAACCGATAAAAAGGAAAAGGCCAACGAAGGTGGCCATTGTCATTTTGAAAAAAGAGCGCATAACCTTGATTTTTTAGTGCAATTACAAGTATAAGAATTATTAACCCTCGACGCGAACCTTATATTTGCGCTGTGAAAACGGAACATGAATATTGGGTGGGGCTGGGAAGCAACTTGGGCAATAGGGCGCAAAACCTAATGTGGGCGGTGGATCGATTGAATGAGCGGGGTACTGTACATCGAAAATCAAGTCGGTATGAGAATCCGCCCGAAGGCTTTCAGAGTTCAGAGCTGTTTCAGAATGCGGTGGTTCAATGGCGCACGTCGCTGCTGCCTTTGGAGGCGTTGGCTTTATTTAAAGAATTGGAGAATGAACTCGGTTTGCGGCCTTCTCGGCCAGATGGGGGCTACGCAGATCGCTACCTCGATTTAGACTTATTGTGGTGGTCGGGTGGTAAAATTGATTCACCTGAGCTCCTCATTCCTCATCCTAAAATCAGGGAACGTTCGTTTGTACTTATTCCGCTTCAAGAAATGGAGCCTCAATGGGAAGCGTTTTTGGGTAATGAGGGTAAACTCGATACGGGTATTTTAGATGTTAAAATGAATTGTCTTGGGCCCATATAATTACATTGCGATTGAAGGGAATATTGGCGCTGGGAAAACGAGCCTGGTGAATAAAATGGCCGAAGATTTTTCGGGGCGTTTAATATTGGAGCAGTTCAGTGATAACCCTTTCTTGCCCAAGTTTTACGAGGATCCAAAAAAGCATGCTTTTCCACTGGAGATGAGTTTTTTGGCCGAACGCTTTCAACAATTGAGTGATCAACTGCCGCACTCGGATCTATTTTCAAGCTTTACGATTTCGGACTACTTTGTACTCAAATCGCTCATTTTTGCTCAGGTCAATTTAGAACAGGATGAGTACGAACTGTACAAGCGTGTTTTCCATTTAATTTATCGTCAAATTCCGAAGCCGGATTTGTTGGTTTATTTACACCGGCCAACAGAAGTGTTATTGCAGAATATTCAACAGCGGGGACGACATTATGAGCATGATATAGAGGAGCGTTATCTCAACGAGATTCAAGAGAGCTACTTTAATTATTTAAAACAGGAAAAGGAACTGCGTATTTTGATTTTGGAAGTGGGCGATGCTGATTTTTTAGAATCAAATGAAAAATACAAGACGATCACCGCACAAATTGAACGTGAATACCCAGTTGGGATAACGGTTTCAAGCTTGACTTAATTCACAAAAGAACGTTGAAAATTTTTGTGGAAATCTGTGATAGGTCCGTAGAAAAATTAACTTTGTACCTGTAAAATTGAAAATTATACAAATCAATAACGACATGAAAAAGGCAACGTATTTACTGATCGCCATGCTTATCATTGGGGGTGTTTCAGTTCAGGCTCAGGAAACCAAGCGTTTCAAAGACGAGTATAATACCTGGAGCATTGGGCTTCACGGAGGTAACTTATACAGCTACGGAGATGGATATGGATTCTTGAAAGATGGTGTAAGTGATGAAGTTGGATTTGACTTCGGATTTGGAATCAATGTGAATAAAGAATTCAACCACGTTTTTGGATTGCGCCTTCAAGGTTTGTTTGGAACCATTACAGGAGGTAAAATTGATGGTGGCTATGGTGAATCGAGCATTGCCGATTTGTCGGGTCAGATTATTGTTAATTTCGGGAACTTGACCATGACCAGAAAAGCGACTAAAAAATTCAATCCGTATTTGAATGTAGGTTTAGGAGCGAACTTTCATGATCCAGCGCTTTATCAAGCAGATGGAACAGAGGTGGACGCGGAAGATAGTCAAGCCGCCCTTGTTATGCCTTTGGGAATTGGAGTCGAGTACAAGCTGGGGAAAAAGTTTTTCCTTGACTTGAATACAACCTACCGTTCTTCTTCTTCTGATTTATTGGATGGATTCAGCTCTGGCCGTAGTAATGATGCCTTTTTGTATACAAGTCTTGGAGTAGGATATACTTTTGGAAAGAAAGAAGAATCTGTAGAGTGGGTGAACCCAATGGATCAGATGTACATGGACCTTACGAGCATGCAGACTACGGTTGACGAAATTTCTAAAGATGCGGATGGCGATGGTGTTGCCGATATGTACGATGCTGAAAACAATACTCCAGCCGGAGTATCTGTTGATGGTCGTGGTCGTGCTCTTGATGTTGACGGTGATGGAATTCCTGATCACGTAGATCAAGATCCATTTACTCCGAAAGGAGCTACAGTAACTCCTGATGGTCGCGAAGCAGATTCAGATGGTGATGGTGTTCCGGATAGCCGTGATAAAGAGGCGAATACACCCGCTGGTGAATTGGTTAACTTCCAAGGGGTTTCAATACCGACTGGAGAATTGAATGGAGCGTATTTACCAAGTATTTACTTTGCATTGGAAAGTAGTTCAGTGACCTATGCAAACTACGAGCGTTTGGCTTCTGTAGCCCGCGCGATGAAGTTGAATCCTGATGCTCAAGTTCGTATTGTTGGTCACGCTGACAAAACGGGTTCTGCGGAGTACAATGACAAATTAGCTGCAGCCAGAGCGCAAGCCGTTGCGGATCACTTGAACAAGTACTACGGAATTGAAATGAGTCGTATGGAAGTATCCGGAAAAGGATTCAACGATCCATTGGCCGATGGTCAAAACAAAATCAATCGTAGAGTTGACTTCGAAGTGAAGTAATTCAAACGATCTATTAGAAAAGGAAATGCCTCCCATTGGGAGGCATTTTTTTTTATCTTGGTTTTATGGAGTACGACTATGCAATAGGGAGTTGGTTGAGTGTGGATCCTAAAGCAGATGCCTTATTAGATGCCCTTTGGAAGTCATAAAAAATAGCGCACGTCGAAAACGAGGGTAAAATTTGCGTATATTTACTCTTGAAAAGCACTCGAGTGTAAACAGTACTCTCTATTATGAATAGCTTCCACAAATCTGAGCCCTACAATAATCTTCCTCTTCTTCCACCAGCTGAAGACCTAGTTACCAAAGAAATTTTACGCAAAACGATTAAAGCGAGTAGAGCCCTAGCTCAATTAAATGGGGCTTTAAGAAACCTCCCTAATCCCAGCTTATTTCTCGACACGCTACATTTACAAGAGGCCAAAGCAAGCTCCGAAATTGAGAACATTATTACAACCAATGACGACTTGTATCAATCGTTTGTTGCGGATAAAAAATTTAATAACTCTTCCACTAAAGAAGTAATAAGCTATAAGGAAGCTTTGTGGCTCGGTTTTAAACATCTCGAGACAAAGCCTTTTATAACCACCAATTTGTGTGTCGAATTAGTTCAGTGTATAAAACAAAATTGGGCCGGAATAAGAACATCAACGGGCACAACATTATCCAATGTAAAGGGAGAAGTCATCTACACACCTCCTGTTGGTGAGCATATTATTCGAGAAAAAATGGTAAACCTCGAAAAGTTCATTAATGAGAATAAAACGTTCGACCCATTAATCAAAATGGCGATTTCGCATTACCAATTTGAAGCGATCCACCCTTTTTCAGATGGCAACGGTAGAACAGGAAGAATACTTCTCTTACTTCAACTAAAATTAGAACGACTCCTAGACTTTCCTTCGTTGTTTCTAAGTGAGTACATCATCAAGAATAAAAACAAATACTATAAAGGTTTAAGAGCGGTAACTGAAAAAAAGGATTGGTCAGAATTCATTTTATTTATGCTTGATATGGTAGAAAAAACTTCCATTAAAGACCTTGAAAGACTCGAAGCCATCACTCAGCTCATGAAAACTACAGGTCAAGAGATAAAAGAAAAATTACCTAAAGTGTACTCCAAAGACCTTGTTGAAGCCATTTTCAAACTGCCCTATACAAAAAGGAAAAATTTGATCGACCTCGAGTTAGGAACGCCTAAAACAGTAGGGAACTATTTGATAGCCTTAGAAAAACAAGGTTTTTTAACATCGTTAAGGGTCGGGAAAGAGAAGCTCTATTTGAATAAAAACCTAATGAGCTTAATCGAAAAATAAACTGCAGCATTACCCAATAAAAGATTCGAGAAACATTCTATTACGATCAATCACGTACCTGACCGGCTTTCTGTTCAGTGCCTTGTTGGTATCAATAAAAATGCTTCAACAATGAATCGACGGGACTAATTTTACAACCGACCCAAAAACGGCTTCACTGCTTCCCAAAGCACCATGCCCGACGAAACTGACACGTTTAAGGAGTGCTTGGTGCCAAATTGAGGAATCTCTACACAAGTATTGCATAAATCTATTACTTCCTGCTGCACCCCTTTTACTTCGTTGCCCAGAATGAGGGCGTATTTGTGATCCGCACTCGGTTTCCAATCGTTCAAGGCCGTACTATCTTCGGCTTGTTCAACGGCGGTCAACTGGTAACCATCGGCCCGAAGGGCCATACAAGCAGCGACCGTATCTTCAAAATAATGCCAGTTTACGGTATCCGTTGCTCCCAAGGCTGTTTTCTCCATTTCGCGATGCGGAGGGCGGGCAGTAATACCGCATAAGTAGATACCTTCCAGGCGAAAGGCGTCGGCCGTTCTAAAAACAGACCCCACATTGTGCAAGCTTCGAATGTTGTCGAGCACCACCACAACCGGTATTTTTCCGGCTTCTTTAAACCCGTCATTAGAGAGCCGATTGAGCTCGTGAATCTTTAGTTTTCTCATATATTCGTGCCTTGTAACAAAGGTAACCAAAGCCAATAAATAGTGGCCAAGAAGAAAGAAACCCCCTTAATGACGCAGTATAACGGGATCAAAGGAAAGTATCCAGATGCCCTGCTGCTTTTTCGCGTGGGCGATTTCTATGAAACCTTCGGCTCCGATGCGGTAAAAACGGCCCGTATCCTGGGAATTACGCTCACCAAAAGAGCCAATGGCGCCGCTTCCCATATTGAATTGGCGGGCTTTCCTCACCATGCCCTCGATACCTACTTGCCCAAATTAGTTCGTGCCGGAGAACGGGTGGCAATTTGCGATCAACTGGAAGAGCCCACGAAAGGCAAAAAGATTGTCGATCGCGGGGTTACGGAATTGGTCACCCCAGGGGTATCGTACAACGATCAGGTTATTGATGTCAAGAACAATCACTGGCTAGCAGCCGTGCATTTAGGCGGCGTTCAAGTGGGCGTTTCTTTTTTAGATGTAAGTACGGGCGAATTCTTCCTAGCGGAAGGACGAATAGACTACATCGCTAAGTTGCTGCAAAGCTTTTCACCCAAAGAAGTGTTGTTTGAAAAGAAGTACAAACGCGACTTCGAAGAAAATTTTGGTCCGGGTTATTACACCTACGCATTGGAAGATTGGGTGTTTCACGAAGAGTTTGCCCGCGAAAGCCTTTTAAAACATTTCAAAGTCAAAAACTTAAAGGGTTTTGGCGTGGAAGAGAATGCCTTTGGCGTTGTTGCGGCCGGAGCAAGCCTTCATTATTTATCGGATACCCAACACGACAAACTCGCGCATATACAAAAGGTACAGCGGATTGAAGAAGAGCAGTACGTTTGGATGGATCGCTTTACGATTCGAAACTTAGAGCTGCTCTATTCTCCGCACGAAGGAGGACGTACCTTATTAGATATCATAGATCAAACGATCAGTTCTATGGGAGCGCGATTGATGAAACGTTGGTTGGCGCTTCCTTTAAAAGATTTAAAAGCGATTGAAGCTCGCCACGATGTAGTCGAGTATTTGTATCGCGATGCTTCTATGTCCGATTTGTTGACGATTCAACTAAAGGAGATCGGCGATCTCGAGCGACTGGCTTCTAAAATTGCCACCGGTCGCATAAATCCGAGAGAAGTTAATCAATTGAAATACGGGCTCGAGTGTTTGTTGCCCATCAAAGAAAAGATCGACGAAAGTACTTCAAAAGTGCTCAAGGCAATGGGGTCGAAGCTCGATCCTTGCGCCGATTTGGTCGCTTTAATTGCCGCGCAAATAAATGACGATCCGCCAGTGCAGGTCGCTAAAGGCGGGGTGTTTGCCAAAGGAGTGTCGGAAGAGCTCGACGAGTTGCGCGAAATTTCATCGAACGGGAAAGCGGTATTGCTCGAGCTTCAAAATAGAGAAGCGGAACGAACGGGAATATCGTCTTTAAAAGTAGCGTTCAACAACGTTTTTGGTTACTACCTCGAGGTGCGGAATACGCATAAAGATCGGGTGCCACAAGAGTGGATTCGCAAGCAAACGCTTGTCAATGCGGAAAGGTACATTACGGAAGAGTTGAAAGAACTCGAGCAAAAAATACTGAGTGCGCAAGATCGCATCCTTTCGATAGAAAGCGCGCTATATCAAGAACTCATTGAAAAGTTGGCGCCCTACATAGAGGCGGTTCAAAGCAATGCGTTTCAGTTGGCCCAGCTCGATTGTTTGAACGCTTTGGCGAATTTGGCCAAAGATCACCATTATGTGCGCCCCGAGATGAATGATGGGTTTGCCATCGAAATTAAGGAGGGAAGGCATCCGGTGATTGAACAGCAGCTGCCTCTGGGTGAATCGTATGTTACGAACGATGTTTTTTTAGATCGAGAGGAGCAGCAAATCATTATGATTACGGGGCCCAACATGTCGGGTAAATCGGCCTTGCTGCGGCAAACAGCCTTGATTTCCTTGATGGCTCAAATGGGAAGTTTTGTTCCGGCCCTATCGGCCCGATTAGGGCTGGTCGATAAAATTTTCACTCGGGTGGGGGCAAGCGATAATATCTCGCTGGGAGAGTCTACGTTTATGGTAGAAATGAACGAAACGGCGAGTATATTGAATAATCTATCGGAGCGGAGCCTTATTTTGCTCGACGAAATAGGTAGAGGAACCTCGACCTACGACGGTATTTCCATTGCCTGGAGTATCGCTGAGTTTATTCATGAACATCCTACTCGGGGCAAAACATTATTCGCGACGCATTATCACGAGCTAAATGAAATGCACGACCGATTTGAACGCATCCAGAATTTCAATGTAAGTGTTCGGGAAGTTGATAAGCGCATTGTGTTCTTGCGAAAATTGGTTTCGGGAGGCAGCAATCACAGCTTTGGTATTCACGTGGCACAGATGGCCGGGATGCCTAAACAGGTGGTGGAGCGGAGCAAACAAATACTGAGTCAGCTCGAGCAATCGCACTCGAGCGAATTATCGGATTCGTCGGATACCCGAGAAAAGGTAAAACGAGCCACTGAAGAAAGTGAAATGCAATTGAGCTTTTTTCAATTGGACGATCCTGTGCTCCAGTCTATTAAAGAGGAAATTGTGAAAACGGACATCAATAATTTGACTCCAGTCGAGGCTTTGATGAAGCTGAATGAGATTAAAAAGATGGTAGGGGGCTGAAAAAGCTTGTTAGGTTTTAAAATTGTGTTAAATTTGCCACCTCTTAACGACGCGAGAATAGCTCAGTGGTAGAGCACGACCTTGCCAAGGTCGGGGTCGCGGGTTCGAATCCCGTTTCTCGCTCAAGAAAATGAAGCTCTGAAGGTTTTCCTTCGGGGCTTTTTTTGAGCACTCGCGCTTGAGCGGGGTGCGAAATTTAAAGCCGCGGTAGGTGCGTGAGCACACAGAGTTTCATTTTATTGAAACTATTCCCGCGCAAGGAGGGAAAGCGCCGAGCGCAATCCCGTTTCTCGCTCAATTTTTTTTTTTTTTTTTGAAGCCTCCAATGCGACTGTGTTGGAGGCTTCTTTTTTGCTTTCCATTCTATTCTAGGCTCATGCGTACTAGAATTCGAAAATAGTTCCGTAGATCATTCATTTTGTTTCGAATGGATTTCGAATAGTATTTTAAAATTGTTTACTTTTGCCCTCCGCTACCCGGGTGGTGGAATTGGTAGACACGTTGGACTTAAAATCCAATGAACATTGCGTTCGTACGGGTTCAAGTCCCGTCCCGGGTACAAACAAAGAAAAGGCCGTTCCGCATTTTGCGGAACGGTTTTTTTGTTTTCCGAG
>CBFHRK010000024.1:0-25300 GCA_965658225.1 Flavobacteriales bacterium | reverse complement strand
AGTTCGCTGTTTATATCACTCGCCGAAATACTGGGGTCGCCAATATCGGCTTCTACTTTAATTTCTCGTTGAGCGTTTAGGTGGTTTATTTCAATAGTTCCGCGCTCAACCGAATAACTCGCTATTTCACTCAAAGGAAACTCACTTCCGTCGGAGGTGCGGATTCGCATATCGTTTAATTGATCCAGTGTACGGCGATCTTCTTCGTTGTAGCGCACCCACACTTTCACTTCATCGAGTCCACGTTGGAGCCTTTGTGCTTCGAGTCCATAAAAACCCTGGCGCACTTGTCGTGTAACTTCTTGCAGTGTGAGTCCGAGCAAGTAGGCTTTGTCTTTAAGTTCGAGACGCACTTCTTTGAATCCTTGTTGATCGGTATCAATAATATCGCTTACTCCCGATAGGGTCGCCAGCTCAACTTTTAACTCTTCAATGGCCGCTTTCAATTGATCTAAATCATCGCCCAATAAGGAGACCGAAATAGGTTTTCCGAAGGGGGATGCTGCGCCATAACTTAAATTCTCAGCCGTGTAAATGGGTCCGACCGCCTCTCGAAACACATTCGTCAATTGAAAACTTGAAAGCTCACGAAGCTCGGAGCTAATGAGAATAATATTGAGCATTCCTTGGTCAATCGTGGGTCCGAGCGATTTAACCACTGAAGTAACCACATGAAGCGAGTCCTCGCGCTCACTGCGCATTTTCGCGCTTACCTCCCACA
The DNA here is from genome assembly GCA_965658225.1 of Flavobacteriales bacterium. Lineage (GTDB taxonomy): Bacteria > Bacteroidota > Bacteroidia > Flavobacteriales > ECT2AJA-044 > ECT2AJA-044. The sequence continues at coordinate 24,579 of CBFHRK010000024.1, read as the reverse complement.
CCTTGCTTTCAATGTAGTCGAGTTGTTCCATCGTGAGTTTTTCCGATGTTCCAGACGGCATTTTCAGCCGAATTTCAATATTATCTCGTTCAATATTGGGGAAGTAGGTCGCTTTAATAATTCCGCCTGAAAAGGCACCCAAGGTTAGAATAAAGAGTCCGACCATTACGGATATGGTGAGCAACTTATACTTCAGTGCGAACTCCAGGCTTGGGCGGTAAAGGTTTTCTCTAAGGAACTTTATAATTCCATCGCCCCATCGCTCTAGTTTTGATTTTTTCTTTCCCGCTTGGTTTAATGCCTTACTGTGTGCTATATGCGAGGGTAAAATGATGATTACTTCAATGAGCGATATCGTCAGCGTACCAATTACAACAATGGACATTTCGGAGAAAAAGTCTCCTGAACGGCCGTCGAGAAAGAAAAAGGAAGAAAAGGCAATTATAGTGGTGAGTAAGGCGCTTACCACGGCCGGAAGCACTTCCATGATTCCATCAATAGATGCTTGTAAAGGGTTTTTACCTCGCTCGTAGTGGGCATATATATTTTCTCCGACCACGATTCCATCATCAACGAGAATTCCGATTACTACAATCATCCCGAAAAGGGATATTACATTAATGGTAACGTTGAAATAGTTCGCTAAAATAAACATCCCGAAAAACGATACGGGCAACGAGGCGGCCACCCAAAAGGCTAAACTGGGGTGTAAGAAAAGGCTCAATAGTATGAGAACAAGAAGAATTCCGATGAGTCCGTTTTCGACCAATAAATCACGGCGTTCATTCAGGGTAATCGCCTGATCGCGGATTATGGTCGCTTGAATTACATCATTTGCCAGGTTAAAATCGGCCAGATATTCTTTTACATATTTCGCTGTAGAAATGATGTCTTCAGAATTCGTGTTGCTTATGGTTATTTCAACGCCTGGGTTACCATTGATAAGGGTTCGGTTGGGGTTATCGGCCCAACGGTTTCGAGCGGTGGCCACATCGCCTAAGCGAATTATGGTACCCGACGCACCGACTTTCACGACCATCGACTCCATTTCGCTGGCTTGATACACTTTTTCATTTACGCGTATCAGAAGTTCTTCTTCCTCGCCTTTGATGGTCCCGCCGGTGAGGCGGATATTCGAATTCCTAACGGCCGCGGCAACCTGATCGAAGGTAAGGTCATACGCCCGCAATCGAGATTCATCCACTGCAATTTCAATTTCCTCTTCGGGATACCCCGAAACCACTATTTGAGAAATGCCCTCTTCTTTGCGCAGGTCGTCTTCTACCTGTCGCGAAAACCTTTTCAACGTGGTTAAATCGACACCCGAACCGCTGAGACCGAAGCTGATGGTGAAGTTGTTAAAGTCTTGAATAAAGGCAACAATCGGTTCCATACCCTCGGGAAAACTAGGTATGCGTTCGACTGCATTTCGCACATCGTCGATTACAATATTGGCATCGTACTCCTTTAAAACCTCAATATTGATGGTCGCCGAATTCTCCTGTGAAACGGAGGTGACGCGTTCGACCCCTTCCAACCCTTTCAGGTTGTCTTCAATCTTACTGACCACACCTTCTTCGATCTCTTGAGGTGCAGCGCCGGGATAAAGTACTTGAATCACGATATTCCGACTTTCCGTGACCGGGAAAAAAGTCGAGTTCAAGCCTTGATAGGCAAAGAATCCGAAAATGAAAAAGATGGCCATGAGGATATTCACGGCAACCGGATACTTAATGAAGTAGGCTATTATTCCGCGCATGTTATGGCTTCAAAATTTGAACGCCCATTCCCGGGTAGGCATTTGGAACGGGATCTCTTGGAATTAAAACCCCAGATTCGAGTCCGCGAATAATCGCCGACTGATCGGTAAAGCGAACAACCTCAACGGCTGACAACGTCAAAATACTATCTTGAATGGTAAACAGTTCATTTTGGTCATTTAAAAGCTTTCGATTGACCGTGTAGGCATTTTCAATTTCTTCTACCTCTACATTCGCATTCAAAAACATTCCTTCGCGAAGTCCTTCGCCTTGGGTTTCAATGAAGAGGTTGACACTTTGCGTTTGCGGATCGATTCGGTTATTGATGCGTGTAATTTTTCCGTTCCATTCGCCTGCTATGTCCGGGGAATGAAGGGCTACTTCATCGTTTACATTTAAAAATGATAGGTCACTCGCTTTTACCGATACCTCCAGTTCATAGCGTTGGTCGCTAATAAATTCGCCCAACTTTTGCCCTTGCCGAACTAGGGTTCCGGGTTCAATATTCGCTTCAGTAACCGCTCCGTGAAAAGGTGCGCGCAAGGTGTATTTATCAATTCTAGCCTCGGCTGATTTTATATTGTAATAGCCTGTATAAATACCACGAGCCGTAATAAAGAGCTTCTCTTTTTCGCTGTTCACTTCCGGCAACTCTTGAATGGGTTTCTCTACCGAGAAAGACGCCAAATAGTGCTCCCATTTGTCGAAGTCTTCTGGGTAATCGATGCGGATGTCGGACATCACGCTGCTAAGCGTGTTAAGAAACCCACTTTTTTGCGCCACTAAATTCGCCTTGGCCTCGGTGTCGTCTATTGCGATTAAAAGTGCCCCTTTTGAGAAAGCATTTCCTTCCCGAAATCGATCGGATGCCGGTAACAAACGACCACTTACTTCGGCGTATAAATCGATTCGGTTCCGCGCTCTGAGCTTGCCTGTTACCGGAATAGTAATGGAAACGGGGCCCAAAACAACCGTATCCGGAACCACACCAACCGCACGGTTGGTCACCTTTCGAACTGGTTCTTCTTTCTGGGCGGCCAAGAATTTTCGTCCGGCAAAAGACCCGACCAAAACCAACAGAGCAACAAGTATGCTTAGTCTACCTTTATTCATAATTCAATTTTTCCTTCCAACTGAAGGACTTTTAGTTTTAATACTGCTGAAACAGTTAAGCTGTCTCGAAGTTCTCCAGACACAACTCGCTGGTAGACTTCTTCAAAAGGGACTTTCATCAGCTTCAAATCTTCATTACTGTCCGGGTTTGGTTCGGTAAAGGATAGATCGGTAGCCAAATAAAGCAGCGCGCGTTCATCGGTGGCACTATTACTCAAATCCATTTCTTGAATAAGCTGCCATTTATTTGCTGTTATTCCGGCCTCTTCAAGTAATTCTCGCTTGGCGCTTTCTAGTGGGGGTATGCCGAGTGCTCCCCCACCTTCTGGAATTTCCCAAGTATATCTATTCAACGGATATCTAAATTGGCCCACCAACCACGTATTGCCTTCTGAATCTATGGGTAATATGCCCAAGGCGAGGTTTTTAAAATGCACCACGCCATACTCCCCTTTGTTTCCTCCAGGATCAATTACTTCCGATTTGCTTACTCGAATCCACGGGTTGTCGTACTTCTCAACCCTAGTAAGGGTTTTCCACGGATTCTTTTCCTTTTCCATAGTCCTTAAATTGGGCGCACTAAGTTAGTTTATTCCTGCGGAGATGTTCTTTTCTTTAGCTCTCGATTATTGAGTGTGTCTGAGAATAAACATTTCTTAACGTCCTGTGTAATAAATCAGACGTACTTTCGTCTTTCCTTTGTCAAGGCCCTATTATGAAGTATTTTTTTCTGAGCATTTTCCTGCTCGCTGCGGCGTCATTGTTCGCGCAGAATGCCACGTTAAGCGGTTATGTTCGAGATGCCGATAACGGTGAAGAGCTCATCGGCGCCAACATTTATTTCCCGAGTTTACAGAAGGGAGCCGTTACCAATGAGTACGGTTACTACAGTATTTCGGTACCTCAAAATACGTATCAAGTAAAGTATCTTTTTATTGGGTACTCCGTTTTGGAAGAAGAAATCGACCTACGGTCGGATGTGCGGCGCGACGTCGAACTAGCTCCCGAGAGTGTTGAACTAATGGAAGTCGTTTTAACCGACGACCGATCTGTTGAGAACGTTCAGTCTATTGAGATGTCGGTCACCGACCTCAGTATTAAAGAAGTTAAAAAAATACCTGCCCTACTCGGTGAAGCCGATATTATTAGAACGCTTCAACTAATGCCGGGTGTATCCACCGTTGGTGAGGGCGCTACTGGTTTTAATGTGCGCGGAGGAAATATCGATCAAAATTTAATCTTGCTCGACGAAGCGCCCGTATATAACTCATCACACTTGTTTGGTTTTTTCTCGGTTTTTAACTCCGATGCTGTTAAAGACGCCAAGCTTTACAAGGGGGGTATTCCCGCTCAATACGGCGGTCGATTGAGTTCTGTTTTAGACGTTCGCCAAAAAGAGGGTAATTCCAAGCGCTTTGCAGGAACGGGAGGTCTCGGGCTTTTAAGTTCCCGACTCACTCTCGAAGGACCCATTCAAAAAGATAAAAGTTCCTTTATGGTTGCCGGCAGGCGATCCTATGCCGATGTGTTTCTAGCTCTTTCTCCAGAGGAGGACATCCGAAATAACACGGCCTATTTCTACGATTTTAATGCAAAAGTGAATTACCGCTTTAGCGAAAAAGACCGGATTTTTGCTTCCGCCTATTTTGGTCGAGATGTTTTTGGTTTTGGTGACCTTTTTCGATTTGCGTGGGGTAACCAAACGTTCTCACTTCGATGGAATCATTTATTCTCGGACCGACTCTTCTCTAATTTCACTTTTCTTATTTCCGACTATCGTTATCAATTGGGGATTCCTGAAGGGGCACAAGCTTTCGACTGGGATTCGAGAATTTTCAATATCAACGGGAAAGCCGATTTCACCTATTACTTAAACCCGGACAACACGATCACCTTTGGTACGAGTTTGCTGACCTATCGGTTCGAGCCAGGTGTTGTGAGTCCGGCCTCCGACGAGAACATATTTAACGAGTTTACCATTCCAAACCAATATGCCTTAGAGCCTGCAGCCTTTATTTCTCACGAAACCAAAATTGGCAACCGCCTTAAGGTGCAATATGGCGCTCGTTTCTCTTCCTTTTTCAGACAAGGAGAAGAAGATATTCGCATCTATGAAGAGGGCAAACCAAAGGATATTGACAACATTATTGATACCGTATCCTATGCGAAGGGAGAAACCATCAGTTCCTTCTTCGGATTTGAGCCGCGCTTAGCCATTAATTACCTTATTTCCGACGAAGCTTCTGTGAAGGCTTCTTACAACAGAACACGACAATACATTCATTTGGTTTCCAATACCACGGCGGCAACTCCCGTTGATATATGGACCCCAGCCGGGCCTCACGTAGACCCCGCGACCGCAGATCAGTTTGCCCTTGGTTATTTTCACAACTTCAGTAACAACTTGTTTGAGGCTTCAGTAGAGGTCTACTATAAATCGATGCGCGACTTACTCGATTATAAAAATGGTGCTCAATTAGTGCTGAATCCAGTGCTTGAAACAGAGCTACTTTCGGGCGATGGTCGCGCCTATGGTCTCGAGTTCTTCGTTCGAAAAAGGTCGGGCCGACTCACGGGTTGGATCAGTTATACGCTTTCGAGATCTGAAGTAATTGTGGCGGGTAATAGTCCGGAAGAAACCATTAATAACGGCGATTGGTACTCATCAAACTGGGATAAAACGCACGATGTGTCTGTTGTTGCAACCTATGCGCTCAATAAGAAGTGGGATGTGAGCGCAATTTTTGCCTTTCAAACGGGGCGACCCATTACGTACCCTGACGGACGCTTTGTTCAAGATGGGTTGATTATTCCTGTGTATAACAACCGGAATGGCGCTCGTATTCCTTCGTATCACCGACTCGATTTCAGCGCGAATTACACGCCAAACCCCGACAAAACAAAAGGCTGGCAAAGTTCGTGGTCGTTCGGTATTTACAATGTTTACGGAAGGCGAAACGCCTACAGTATTTTCTTCAGACAACAAGAAGACAACCCAACGCAAACCGAAGCGGTTCGCTTATCCATCTTCGGGTCTCTTGTTCCTTTTGTCACCTATAATTTCACATTCTAATGAAAAAGTTAATTCTAATACTTCCTTTTTTGTGGGTGAGCTGTCAAGACGTCATTGAATTAGACCTTCCTGAAGGTGAGCCTTTGTTGGTCGTCGATGGGCAAATAACGAATCGACAGGGAGATACACGCATTCTTTTAACACAGTCTGTACCTTATTTCACCGAAGATGGTAATCCGCCCGTTGAGGGCGCCATAATAGAACTCTTTGAAGACAGCAGCTTAGTTTCTACGTTTTTGGAGATCGGTTCTGGACGCTACATTTCGACTTATAATGGCGTTACTGAGAAGAGCTATTACATTGAAATTGAATTGCCTGATGGAAGCACTTATTCTAGTGCTCCTGAAGAACTGCCTCGAGTTCCACCGATCGATTCGGTGTATTATCGCTACGAAACCGACTTACAGTTTCTAGAAGATGGGTACTACGTTTATTTTGCAACTCAAGAACTGGAAGGTAAGCCCGAATTTTATCGATGGAAATTCTATTATAACGGTGATTATCAAAACTCACAATTCGACATCAACATAGCCAATGACGATTTTGTAGATGGAAATTACATCGTGGATTTTGCCGTGGATTTTGAACCCTTCAATATTGGTGACACCGTAACCATTGAGCAATACAGCACCACACGAAGCTATTACGATTATTGGACCCTTATTCAGACGCAAACAACCCAAGTGGGCGGGCCTTTTGATCCCCCACCTGCTCCCGTTATTGGAAATATAAAAAGAACAGATGGAAGCGATGAAGTTGTTTTAGGGTTCTTTTCGGCTCATGGTCTTTCTGTTGGGGAAACTATTATCGTGGAATAGCCGATCTGTATACCCGGTTTACTTTTCGGGGAGTGGGAATACGGACTCCAAAGTTTACGCTGACGTTGAAATATCCCCAGGCCATATCTATATCGGGAAGGTTATATAGATCACTATATCCGGCAAAGAGTATTGCTAAAAAAAACAAGTCTTCTGAATAGCCTGCCGATACTCGATATTCAAAGGCCGGATTCCATATATAGCGATACCTGTACTCTTTCCCTACCTCTCTGAATTTTTGCCTTTGCGCGGTTCCTTTTACAATAGCCGTTCCATGTACAAACCAACGCTCATCGAAAACAAAGGTATATGCATAACCAACACCTATGGATAGTTCATTAAATCTAATATCGTTGATATCGTTTAACTGTTCGTAATAAGGACGTGTTGGATAAGGTAGAATAGAGCTGTCGGCAACGACGCGGAAATGCCGAATTTGAATAGAATTAATAAGGCTTCCTGCCGATTTTAGCTGCCTTTCATCAAACGGAAAAACAGCTCGTGCCGAAAACTTTTTCCAGTTCCAAAAGTGCATATACGATGCTATTCCGTTCCAAACCGTTAGGTCTTCCCGAACGTAAAATTGATCTTCATCGAGTACTTGATCTAGGTAATTCACTGAGTTTTTATCAGCGAACCCCTGTGTACCGATAAGTTGACCGGCAAAAATTCCGCTTTTTCGGTATAGATTCAGGTTGCCTTCTAATCGTCTTGAGGTTCCGTAAATCTCTTGGCTTTTAAAAGCGTCAGGAACACTTACACTGAGGTTAACCCCTATTCTGTCGAGGTGTAAACTCACCCCAACAATTCGGCTCGCGTTAGGCTGGTATCGTGATCGCAAGGAATCCACAGCCGAACCTTTAACCTGCGGAGCAATAAACAAGGAGTAGTTTCTTAAAGCGATAAAACTGCCCGCACTCAGCTTGGTTGGAAACGTTTTGAAGTAAGTAGAATCGTGCTGGGCTTTTAATTGCGATACAATTAATAAAAAGCCCAGCACGAGAAATCGGATTCGCATCCGACAAATATACAGCTTAACGAATCACCAATGTCCCGGTACGGTCATTGATCCCGCCGTGAAGGCGGTAAAAATAACTCCCTGCAGGCAACGAACTCACGTCAACAGTTGTATTTACTCCAGGCGGTAAGTAGTAGTGCCCTACTTTTTTTCCTTGCACGTCATACAATTCCATCTCAAACGGTTGTTTCGCATTCGCACCATTCACTGTAATTTGATCTGAAGCCGGATTTGGATATAACTGAACCTGAATCTCTTCCTCCTCCGTTAAAGAAATAGGAATGGTAATAGCGGTACATGTGGTATCGTTTCCAGAATTAGCATCTGCAATGGCTGAACTAGAAGTCCATATACACAAATCACCTGAACCTGGTGCTAAACTTATGAGGTTTTGAAAAGTGTATTGAATGGAGTCATTCGGTGCAATCCCAGATCCGTTATACGTTTCTGTCACTATGGGACCTCCATTCAAATGATAACTAATATCGAATTGGTTCACTATGGTTTGACCAAAATTCCGAAGATAAACACTCACTAAAGAAGGCGAAGAAATAGAACCCAATGGTGAAATGATACTACCCGCTCCAATGTCCTCAACAAACTGAGGCTCGTACGTGAGCGAAATAATAAAGTCTTCCGTATCAAACTGCCTATATGCTGCCCAAGTACCGTCGAGTACCTCGTACGCATGCCTTGAGATCGGTGCATTAGTGGTCGTTCCAATATTTAATCCATCGCCATCCATCCGCCATAGTACGTATACTCCACTATCCGGAATTAACGCAGGTGTGTTGAAGGTAACGTTGGTATAGCCGTTCAAAATAATAGAAGCTGCGGGTACATAAACTGAATCTAACAGTGTTCCGTGTGTACCGTTCGGGCCATCATCCCTGTACAGCATTGCGGCAAAACTACTGTTGTTCAAATTAGTCGTGTGATAAAAAGACGCCGATACAATTTCAGCCGGATAGGTCGGTGGCGCAAAATACATCGCCACGCCTCCGTTGCCTCCATTCCAACTCAAACTACCGGTACTTATTCCGTCGGTATAGTCGAGCACAATGGCGGTTTGATTCGTATCCACTGCTACAATTTCGCGATCAATAGAATTATTGGTGGGAACCAAATCGCCGGGAACACCGGAAATAGTCGTTCTAAAAGTATAATGTCCTTGACTTCCCGGCGTCCAGGTTGACGGATACATAAGCGTGGTATCCGCACCTGGAGAAAGCGGTGGAACGGTGGCGGTGGTAGTCAGCACATTACTTCCTAAGTTATTAATTATATTTCCTGTGGCTGTAAAAGAGGAAATTTGCTGATTTCCAGAATTGCCAATATTTGTTTGAAGATCTAATGCGCTGCCTCCAGCAGGAACAAAAACTCCTTTGTTATCTTCTTGATCGTTCCAGTTCACCTTACCATCTGTTACCTGATAAGTAACCACAGAAGGATACTCGTATTTGATTGTGTAGTTGATCGGTGGGAAAACATTAAATGAGTGTTGTAATCCGACCGCTCCACTCAAGTTTTCAATTCCTAAAGAACACTGCAACTGAAAGCCTATACCGGTTTGTTGCTGAACGTTTACATAAATAGAACTATCGCTATTATCCAGAATTATTTGAAAAGAATTGAGTCCTGAATACTGCGAAGGGGTTAAGTCCCAAAAAGGGACATTGATGTAGGATATTACCGTAGTATCATTCATTTTTGAAATCCAGCACTCCGCATTATTTCCAACACCGTCGAATTTTAAATCCGCCATGATTCCGGCAATAAAATCATTGGGTCCGCCCGAAGTAGGAATCGTTGGAAAAGGGGAAGCAATATTCACTTGGTTGAAGGATATATAGCCGTTCGATCCAATCCAAAAACGATCTACATTGTACCAGTAATATTGGAAGGTACCGTTACTTATTTGGAAAGGTCCGACCACATTATCGTCTCCTAGTCCTAAAACTTGAATTCCATCTACGGGATTGGCAATATCGAGCCAGTTATAGGTCGGACCGCCAGGTTCTTGACTATCGATCCAGGTATATCCGTACGCATCTGGGCCTCCTTGACCTGCTTGAGCACTTAAAAAAGCAATAAAAATTGTGGAGAGTAGTAGTAGTTTTTTCATCGGTAGGTAGTTTGGTATGGTAACCAAGGTACCTTTTTATCCAAGAAAATTCAATCGTTATTGTTCTGGACCTAGTAAATCATCAACAAGCAAACCGTTGAATTTGATTTCTTTACCGTCATCATAAGTAATGTAGAGCTCTATTTCTCCCAACTCATTGTAGTGAACCCATTCACCATTTTTTTGACCCATGATGAATTTTCCTTCCATCCTTAATTTACCATTAGGCCAGTAATATTTGTGTTTTCCGTCGGGAAAACCATCGGTATAGGATCCTTCAAACTGAAGTTTATCTGTATCGGTGTAATAGTATCTCCAAGTACCTTGACGTTCACCAGCCACATAATTGCCAATTTCCTTGTGGTCGCCCATGGTATAAACCCAAGCATCTTCTTTGAATCCGTCTATATATTCACCTTGGGCTACAATATTACCTTGCTCATCATACTCAATGGACGGACCCTCAACGAGTCCTCTGAAGTATTCTTCTTCTCTTCTGAGGGTTCCATCATCATAGTACCAGTTCCACAATCCGACCGGTAGGTCGTTTTGATAACGACCCGTTTGCTCCATTTTTCCGTTTCTGTGGTAGTACTTCCACTGATCAATCTTTTTACCGTTTTTAAAGGATCCTTCTGCCTTCTTTTCCCCGGTGGCATAAAAGTATACCCAAGGACCCTGTTCTAGTCCCTGAGCGTCTAATATACCCTCTGACATAAGTATACCGAGCTCATACCGCTGACTCGAAAGAACATTTCCTTCTTCATCGTAATTTCTATGAACACCATCTTTGGTTCCATTTCTATAGCCACCAAGCGTTTTTATTGATCCATCGGCATAAGTAGTTCTTCGAACGCGCATTTTTGCCGTTTCCGGAGCATCCGGCTGAAGAACTCCATCAATGTATTTCTCAGTCTTCTTTAAGTTTCCCTTTTCGTCATAGTACTTGAAATAACCATGACGGAGTCCATCCGAATAACTACCTTCTTTTTGAACTTTCGTATCCGGATAAAACCACATCCAGAATCCGGTAGTATCACCATTTTCTTTGAAGCGATTTACCTTTTGCTGTTTTACAAGAACTCCTTTTTTATAGGTAAAAAGGGTAATTAAACGGCCATCTTCACCGTATTCAAAGCCGTTTCCTTGTTCTTTATCGGCAATAAAAGGGGTCATTTGACTTACTCTACCCGAAGGATAATATCGAAATGCCTGACCCTCTCTTTGATCATTGACATACTGCTCTTTGACTACTCTTTTCCCTTCTTTGTAGGTGATGCGCTCACCACTTTTTATTCCTAGCTCATACGTTACTTTGAGAAGTGAATCTCCTGAATCACTGTAAAACACCCACGGGCCGTCTAGTTTGAAATCGACCCGATTACCTTCTGATTTAAGTTTACTATTCGGATGATAGGTTTTCCAATAGCCGTTCGGTTTTCCATTGAGCATGGTTCCTTCACTGGAAATAGTTTTTCCATCTCCAAAATAAAGTACGGTATAAGCATCTGTAGTATCCATCTGGCCGAAGGCCGGAAAAACAGAGAGGACGAAAAAAAGACTTATCAAAAATCTTATACCCATATTATAGTATACTCTTATTTAAACTATTAGAAATTATATAATAGTTATAGTCGGTTAGTAACGCGGATAACTTGTTTTGGTTTTCCTTGTGAAACTACTTTATAAAATGTTGTTCACTATGAAAAGTTCGGATGTTTATTGAATATACTTTGAAATGAAGCAGTTACCAAAATTATTCACAATTGTTAACAGTGGAAACAAATTCAATATTGTATTTCTTTTGGCCCTAAAGGTCTTATTCAGTTGTGAATTAAAGCGACTTTTTTGAGAATAAATTGCACAGATGTTTTTTTGTATTCAATGGTTGAATAGTCCAATGGACTAAATTTCCTTTGCTTCTATAAATAGTTTTGACTGAGTTAGTCACAGTTATTCACAACTATGAACTACACGACTGTTAATAGCTTCAAAAGCGACTATATTTGTATAAAATTCATTGAAATGAAAATTGGAATAGCAGGAGATCACGCAGCATACGAGCTAAAAGCGGTATTAATTGAAAGACTTAAAGAATTAGGTCATGAAGTTCAGAATTTCGGAACAGATGGACCCGATTCAGTGGATTATCCTGATTACGCGCATCCTTTAGCAGAATCAGTAGAAAATGGTTCAAACGACCTCGGAATTGCTATTTGCGGTAGTGGAAACGGTATCAATATGACAATGAATAAGCACAATGATATTCGAAGTGCATTGTGTTGGAATGAGGAATTAGCCGATTTAGCGCGTCAGCATAATGACGCAAATGTGTTGGCCTTACCGGCCCGATTTATAAACGAGCACATGGCAATACGAATAATGGAGCGTTTTCTCTTAGCCGAGTTTGAAGGCGGTAGACACGCGAACCGCGTAAACAAAATTGCCTGTAGTTAAAACTTGTTGATTTCTTAATTTCACTTACCGTCGGATTCTTGTTAGTTTTAAACAAATAAGATTCAGACACATGCTACAACATTTTCATCCTACCTTTTCTACGATGTACAAACGCGAGGCAGTAAATTTGTCTGATCATGTTTGTGCCATGAAAGAGCAATATCCGGACGCTGAAATATATGTGGGAACGGACTCACAAAACAACGGAAGACATACTACCTATGTAACAACGGTTGTTTTTCGTTTTCCAAATAATGGAGCTCACGTTATTTATCAAAAACATAAGAAACCTCGCGTACGAGATATGTGGTCGCGCCTTTGGCATGAAATGGAGCGTTCGGTAGAGTTAGCGCAACATTTAGAAAGCCAATGTGGGGTAAAAGTGTACCAGATAGATATGGATTTAAACGAAGATCCCAAGTACCCTTCAAATAAAGTATTGAGCGCGGCAAAAGGATTTATAGAATCAATGGGCTTTCGAGCACAAGCAAAACCCAATATTTTAATGGCTGCTTGGGCAGCAAATTCACTTTGCCACTAATCTATTTGAAAAGCCAAGGTTTAGGATCTTGCTTTGTGGTGCCCTTCCACAACTGGAATTGTAAGATCGTTTGTCCGTCCGTTCCATCGGTCCGAACAGTTCCAATGAGTTCTTTCGTTGATACGGTTTGACCGTTTGTAACATATACTTCGTCTAAATTGGAATACACGGTTAAATAATCTCCGTGTCGAACAATTACAGCACGTCCAGCACCTGGAATAACAATTACTCCACTTACCGTTCCTTCAAAGCAAGCGCGAGCAATGGATCCACTTTCCGTGGCTATATCGATTCCGTCGTTTTTGATTTTAATTCCCGGCAATACAGGATGTGGTTGCTCACCAAAAGGACTCACAATTAAACCGCGTTCCACGGGCCAAGGAAGTTTTCCTCTATTCGAAGTAAAGTTGTCTGACAAGGCTTTGGCTTCTGGTGTCAGTGAAAAAGCTTCGAAACTCCCTTCTTTATTATTTGCTTTAGCTGCTTCCCGTGCTTTTCGGATTTCTTCTTCTATGATTCTTTGAATCGCCCGCTCCAAGCTTTTCGCATCTTTTTCTTTTTGCCTCAATTCTTTTTTGAGTCCTTTTTCTTTTTCAGATAAGGCATTCACCGTAAGTTTTTGCTGTTGTTTTTCGCCGGCTAGCAAATTCCGTTCCAGCTCTTTACTTTGTTTTAGGGCTTCCTTTTCTTCTTTCTCTTTTTGTAATACCAGTATGTGCTCTTCTAATTCAGCTTCCATAGCTACAAGCCTAGCGGCTTGATCTCTTCTGAACTCATTATACTGCTTTAAGTATTGAAGTCGCTTGTACGCTTGATTAAAATCTTGGGCAGACAATAAGAACATCAGTCGGGTATAACTACTTCTACTCCGGTATGCCTGACGAATCATTTCTCCATATTGCTCTCGAAGAACATTCAGGGCATCTTCCAAAGAATCAATTTGAGCATTTTGTTCCTGAATCTCGCGATCTATTAACCGCACTTCACGGTCAATGGTAGAAACCAAAGCCTCTCTAATTTTGATCTTTTGATCAAGCGTTTGCAGCTGATTCAACGAAAGCTCTTTCGACTTTTGAGTTTCGTTTAGGAGTTTATTTGTGTAGTTAATCTCACTTTGAAGACTCTTCTTTTGATTCTGTAACTCTTCTTTCGTCTGGCCCTTTGTTGTGAAGCAAGCGACGAGAAAAAAGAAAAAAAGAATCCGCCATTTAACGCATGGGAGCATAGTCTTCAGGAATCGTGAAAGGGAAAGATAATACAATATCCGTTTCTACTTTATTAGCGCGCATTTGAACGGAGGTCGTTCTCGTTGAATCAGAGGCTTCCGCATACATGGAAGAAGGCCATGAACGCCCGTTTACTTCTGTATACGAGGTCGTTTTAATCCAAAGGGTACGGTTAGTGGAAAACTCCGTAACACGTTGCTCCGTAATTTGAACATCGGAAATTGAAACCTGAAGAAGCTCGAGAAAGGCATTTAATCCAACAGCAGAAGAATCTTCAAACGGAGTGTTGCTAAAGAGGTAGTTGCTACTATCGGTGCGGCTGTAGAATGAGTTTTTCTTCCAGTCGAAAATAGGAGTTCCTGTAAATACACTTTGAAGGGTTTTGTAGCTTACTGGGGCGCCAATTTGATTGCTTAAAGTGGCGAAGTCACTGTCTAAAAAAGTTCTCTCTAACTTGTTAATTACTTGAACGCGATCAGGAGTTATCATCGCGCGAACAACCTCTATGCCAAGTGCCGCGGATATGGAGATCCACAAAGCACTATCTTTTTGAGCACGGACCTTCGCAGAAAAAGATAAGGATGTGTACGGATCCTTATAGCGCGCACTAATTCGAGAGCTATAGGAATTCCAATTCTCTTTATTGTCTTCTAAAGACTTCCAAACCTTATTGGGCTTCATTAATTCGGCAGACCCCGTATCGGTGAGTTTTTTGGAAGGATTACAGGAAGCCAAAAAAACCAGAGCAAAAACAAAAAGCAGGTTGTGCTTATTCATACATTTTTTGTTCCAATAGTTTTTGCTCGAGAAACTCACTCGCACCGCCCAACAATTTTGCTTTTTCCCACTGAATAACCGCATCGTCAATTCGGCCCGATTTAAAAAGGATATCCCCGTAGTGCTCTCTAACTTCACCGCTTTCACCACCACCGTTTTTAATGGCTTTTTCGATCCAAATGAGCGCGTCTGCGTACCTTTCAAGTTTGTACAAGACCCAAGCATAAGTATCCTCGTACGTTGCGTTATTCGGCTCTAACTCATTGCTCTTTCTTGAATACTTTTCCGCCAATTGGAGGTTTTCACCGCGAATAGATAGGTAGTAACTAAAATTATTGAGAACCGGAGCGTTGTTCATGTCAATGGCCAACGCCTTTTTGTAGTTTTCATCCGACTTCTTATCCTTTTTAAGTTGATGGTAAGCATCGCCTAAATAAGAGTAAAACTGTGCTTGAAGCGCGGGATTTCCAACCGCGTAATCGAGTCCTTGCTCCAACGGATCTGTAGCCGCTTCATACTGATCACTCGCCATCAAAGAGAATCCGTTGAGCAGATACACAATGGGCTGGGCTGGATATAATTCTAAAGCTTGAGCACTTTCTTTTTCAAGGCTCTCCATATCGCCTAAGTCGGCATTCAATAAAAGTACTTGCTGCCAAATGGGAAACTGATTTCCTCCATTGGCAATAGCCATTCGAAATGCATCTCGAGCTTCTACAGGTTTTTGCTCTCTCAAATAGAAATCGCCCAATACAGAATAACCTTTTGGGTCGCTTGGGTGCGCTTGAATTACCGTTTCAACGAGCAAAAAAGCGTCGTCTTTTAATTCCGGATTTCGGCCCGATCGCTCGTAATACTTGAGTATCACTTGCATTTTGGCATCGATATTCAAATCGGGGTTTTGAAAGGCGACGATGTACGACTTCAAGGCTTTGTCATAAGCCCCTTCTTCTTCGAAAAGAGCGGCCATTCCTAAATGAACTTGTGGCTCATTTGGAAACAATTCTAAAGCGCGCGCATACTCATTCTTTGCTTCATCGGTACGCCCATTTGCCAGATAGAGTTCGGCTAAGAGAACGTAATAACGTACTTCGGACGGATTAAATTCAATGAGCTTTTCGAGTTCGTTGGCCGCTTTATCCAAGTCGTCGAGCTTCACATAGATCAGCTCTTTTTGAAGAGAAACTTCTTCTACTATTCCATAACGCTCTTCCATTTGGTTATATACTTTCAGCGCCCCTTTTAGGTCGTTTTGCTGAAGTAGGGTAATGGCCAAATTAAACGAGTGCTCTGGATTGCTTGGCTCCAGTTTTTCAAGGGCTCGGTATTGATTGGCCTGAGCTTCGTAGTTGCGTTGAAGTCCGTAAATATCGCCGAGCACCATGCGGTACCATCGATTTTCGGGATCAACCTCTACAGAACCTTCCGAAAAGAATTGTGCTTGAGCAACATTTTGAAACTCGAGGTAAAGCAAGGCCAGTTCATACATGACTGCACCATTTCCACCATCAATTCGAAGCGCTTCAAGAAAGTACTCCAACGAACGGTCGTAATTGCCTAAAGCCTTTTCTTTTTGGCCTTGAAAAAAGGCGCGGTCGAACTGCATTCGTTCGCGTTCGGGCAGTGGGTCAACTTCGGTTTCGGCCTGCTCGGCCGGACCTACACTTGTGGATTTTTTCATCCCGCCGCAGGCGGAAAGAAAAAGGAAGAAGACCCCTAAAAAAAGATATTTGCTGGTTCTAATAATCAAAGTAATGTGCTGTAATCGCCAATGCTAATAGATTTTGATCCACCTCGGTAGTGAACCTTGTTTCCGAGCATTGAATTGTCGAGCTCGGCATTTTCAATAACGGTATCTTCCTGTATTAAGGTATTGCTGATGGTTGAATTTTCAACTCGGCAACCATTACCAATACTTACATTCGGGCCAATTTTAGCGTTTTTCAAGACAACATTTTTACCAATAAAACACGGAGGAATTACCTCAGAGTTTTCCGCCGAGGCCGACGGGTCAATGAGTCCGTGACCCTCTTCACTTAGGTAGTTTAATATTTTACTATTGGTTTCTACGGTTACATCTTTATTTCCGCAGTCCATCCAGTCGGTCACCTTTCCCGGTAAAAATTGAGCGCCTTTTTGCTTCATGTTTTCAAGGGCGTTGGTAAGCTGGTATTCACCCTTATCCTTGATCTCGTTGTCGATGAGGTATTGAAGCTCAGACTTTAAATAAGCGCCGTCCTTGAAATAGTATATTCCGATAATCGCTAAATCGGATACGAACTCTTCGGGTTTTTCTACGAAGTCGGTGATAATATTGTCTTCGTCCATTTTCACAACTCCAAAAGCTTTCGGGTCGTCAACTTGTTTCACCCAAATAACGCCGTCGCTGTTTCTATCAATTTTAAAATCGGTCCGGAAAAGCGTGTCGGCAAAAGCAACCACTACGTTTCCTTCAAGGCTATCGCCGGCGCATAAAATGGCATGAGCTGTACCTAAGGCCTCATCTTGATAGTAGATACTTCCTTTTGCCCCTACGGACTCGGCGATTTCGATTAGTTGTTTTTCCACATCTTTACCGAAATCCCCGATAATGAAGGCTACTTCGTCGATATCATCGCCCGTTACTTTTGCAATATCTTGGACTAAACGATGAACAATTGGTTTTCCGGCTATAGGAATGAGCGGTTTAGGAACCGTTAATGTATGAGGTCTTAATCGAGATCCTCTTCCTGCCATTGGAATAATAATTTTCATAGTCGACTTTTTGGTGTTTTATATTCCCGTTGAACCGAATCCGCCGGCCCCGCGTTCACTTATACTTAATTCGTTTGATGTGTCCCATTCGACCCGCTCGTGTTTTGCGACAACGAGCTGGGCGATTCTATCGCCATTGTTGACCGTTATTGCAGCACTTCCGTGATTTATCAGAATAACGCCTACTTCGCCCCGATAATCGGCATCGATTGTTCCCGGGCTGTTTAAAACGGTAACGCCTGATTTTAAGGCCCAGCCGCTGCGCGGACGCACTTGGGCTTCATATCCGAGCGGTAGCTCGAGAAATAGCCCGGTAGCCACGAGCTTTATTTCCCCGGGTTGCAACTCCACCGGACGCTCCAAATGCGCCGAAAGGTCGAGTCCGGCAGAACCTTTGGTCTTGTATTCTGGGAGCGGATGACCTGATGAGTTAACAACCTTAATTTTCATTTTATCCATTTTTGAACCAGCTTCGAATTTGTTGTATTTCGATGCGTGTTAGGATGGCGCCAAAGATAACGAATAGCACCGTGTTGAGCAGCAGATCGTTACGCAATATATAGCGCGCAAAGGCTACTATTCCTATAGCGAGTAACAAATATCCGAACATCCGACGATAATCATAGGGAATCGGGTATTTTCTTTGGCCCCAAGCCAAGGAAAGTAACATCATAAAGGAATAGGCAATCAGGGTAACCCAAGCGGCTCCAGTATAACCAAATCTAGGAATGGCCCAGAAGTTTAAACCAATAGTTAGGATTGCTCCGGCGCCACTTATAATTGCTCCATATCGCGTTTGATCCGTGAGCTTGTACCAAACAGATAGGTTGATGTATATACCGAGGCATAAATTGGCAAGGAGCAGGATCGGCACAATATGAAGCCCTTCATAGTAGGCCGAGTTAGGAATAAACCAAAGAGATAGCGGCTCTAGAAAAAGGTTGAGTCCGACGTAAATTACGACCACAGCAACCACAAAGATATTCATCAATTTGGCATAGGTTTCTTTGGCGTCTTGATCTTTCGACTTGGCAAAGAAAAAGGGCTCGGCCCCGTATCGATAGGCCTGAATAAAGAGCATCATAAAGATGGAGAGCTTGTAACAAGCGCCGTAGATACCTATTTGGGTAAAGGCTTCCTCTTCGGGAAGAACGAAATTCATGATTTGTCGGTCTGCTACTTCATTCACGGCACTGGCGAGGCCGGCGATCATGAGCGGCCAGCTGTATCCGATCATTTGTTTCCAAAGCGGAAATGAGAATCCGGCCGTGAGGCCGCGTGATTCAGGCAAAAGTAAAAGGAAGGTTACCGCCGAAGCAACCAAGTTGGCGATGAAAATATAGCCCACTCCGAATTCGGGGGAATAGATTAAGAATGCGTAATGGCCTATGCTTGAGTTGAACGTTGAAAGCCAGGGAAGCAGTAAAAGGAAGAACAAATTGAGACCGATATTGAGACCGATGTTTGTGAGCTTGACCCAGGCAAACTTCCAAGGACGTTCGTTTGCCCGCAAACGTGCGAAAGGAAGAGCTACAACCGCGTCAAGAACCAAAATCCACGCAAACCACGTAATGTATTCAGGGTTTTCTTCGAAGTGAAGTACCTCTGCAATGGGCGCTCGAAAAGCAAGCACAGCAATGAGAAACACAAAACTGGTAATAGCCAGAGACCACGCGCCCGTAGCGTATACCTTGTTCAGGTCGAGGTTTTTCTCTCGAAAACGGAAATAGGTAGTCTCCATACCGTAGGTAAGGAGCACAATGAGGAACACAACTAAGGCGTATAAGTAGGTTACCTTACCGTATTCATTGGGATCGAAAAGACTTACATACAGCGGTACCAAGAAGAAATTGAGCAAGCGCCCAATGATGGTACTAAGTCCGTAAATAGCCGTTTGGCCTAAGAATTTTCGAATCGGATTCATCTATTATTTTCCGGGGAAATCGGCCTTTCTCTTTTCCATGAAAGCGGTCGTTCCTTCTTTAAAGTCTTCGGTTCCGAAACAATTGCCAAAAACCCGCACTTCTTTTTTGAAACCGTCTTCACCCTCTTGAAAATAAGCGTTTACGCACTCAATTACCCCGCCTACTGCAACAGGAGATTTTGAATTTATTTTTTCGAGCAGCTCATAACAAAAACCGTGTAGTTCATTTAAAGGCTTTACGTGGTTTACCAATCCCAGGCGAAGCGCTTCATCGGCCTTGATCATGTCTGCAGTCATGAGAAGTTCAAGCGCTTTTCCTTTTCCAATAAGTTGAACAAGGCGCTGTGTGCCGGCATAACCCGGAGTGAGGCCTAGGTTGACTTCGGGCTGACCAAAACGTGCATTTTCTGAGGCAACGCGCAAATGGCAGGCCATAGCTAACTCGCACCCACCACCGAGGGCAAAGCCGTTGACCGCAGCGATGACGGGCTTTGGGCATCGTTCAATCATGAAAAAGATGTCGTGACCTGTTTGGGCAAGGTGTTTTCCTTGTTCTACGTCGTATGCCGAAAACTCTTTGATATCGGCGCCTGCCGCAAAAGCCTTTTCACCCATTCCGGTAATGATTACACTTTTGATATTCGCATTTTCATAAACATCCTCAAACACTGCTCGAAGTTCGCTGAAAACACGGGTGTTAAGCGCGTTTAAATTACTCGGGCGATTCAGCGTTACGGTAAGAATTCCGTTTTCGATATCCGTTAAAAGAGTTTCAAAAGTCATGATCTGTGTGCTATTTAAGGGTAAAGATAGAATTAATTGAGGTCGTGCGATGCTTCTAAAAAACGCAGTTCGAAGGTGCTGCCAACGCCTTCTTCCGAGTGTAGAACGATGGACCCGCCAAAGGATTGCATAATGTTGCGCACCATCGCGAGGCCTAGTCCTGCCCCACTGCTTTTGGTTGTGAAGTCTGGCTCAAACACTTGTTCGTATTGCCTTTCGGGAATGCCGCACCCATTGTCTTTCACTTCTACTTTTACTACGCCCTTGTCGGGCGGATAAGCAAGTACGGAAATTTGAGCTACCCTGCCCTCTGGGATCGATTGTACAGCATTGGTGAGCAAGTTATTCATCACCCGAATGAGGTATTCTTTATCGGCTTGTATGCGTATATCGTCAGAGGCTTTCGTTTCAAAGTGTACCGTATGGTGTTGAAAAAGGGCGATACAAGGCCGTAATGTGGCGTTCAGGTAGAGCGATTCGTGCTGTTGGGCGGGCATTTGTGCGAAAGCCGAAAAAGAAGAGGCAATGGAGGAAAGAGTGTCTATTTGCTCTACGAGCGTATTCGTGAAGGTTTTGAGCTTTTGTTTGAAATCCGGGTCGTTCGGTTCTAACTTTCGTTCGAACATTTGAACGGTGAGCTTCATGGGTGTCAGCGGATTCTTTATTTCATGCGCTACTTGGCGTGCCATTTTTTTCCATGCACCTTCGCGTTCGCTTTTGGCAAGAAGCGCTGCCGATTTAGCAAGCTCGTTGAGCATTCGGTTGTATTCGCGCACAAGAGCGCCAATTTCATCGTCATGCTCCCATTGGAGCGGCTCGTTTTGTTCGCCAATGCGAATATCCTTAATACGAGCCCTTACGGCTGTCAGGGAAGAAGTGATATAGTTAGAAAGGAAATAGGCCAGGAAACCGGCTCCAATGAGCAGCAGTAGGTATATTTGGGCCAGGGACGACAAAAACTCCTTGAGCTCTCGTTTGTGAAAGCTGTCCGATTGAAAGTAGGGTACATTAACAATGGCCATTGGGTTTCCAATGGATGAGGAAATGTATTCGTAGGTGCTGAGGTAGTCGAGGTTATCGGTATTCTTTTGAATGACCACGCGTGATTCTCCCGCCGATAGGCGGTGAAGAATAACGCGCTCCAGAGTATCGGAGAGTGTATTTGAATCAAATAACTCGGGTTTTGAGGTAATAAGCAAGTGCCCGGAGAGATCGAAGATGTTAATGTCGAGGTTATTGATATCCGCCAACTGACAAATTTTATCGTTGAAAAGCGGCGTTATACTGTCTGTTTTTTGTGAGTGAACATCTTGCTCGAGGAAGTAGTCGATGCTGGCGTGAATGGCATCTTCTTTACGTGTGAGGCGTTCTTTGTGGTACTGCTCATTTTCGCGTTTAAAATGGAAAATGGTAATGGAAGCCATAAGAATGCTCGAAAGCACAATGATGGCAATCATAGATAGAAAAATACGGGCACGAAGGGTCATAGAGCGAAGTTGGCGTTTTATCTTTTAAGAATCAAAGATTGGGCCGTAACAAAAAAACCCTTCACGATTTCTCGGGAAGGGTTTTTACATTCTGTGAAAGAATATTATCCGTTCAGGGCTTCTGCCCCACCAACGATTTCTAAAATTTCATTAGTAATAGAAGCCTGACGTAGTTTGTTGTAGGTAAGCTTCAACTCTTTAACGAGTTCCGTTGCGTTATCCGTTGCCTTGTGCATTGCGGTCATACGAGCGCCATGTTCGGAGGCATTTGAATCGAGTAAAGCTTTAAAAAGCTGCGTTTTCAAACTGTGCGGAATCAATTGTTCAACAATTTCTTCTTTACTAGGTTCAAAAATATAGTCTCCTGAAGACTCGCCACCTTCTTCCATTACTACAGGAAGAAACTGCTCAACCATGACGTTTTGAGCTGCGGCATTCTTGAACTGATTGTAAACGATTACAACTTCGTCGTATTCTTTATTCTCGAATGCTACCATCAGGCTTTCTGCGATTTCACTCGCTGCTGAATAGTTGAGGTCGTCAAAAATAGCCGTGTTGATTTCACGAACGCGGTAGTCGCGTTTGTGTAAAAGCTCACCCGCCTTTTTTCCGAGTGCCAAAACTTCAACATGAGCATTTCCGTAGGTTTCGGAATGGTCGCGTGCCGCTTTAAAAATATTGGCGTTAAATGCGCCACATAAACCTCTATTTGAGCTGATAGGAACTAAAAGCACTTTTTTAATGTCGCGCTTTTGAGCGTACACATTTTCTGAAGTGTCTAAGCTAGCGCTTAGATTTCCCAATATTTCCGTCAGCTTTTCGGCATACGGACGCATTTGGGTTATGGAATCCTGAGCTCTTTTAAGTTTAGCGGCTGAAACCATCTTCATCGCACTGGTAATCTGCTTGGTGCTGTTTACCGAAGTGATGCGATTCCGAATTTCTTTAAGGTTAGCCATTTGTACGCTTCTTAAGGGTGCTTATTATTTGTACTTCGCAGTCAACTCTGCACAAGCCGTTTCCAATGTGCCTTTGATTTCATCATCTAGCTTGCCCGCACGCAACAATTCAAGAGTATCGTTGTGTTTTTGGCGCAAATAAGAAAGGTATTCTCCTTCGAATTCACGGACCTTATTTACGGGTACATCGCGCAATAAACCTTGTGTACCGACATAAATGATTGCGGTTTGTTCTTCAACAGATACAGGAGATCCCTGTGGCTGCTTCAAAATCTCCACGTTGCGCTTTCCTTTTTCGATTACGTTCAAGGTAGCCGCGTCAAGGTCAGATCCAAACTTCGCAAACGCTTCCAATTCGCGGTACTGTGCTTGATCTAGCTTTAACGTACCCGATACTTTTTTCATCGACTTAATCTGAGCAGCACCCCCTACACGAGATACAGAAATACCTACGTTAATTGCGGGACGTACTCCAGAAAGGAAAAGGTTTGACTCCAAGAAGATTTGCCCGTCCGTAATAGAAATTACGTTCGTCGGGATGTACGCAGAAACGTCTCCTTCTTGTGTTTCGATAATGGGCAATGCAGTTAATGATCCGCCACCTTTTACTTTGTCTTTAAGAACTTCTGGTAGGTCGTTCATTTGAGCGGCAATTGTATCATCATTAATGATTTTCGCAGCGCGCTCTAGAAGACGCGAGTGAAGGTAGAATACATCACCAGGATATGCTTCACGTCCAGGAGGACGGCGTAAAAGCAAAGAAACCTCACGGTATGCTACCGCTTGTTTCGAAAGGTCATCAAACACGATCAATGCTGGGCGGCCAGTATCGCGGAAAAGCTCACCGATGGCAGCACCTGCAAGAGGGGCAAAGAATTGCATTGGAGCCGGATCAGAGGCGTTCGCAGCAACAATAACCGTGTAAGCCATCGCACCTTTTTCCTCCAGTGTTTTAACGATTCCTGCAACAGTCGATCCTTTTTGTCCGACAGCAACGTAAATACAGAAAACAGGCTCACCTCGATCGTAAAATTCTTTCTGGTTGATGATGGTATCAATGGCAACGGTAGTTTTACCCGTTTGACGATCACCAATAATCAACTCACGCTGACCACGTCCAATAGGAATCATGGAATCAATGGCTTTCACACCTGTCTGCAAAGGCTCACTAACAGGCTCCCGGTAGATAACCCCTGGAGCTTTACGCTCGATAGGCATTTCGTACAGTTCGCCTTCGATTGGCCCTTTTCCATCAATTGGATTTCCGAGTCCGTCGACCACACGTCCAAGAAGGCCTTCACCTACTTTTATGGATGCAATACGCCCGGTACGTTTCGCGATACTTCCTTCGCGAATGTCAGATGAAGCACCTAAGAGTACAACCCCCACGTTATCTTCTTCAAGGTTCAAAACAATTCCTTGAAGTCCGCTTTCGAACTCAACGAGCTCACCAGACTGTACTTGGTTCAATCCGTAGATACGAGCGATTCCATCTCCTACTTGGAGAACGGTACCGACTTCTTGAAGCTCGCTTTCGGATTTATGACCGGCGAGTTGTTCACGGAGGATTGCTGATACTTCAGCAGGATTAATTTCTGCCATTTTTAAAACGCTTTTATGTAAAGATTTTCTTCAAATTCTCGGGCGATTTTCTTGAGCTCGCCACGCATACTTGCATCGATTTGCTTGTCATCAACACGTAAAACGAAACCACCAATAAGATCGGTGTCAACGTTTTCAACGAGTTCGATTTCTGCACCAGTT
>CBFHRK010000023.1:0-26522 GCA_965658225.1 Flavobacteriales bacterium | reverse complement strand
CTTCTATTCCGATGGTGTTTTGTCCTGTCCATTGAATATCTTCTAGCAAACCCCAAAGGTGTTCGGCAAGCTCTGGATGATCAATAAAAGGGTTGCGGTTGTTTTGAAATCCGAATACTACCTCATTCCGATTCTGTTCGTATGCATCTACGGTATCTGCACGGTGCCATTCAAGTAAGGTGGATTTTACAGAATGTAAAGGGGCTTGACTCGTTTGATCCTGCAAAATATCAGTCAATTCTAAATCGGGTTCGCCATTAGTGCCTTCGTACCGCAAGGCCATATAGAAAATCATGCGGGCTACATCGCCTTTTACAGCGTCTCTCGGCTCAAAGGTCCAGTCGTTTTGATCGTATTTACTGCCCGTATTTAATCCTTCATCAATAACGTCGACACAGTTGGCACAATCGTCAAAGTTTCGGTTATTTCTAGTACTATTGACACTAATGTCGCAAGCCCGTAGATGATGCGCATCTGTTCCAGCTCCCTGTGAGGTTCCGAAGTTTCCTCGGGACTTTGCCCATACATGCTCGCGATTCCATCCGTTCCCGTTATTGTATTCTTGTGCACCATCCACAGAGCGCCCAGAGTAAAGTAGAATCACGTTGGCGGCATTTGCCGTGTCTCGATCGGCTGCCTTAAGAATATCCCACGTATCCGTGCTCGAACTTGAATAGGGGTATTCTGTATGGTTTTTAATAATATCGTGAAGTTCGTTCTTCAAAGAATCGTTTCTCAATCCCAATGCAGACTGGTAGTAAGTAGTGACTTGAGCGAAACTTGGGATTCCAGAGAATGCAACAAATAAAATACAAAGGAAGAACCGCTTCAATTCATTCTTGACTAGACTTGAATTAATAGCGTTTTCAAAGTTGTTCATAAAAGCGTTTTAAAGATTGTATCGGCAAGCTTACTCGCGGCTTCATTATCTCGCCGAAACCACAATTCGGGCTCGATCAACTCGAGCTCCATGACTAGCGGTTCATTCGTTTCATTTCGGACTAAATCGACCCGAGCATATATGGGTAACGACGGACAGGCGTCAAGTGCAGCTTCCGCGATGGAAAGTTCTTCTGCATCAGGGTCGTGGTCGTGAAGCGTCCCGCCGAAATCATCTTGTACTCGAAAATCGCCTTTCTTGGCTCTTTTTCGAACAGCATGAGAAAATGTTTTTCCAAAGTAAATTAAGGAAACTTCCCCCTCTGTTAAAATCCGTTCTTGAAAGGGCTGAAGCATCATAGCCTCCTTCTGAATCAATTGTTCGAATAACTCGGCGTGCTCTTCGATATTATCTCGCCGAAGGCGATAGGTATGACGGGCCGAACCCGAAATAGCCGGCTTCAGAATGGCTTCGGCGTATTGACTCTTATCGTAAAATTCGAGTAGTGAGCCATTGCTCTTGGCTTCTGCAATTAAAGTAGGTACTACGGGAACACCGGCGGCTGCTAAATCCAGCAAATAGTGCTTATCTATGTTCCAAAGAAGGATTTCGGACGAATTTAAGAGCCGCGTTTGTTGCTTCACTCGGTTCAGCCAAACCTTAAATTCAAGAAAACGGTGAAAATAATCCCAAGTTGCTCTGAATAGAGCAAAACGAGTTTTTTTCCAGTCAAAGTTCGGGTCGTCCCACGATTTCCTAGTAACGCGAAAGCCTTTACTAGTCAGTGCTTCACTTACTAATTGATCTTCGGTAAGTATGTTTTGGACGTACTCATTGGGCGCCTGCGGCGCGACGTACTCTTTTTGGGTAAGTAATACGATATCCCAATCAAAAGTGTC
Organism: Flavobacteriales bacterium; assembly: GCA_965658225.1. Lineage (GTDB taxonomy): Bacteria > Bacteroidota > Bacteroidia > Flavobacteriales > ECT2AJA-044 > ECT2AJA-044. The sequence continues at coordinate 24,743 of CBFHRK010000023.1, read as the reverse complement.
CAAAGGAAATTAGGCTTTACCGAGCTTCTTCAAGAAACGCGTGTGTTCTGCCAATGCCATTACAAAGTTCGGTTGACTGTAATAAGGTAGATTGTACTCTTGCGCCGTTTCTTTCACGATCTTAGAAATCTTCTTGTAATGAACATGACAAATGTTCGGGAAAAGATGATGTTCAATCTGGAAGTTTAATCCGCCAACATACCAACTAAAGAATCGGCTCTTTGGAGCAAAATTCGTTGTGGTCAATAGCTGGTGAATAGCCCAATTATTCTCCATGTCTCCTTTATCATCGGGCAATGGGAATTCCGTATCGGGCATCACGTGAGCAGGTTGGAAAATTGCACTCAGAATTAATCCCGAGATCAAATGCATAATTACGAATCCAATGAGTGTATACCACCAAGGTCCACTTGTGAAGTACATTGGAATTGCCATGATGTACACGTAGTAAATGACCTTCCAGCTAATTAATTCAGAAAGCAAAACACCCCATCGTTCGCGAACGTCGGCGATATTTTTCTTTTTGTATCGAGCCAATTGGATAAACTCTTTCGCAGTCATCCAGAAAAGGGTCATCAAAGAATAAAAGAACCACGCATAAATGAATTGAAAACGGTGAAACCAATAACGCTTACTGTGCGGTGTAAAGCGCATTACAGGAATGGTTTCAATGTCCTCGTCCATGCCGTGAACATTGGTATAGCTGTGGTGAAGTACGTTGTGTTGTAATTTCCAGTTCTTCGCATTGCCACCGAGTACGTTTACGGTATATCCAAGAATAGTGTTGACCCAAGGAATTCGGGAATAAGCACCGTGGTTCGCATCGTGCATTACGGCCAATCCAATTCCGGCCATTCCAGTTCCCATAAATGCCCATAAAATCATCTCTTCCCAAAACACGTCTGCCGCGCCAAAAACGAGAAGAAAATAAGGGACAAAATAAAGGGCGAGCATGAAAATGGTTTTGAATACCATGGTTCCATTCGCATACCGAGAAATATTGTTTTCTTTAAAGTAGTCATTAACTCGAGCGCGAAGCGTCTTTACGAATTCAGCATCTTGCGATCGCGGGAAGGTGATTTTCTTTAACTGCATAGGTTCATTTTGAAGTACGTAAAGATAAGCAATATAGCGGCACTATTGTTCTTCAAATGATAGCGTTAACAAAACCGCGGTATCGATTTAATCAGAAATACCGCGCTTCTTATTCCTAGCCGCTTAATAAACAAGCGGTTATGAATTTTTACAAACGAATTCTCGAATTACCAGCTCACCTTGGTTGAGATCTCACCAAGTGGTTTTCGGCTGCGTTCCGTTTGTTCTCTTGTTTTAAAAGGCTCGTCAAGAAGTGAAGCAGAAGCTCTCTTGCCAACGGCTAAAAAGCAAACCGGAACTTCATTTTCCGAAAACCCGAACTTTTCTATCGTTTGCGCATGGAAATACCCGCCAAGCATGTGAACGTTCAAGTTCATTTCTGTGGCTTGAAGTGTTAATTGAGCGTTTGCAGCCCCGACGTCGTGCATGTAATGCCTGTTCGCCTGCCCACTTCTCTCAAAGTTGGTCTTTCCCGTTGCCAGTATTAATGCGCCGGCATTTTTAACCCACGGTTTGTTTCCATCCATCAATAATGCCCACATTTCATCAAATTCAGGAGTACCCTGCAATGCGTAATAATAGCGCCAAGGTTGTTCGTTCATAGAGCTCGGTGCCCAATGAGCCGCCTCAATTAGAGTTAAAACTTCAGACTCCGCCAAAGGGATGCGCTCATACGACCGACCGCTCCATCGTTTCCGCATAAGCTCCGAAATTGGATGTTCTGTATCGGCGTATTTCAATTGTTCTATTTCTAAATCTGTCATAATATTTAATTCATGGGTACTTCCATGAGAAGTACCTCTGTATTCTCGGCTTTTGAAATTAGTTCAATTTCTTTGGCGTTGGTAACTCCAATACCATCTCTGGTGTTCAAATTTTGTCCCATTAATTCAATGCTCCCCGAGATTACAAATATGTAAAGTCCGTTTTTTACATCCTTAAGTCCGTATTCTGTACGTTCATTCAATTTAAATTTCCCCATGTGAAACCACGAATCTTGATGAATCCATACGCCCTCGTCATTTGGATCTGGACTCAGCACTTGTTGCAGTCGGCCCTCACGGTCCGATGGGTTCAAGGTAAGCTGATCATAACGCGGAGTTACCCCTTTTTCTCTTGGGAATATCCAGATCTGGAGAAACTTCACCTCGCGATCTCGGTTTGCATTCATTTCACTGTGGGAGATCCCGGTTCCGGCGCTCATTACTTGAATATCGCCTTCTTTAATGATTCCGTCGGTACCCATACTGTCTCGATGACGTAAGTCCCCTTCTAACGGAATGGAAATTATTTCCATGTCGTTGTGCGGATGCGTCCCAAAGCCCATTCCGCCCGCCACGGTATCGTCGTTAAGAACGCGCAGAACGCCAAAATTCATCCGTTCGGGATTGTAATAATTTGCGAAGCTAAAAGTGTGTTTGCTGTTCAGCCAACCGTGATTGGCACGACCTCTAGAATCGGCCTTATGTATGGTGTATTTGATTTCTGTATCGGTAGCATTCATAATTGTAAAGCTTTAATTGCACTACAAATTTCCGACTACTGATACCCTTAACCATTGAACTAGAACAATATCGATGTAAAGCCGCTAGCCTTGAACCCGACGTCTTCTAATCTTACTCAAGAATTCAGGGGTAATGCCAAGATAGGCGGCAATATGGTGCTGGGCGATACGCCGCGGTAAATCGGGATATCGCTTCAAAAAGTCTTCATAACGCTGTTCGGCAGATTGGGCAATGGTGGTTACAAATCGGTGTTGTAGGGCACTCAAGGCACGCTCGAGTAATTGCCTGAATAATCGTTCAAAAGCGGGAACACGAGCGTACAGCTCTTCTTTGTTTTTATTCTTGATTACCAGAATGCTGCAGTCTTCAAGGGCCTGAATATAGAGTTCTGCGGGTTGTTGGTCTATTTTAGATCCCAGGTCAGAGATCCACCAATCTTCTGTCGCGAACATTAAGTTTACTTCGGAACCGTTTTCATCCATGTAAAAAACACGCAAGCATCCTTCGGTTACGAAGGCTTCCCAATCGCAGATTTCGCCCGCTTTGAGCAAGAATTCTTTCTTTTTTACTTTTCGCTCCGCAAGGAGGCTATGGAAATAAGTGCGCTCATCCTCACGGATGGAAATGCAGCGATCGATATAGGCATCGATTCCGATTTTCATTTCGATTTCTTTTTGCTCGATCTGGCGATCGGATTAAAATCGAGGCAGGCCTTTACCCATTCGTCGAGCTGATCTTCTAAATCTATTCCTTCAGCCGAAACGAAATAAAATCCGCGCATTCGTTTTCCGGTAAAATCCATTTTTTGAGCTCCTGGTTTAGAAAGCCACATTTCTTCATTTTCGGGCCCTAAGCGCGCCATCAAATTGTCTTTTACGACGCCTACACACATTTTATCATCGACCATAAAGCAAATTCCACCAAACATTTTCTTTTCTTCAAAGTAGGCTCCCTGCCGCTTTAAGGATTGGTATACTCGTTCTGCTAAATGTTCGTTATAGGCCATTTTGGATTCATTTATGGACAATCACAGGCACTAAAATCTTTCCCTTGGAAACCCAATACTAAGGTCAATGTGTCTTGGTTTTCCACCTTCATCATCCAAGGCCGTTCTTTGTGTTCGATCCAGTAATGGCCATTGGGCTGTTTTCTGGGTTCGCTTGCACGGAAATCTACGTCTCCATACCACCAGAATCCGACCATGGCAGCAGAATCTAATTCCAGGCAATTAACTTGACAATCGGCAGAATCGGTAAACGCCAAAGTGCCTTGACGGAGCTGGCTCAGAACACGTGCATTCGGAAAATAGGTACAAGAAATATCGGTTCTATTGCCAAAAAGGGCGTAGACAAAACCGATTCCTATTAGAACTCCGACACCGTAGTACTTAAAACGCTGAATAATTTTCAAAAGTGGTGATTTTGGTCAAAGGTAATGCGAATTCAATTTATTTAGAATCACATCGCCGCAAGGAGTAGGTCGAGATTTTTCCATGGCAATTTGTACCATTCACCGATTCCTTTGTTGGTCAAGACGCCGTTGTACATATAAAGTCCTTCTCTCAATCCTCTATTGAAACGAACCATGGCATCGATTCCGCCATATTCACCAGCGCTCATTAAAATGGGCATAAAAATATTACTCAAACTTAAGCTGGCCGTTCGGGCAACGCGACTGGCAATGTTGGGGACACCGTAATGAACCACCTCGAATCTCTTAAAAGTGGGCCGCTCATGGGTGGTGATTTCGGAGGTTTCCAAGCAACCGCCTTGATCAATACTTACGTCAACCACTACGGATCCGGGCTTCATTTGCTGCACCATTTCTTCCGTCACCACACAAGGAGTTCGGCCTTCGTCTGCTCTTATGGCTCCAATGACCACATCGGCCCGTTTAAGGGCCTTTTCCAAAACTTTTGGCTGCAATACACTGGTGGCGATTCGCTGGTGTAAATCGTTCTGAAGTCGGCGCAAACGGGTTAAACTCTTATCGAATACTTTTACTTGTGCTCCAAGACCCAAGGCCGCTCTGCAGGCGAATTCTCCAACCGTTCCGGCGCCTAGAATCACGACGTCGGTGGGGCCAACACCACTAATGCCACCGAGCATGAGTCCTTTCCCGTTATTCGCGTTGCTCATGAGCTCTGCAGCAATCAAAATGGCTGTGTTTCCTGCGATTTCACTCATGGAACGAACCACCGGAATAATACCATCGTCATCGCGCATATAATCAAAGGCGATGGCCGAAACATGCTTGTTCATTAGGGCTTTGAAATACTGATCGTCTTGAATTTTTAGCTGCAAAGCGCTAATGAGCGTTTGCTTGTTCTTCATTAGACCGATCTCTTCGAGAGTAGGCGGGTGCACCTTAAGAATGGTATTGGCTTCAAAAATCTTCTTGGAGTCGTAGCAGATTTCGGCTCCGGCGTCGGAATATTCTTTATCTGAAAAGCTGGCGTGTTCTCCAGCTCCGCTTTCAACACGAATCTGATGTCCATTGCTCGAGAGCACTTCCACCGCATCTGGGGCCAAAGCGATGCGCTTTTCCATAAATTCGGTTTCTTTCGGGATCCCGATAAATAGCTCTTGCTTTTTTCGTCCGATCTCAATGCGCTCTTCTTGCGGCATTAAGGTTTCTGAGGAGAAACTCAGAAATTGGGGTTGGGTACTGGCCATTAACTATCCATTTGAATATGACGTGTAGAATGTACAACATCTATTCGAATTTGGTGTAATTCCTTCGGAAGGATGGAGCCAATTTTGTTCGGCCATTCCATAAAACACCACGCGTTTCGGTCGAAATACTCTTCAATTCCAAAGTCATAAGCTTCTTCGGGATCGTTTAAACGGTAAAAGTCGAAGTGAAAAATAGTTTGCCCGTCGGCTGTGGTGTATTCGTTCACTAAACCGTAGGTCGGACTACTCACCGTGCCGTTATAGCCCAGCGCTGCGCTTAAATACTTGATGAGCGTTGTTTTACCGGCGCCTAAATCACCAGAAAAAGCGATTTTTTTCAAGGTCGCTTTTTCTGTGATTTCGCGCGCAACCTGTACTAATTCACTTTCGTCTTTTACTTCCCAGGTCATTTGAGTCGCAGTTCGATAAAGGGAATCAACATTTCTTCCAGAGAAATGCCACCGTGTTGGTACGTATTCCGATAGTGCTTCACGTAATGATTGTAATTGTTCGGGTATGCGAAGAATTTGTCGTCTTTCGCAAACAGATACTTCGTACTAACATTGGGCTTTGGCAGTCCGATACGTTCTGGATCGGTTACCGCATAAACATCCTTTGGTTCAAAAGATAAATTCTTCCCTTGCTTGTACCTCAAGTTCGTATTTACATCGCGATCACCTACCACTTTCGTGGGTTCGCCCACATTAATGGTTCCGTGATCGGTTGTTATGAACACACGTGCATTCGTGTTTGCTAAGGTTCTGAACATATCCAATAATGGAGAATTTCGGAACCAGCTCGCGGTCAACGAACGGTATGCTTTGTCATCGTCGGCGAGCTCTTTAATCATATCCATATCCGTTTTGGCATGGGACAACATGTCGACAAAATTGTACACAATTACATTTAATGCATTCGATTGAAGGCTTTTTAAATTGTTGACCAATTTCTTTCCGAAATCGTGTCGAATGACTTTGTTGTAACTGAATCGATAGTCTTTTCCGCTGCGTTTCAACAACGCTCCCAATAGCACGTCTTCATGTCCGTTCTTGGCGCCGTCTTCATTATCGTGCACCCACCAATCGGGGTATCGCTTGTGGATTTCCGCGGGCATGAGGCCGGCAAACAACGCATTACGAGCAAATTGCGTCGCGGTCGGAAGAATAGAGTAGTAGAGATGTTCTTCTTCAACGGCGTACAATTCTCCTATTATCGGCGCCAGTACTTTCCATTGATCGTACCTTAAATTATCGATTACAAATAAAAAGGTCGATCGATCCGGAGTGAGTTGAGGAATCACATACTTCTTCAACACTTCACTGGAGAGAACAGGGCGCGATTCGTCGGCATTGTTGAGCCATTCCTCATATTCTTCTTCGATGAATTTGCTGAATAAATGATTTGCTTCCGTTTTTTGGGTTTGCAGAATTTCTTGCATTCCACTTTCATCAAGTTCTTCTAATCGGAGTTCCCAACCGACCAACTTTTTGTACATGTCGCTCCATTCTTCATGATCGCGTAAGTCCATCAGCTCCATTCCAATTTTTCGGAATTCTTGCTGATAGTTAATGGTGGTTTTCTCATTAACCAATCGCCGTGTATCTAAATTCTTCTTGATGCTCAAGAGAATTTGATTCGGGTTTACTGGTTTTATTAGGTAGTCGCTAATCTTTGATCCGATGGCGTCTTCCATAATGTACTCCTCTTCCGATTTTGTAATCATCACTACAGGAAGCGTTTCCTTCTTCTCTTTTATTTCCGCCAGCGTTTCCAAACCAGAAAGTCCGGGCATGTTTTCGTCGAGAAAAACGATGTCGTAAAAGGCTTGGTCGATCTGTTCTAGAGCATCGTCGCCATTGGTGACAGTATCAACTTCATATCCTTTTTGCTCTAAAAACATGACATGAGGCTTGAGCAGGTCGATTTCATCATCGGCCCATAGAATGCGGATTTTTTGCATCTTCGCGTTAGGGTTTAATCTGTTTCAAACTTAGTAAAAGCATAGGCTCTTGGCGCATCCAAATCTCAATAAAAAGAAGATTCTTAATGACCCAATTTATGGCTTCATTACCATACCTAACGAAGGAATCTTTGATCTTATTGAGCACCCCTACTTTCAAAGGCTCCGAAGAATTACACAATTAGGGTTAACCTACCTCGTTTATCCGGGCGCCTATCACACCCGTTTCCACCATGCTTTAGGCGCTATGCATCTTATGCAACAGGCTGTAAACGTCCTTCGATCGAAGGGAAATGAAATTACCGAAAAAGAGGAAGACGCTGTTTATAAAGCCATTTTACTGCACGATATTGGGCACGGACCCTTCAGTCATGCCTTAGAAACCTGCATTGTTCCCGGCGTTAGTCACGAAAACATCAGTTTGGCCTTTATGAATCACTTAAACGAAGTGTTTCGGGGAGAGTTGACTACAGCCATTGAAATTTTCAAGAACGAGTATCCCAAGCGCTTTTTACATCAATTGATCGCGAGCCAGCTCGATATGGACCGACTCGATTATTTGCGGCGCGATAGTTTTTACAGCGGTGTATCTGAAGGGCAGGTCGGTACCGAACGCTTATTGAAAATGCTCAATGTGCATAACGACGAACTTGTACTCGATGCAAAAGCGATCTACAGCGTAGAAAAATTCTTGGTAGCTCGCCGCTTAATGTACTGGCAAGTGTACTTGCACAAAACAGTCTTGGTAGCTGAATATATTCTGGTTCATATCCTTCGTCGTGCTAAAATGTTAGCGCAAAGCGGTGTTTCATTATTTGCAACAGGCGCATTTAAAGTGTTCTTAGAAAGGGCCATTACGGCCGATGATTTTGAACGCGATAATGAATTGCTCGATACCTTTTCAAGGTTAGATGACATCGATATTATGGCCTCTATTAAAGAATGGAAGAGCCATTCTGATCCGGTATTAGCTCGTTTGTCATCTGCGTTGATCGACAGAAGGTTGTTTGCTATTGAGTTGTCCAAGACTCCTCATCCAGCTGCTAAGCTGGCCCACTATGAAGCCGAGGTGATTGAGAAATACGGTTTAAACCCGAATGAAGCTGGCTTTATGGTGTACAACGATTCCATTGGAAATAACGCGTACACCTCCGAGAAAGACGTAATCAAGCTCATGTATCGCGATGGTGCTGTAAAAGACATTGCTGAGGTATCGGATCATTTTAATATTTCAACCCTAACAGGAGAAGTTACAAAGCACTTGTTGATATATCCGAAATCGTGCCGCCCGTACCTCGGCTAATCGAATAAAAAAAACACTATTTTTGGCAGAATGGAATTTACGGCACGACAAATAGCCGAAGTGCTCGAAGGAGATACGGTGGGCAATCCGGAAGAGATAGTTGATCGATTTGCGAAAATCGAAGAGGGAACTTCTCGCTCGCTAAGCTTTCTTGCAAATCCAAAATACACGCATTATATATACGATACGGCGTCATCAGTGGTTATTGTTAACCGAGATTTTGAGCCAGAGAAAGAAGTTGCTGCGACCCTAATTCGGGTCGATGACGCCTACCAAAGCTTTGCCCGCCTTCTCAATTGGTACGATAGTCTTCGATCAAATAAAGAAGGAGTCGAGTCGGGAGCCTTTATCGATGAATCCGCTCAAATTGGAGAAAATGTATTCATCGCTTCCGGAGCCTATGTAGGCCCTAATGTTGTCATTGGCGACGGAGTAAAAGTATTTCCGCATTGTTACTTAGGCGATAACGTTCGTATTGGTGCGGGAACCACGTTATTTGCAGGCGTTCGTATTGAGTATGATTGCACTATTGGACAAAATTGCCGAATCCACGGAGGAGTTACCATTGGTGGCGACGGATTTGGATTTGCGCCGAATTCCGAAGAAACATATGATAAGGTGGCGCAAATTGGGAATGTTGTCGTTGAAGACAATGTTGAAATTGGCGCGAATACCACGATCGATAGAGCAACGATTGGCTCAACCATTATTAAAAAGGGAGTGAAGCTCGATAACCTTATCCAAATTGCGCACAATGTCGTGATTGGAGAACATACGGTTATTGCAGCGCAAACCGGAATTGCCGGATCAGTTAAAGTAGGTAAGAACTGTATGATTGGCGGCCAAGTTGGAATAGCCGGTCACTTAACTATAGGCGATAACGTTAAAATAGCCGCGCAATCGGGAATATCCTCGGATGTGAAAGAAGGCTCTGTTTTAATGGGATCTCCAGGTTTTTCTTTGAAGGATTTCCGTAAATCGTATATTCATTTCCGAAAACTTTCTGACTTGGTAGCGCGCATCGAAGCGCTCGAATCAGGTGAAAAGTAATTTTCATGAAAACGAATCAAAGCACTATAAAAGAATCCGTTTCTGTTGACGGAACGGGACTGCACACGGGGAAAAAAGTACGCTTGACTTTTCACCCAGCACCCATTGATCACGGATTGGTTTTTCGTAGAACTGACCTGGATGGAAGTCCGCTCGTACGTCCTTTATGCCGATTTGTGGTCGATACGAACCGAGGTACAACCATCGAAGAGAAAGGAGTTCAAGTACTCACCGTAGAGCATGTGTTGGCTGCAGTGGTCGGATTAGAAATTGATAATCTGATTATTGATATAGACTCAGAAGAACCGCCCATTTGCGACGGAAGTGCGCACGAGTTTTTAACTGCACTGGAGCGAGCGGGGATTGAGGATCAAGAGGCTCCTCGAGCGTTCTTCGAAATAACGGAGAACATTCGTTATACCGACCCAGATAACAACGTTGAAATTTTGGCTATGCCCGCCGATGATTTTTCGGTAACGGTTATGGTAGATTTCGACAGCGTGGTGCTGCGTAACCAGTTTGCGCACATGAACCATATTTCCGAGTTCAAGTCTCAATTTAGTCGTTCAAGAACATTCAGCTTTTTGCATGAATTAAATACGCTGCTCGACGCTGGAAGAATTAAAGGAGGCGATTTGAATAATGCTATTATTTATATCGATGAGGCCATTTCAGAAGCGGATTTGAAAAAACTGAGAAAAGTTTTTGGTCGCGACGACATAGACGTGAGTCAGGCCGGAATTCTCAATAACCTCGAACTCGAACATCCGAACGAAGCTGCTCGCCACAAATTACTCGATGTTCTTGGTGATTTAGCACTTATTGGGAAACCATTAAAGGGCCGAATTGTAGCAACCCGACCGGGTCATACCGCCAATACGGCGTTTGCCAAACTTATCGGCAACGAAATAAAGAAGGCCGAAAAAGGCAAAGCTCCTAAGTTCGATCCGAATGAAACGCCGTTATACGACATCAATAAGGTTATGGCCACCTTGCCGCATCGGCCGCCATTTTTACTGGTCGACAAAGTGGTTGAACTGACTAAAGATCGAGTAGTGGGAGTGAAGAATATCACCATGAATGAACCCTTCTTCGTTGGGCATTTTCCTGGTGAGCCCGTGATGCCCGGAGTACTTCAAATTGAAGCGATGGCACAGGTAGGAGGAATCTTGGTTTTGAACACCGTTCCCGATCCCGAGAACTACACCACTTATTTCATGAAAATTGATAATGCCAAGTTCAAAAGGAAGGTTGTTCCCGGCGATACCTTGGTTTTTGAATTGGAATTAATTACGCCCATCCGTCGCGGAATTGCGAATATGTTTGGAAGGGGTTACGTCGGCGAATCGGTTGCGATCGAAGCGGAGATGTTGGCTCAAATTGTAAAGAACAGATAGTACTATGAATCAACCGCTTGCCTACGTAGATCCGGGAGCAAAAGTTGCCTCTAATGTGGTCATTGAGCCATTTGCCACCATTCATAAGAATGTGGTTATAGAAAAAGGAAGTTGGATCGGATCGGGTGTGACCATTATGGAAGGTGCCCGAATCGGAAAGAATGTTCGCGTGTTTCCAGGAACCGTAATATCGGCCCCGCCTCAAGATTTAAAGTTCGATCCAGATACCGTGACCGAATGCATTATTAAGGATAATGTGGTTATTCGCGAGCACGTTACCGTGCATCGTGGATCCGACGAAACGGGCAAAACGGTGGTAGATGAAGGCGCATTTTTGATGGTCGGCTCTCATGTAGCACACGATTGCTATATAGGTAAACACGCTATTATTGTTAACAACGTCGCGGTGGGTGGACATTGCGAAATAGGCGACTACGCTATTTTAGGTGGACAAGCCGCGGTACATCAATTCGTAATAATTGGAGCACACGCAATGATTGGTGGTGGAACACTTGTTCGAAAAGATGTTCCTCCTTACACCAAAGCGGGTCGCGAACCCGTACAATTTTTGGGAATTAACTCTATTGGATTACGTCGGAGAGGTTTTGACACGAAAAAGGTTCAAGAAATTCAGAGCATTTATAGAGCGCTGTATCAGTCGAATTTGAACACGACACAGGCGTTGGATAAGCTTGAGGCCGAGTTTCCAGCTACAGATGAACGCGATGAAATAATTTCGTTCTGTCGCAATTCCAAGCGCGGAATTATGCGCGGATATCAAATCGGTTAAGTATGCTTCGCTTGGCGATCAACGATTTATCGCAGGCGTACCATCGCAAGTACGTATTTAAAGGAATTACTTTAGAGCGAACTACGGAACAACACCTGGCTATTTTGGGTTCAAACGGATCGGGTAAAAGCACCCTATTGAAAACCCTCACGGGAGCTCTTATTCCCTTTGGGGGTTCGGTCACCACTGAAATTAATGGTACTTCAATTGCAGAAGAAAATCAGTTCAAGTATTTGAGTTTAGCCGCCCCCTATTTGGAACTCATTGAGGAATACACGCTCATCGAATTCTTGAATTTCTACACTAAATTGAAGCCCTTACGGGCCAATTTTAGCGTTCAGAAGTTCATACAGGAAGCTTATCTTGAGGAAGCACAAGATCGAGAGCTGAGGTATTTTAGCTCGGGAATGAAGCAGCGGGTTAAATTAGCACTCGCGTTTTTTACAGACTGCCCGTTTGTGTTCCTTGACGAACCGCTCAGCAACCTAGATAAGCGTGGGTACGATTGGTATCAGTCGCTCACGGAAAAGTACACAAAGGACCGATTGTTTTTTGTTTGCAGTAACGAAACAGAAGCAGAGTACGCTTTCTGTTCGAGTTCAATAAGGATTGAAGATTTTAAATAGCTATTTTAGCCGCATAATTAGAGATTTACATGGCAACTACATCAGACATAAAAAAAGGATTGTGCATTCGTCACAGTCATGATATTTGGAAAATCGTTGAATTCCAGCACGTGAAACCCGGAAAGGGCGCGGCTTTTGTTCGCACGAAAATTAAGAGTCTTACCAATGGTAAGGTACTGGAGCATACATTCCCGGCCGGACATAAGATCGATGATCTTCGTGTCGAAAACCGCAACTATCAGTACTTGTACAATGACGATCAAGGATATCACTTCATGAATATGGAGGATTATTCACAAATTTTCTTGCAAAAAGAAATGTTGGATGCTCCGGAGTTGATGAAAGAAGGAATGGACGTTCAGATCGTTTTTGATGCTGGAAACGAGTTGCCTTTAAGTTGCGATTTACCCAACTACATTGAGCTAGAGGTGACCTACACGGAGCCAGGCGTAAAAGGCGATACGGCGACAAACGCAACGAAACCGGCAAAGGTTGAGACGGGAGCGGAGATTCAAGTGCCGCTATTTATCAACGAAGGCGATAAGATCAAGATCAATACCGATGATGGAAAATATATGGAGCGCGTAAAATAAGTACGCGGCTATCCCCGAACTAAAAAAGCACGATTTTTAAAGGTCGTGCTTTTTTAGTTCGGGGTAATGATACACTTCAATAGCAGTGAGCACTGCCAAACAACCCCAAACGGCTACAGAAGCTTTATCCGTATCCAAAAAGTTATTCAAAAAGGCGTGCGTCCAATAGGTCACTAACCCAAGTGTCGCAATCACCGTCAACATCCTCAGTTGACCGGGCGGAAGTTTGATATACAAGGAAATACCTTTATAAAATAAAGTCCCCACCAATAAGAGCACCCAAATAGGGCCCAAAAAGCCCTGTTCGGCGAGCGGACCTAAATACTCGCTGTGGGCATTGCCCATATCGGCATTGTTCGTAGAAATGATGGTCTTTTCATCCGGATGCTGGTACGGAGCGTATTGAAATTGGTAGGTGTTGGGCCCAAAACCCACCACAGGCTTATCTAAAAACATTCTCCAAGCTGATTTCCAGCGATTAATTCGCTCTAAGTTCGAAGCATCCGTAGATATGTTACTCATCGATTGTACGTGTTCTACAAGGTCACCTGAGCTGTCTTGATCGTTCTTTTCGAGCTTCATCAACAACTCGTCTTGAATCATTAAAAATCCAGATAAAAGAATGGCAAATAGAAACATGACATATTGGAAACGCACCTTAAATAACATCAACAAGTAAACACCCAAGGCCGCAATCAAACTCAACCAAGCGGCACGTGTATAACTGAGAATAATTCCGGTAATGAAAACAAGTAGTACTAAGCCCATCAAGGCTTTCATCTGGTTACTTTTCGTATTGATGAAGGTCAGCCCGAGGAGGGCTGGAAAATAAAAGGCAATCAATGCTCCATAAGAAGTGTGGTCCTTGAAGAAAGGCGACATCACCCAATGGGCAGATTGCTCCGAAAAGTCGTTTAAATAATGCTGGTAAACAGTGTAAATAATCACCGCGGCCATACCCAAAATATACGCCCAGAAGTACCGAATTATTTGATCTTTATTTTTGAATAATTGAGTAGCCAAATAGTAAAAGCTGACCACATACCACAAGCGGGCAATCAAAAACTTGAACGAAACCAGGGGCATGGTCGACGTCAAACTCGTGAAGAACATCCATGTCAATTGCAAAAGGATGACAATTGATACAGGGTGCAAAACTACTTTCCGATCGAAGCCGCCTTCGTGAATGATCCGAATTACAAATATCAAAAGGAGACCAAACATCAGCGGATCCGTTGGCAGAGCCATACCCACACCTAAACCCAAGCCCATTTCGGTTAAGTTAACCGAAAGCGGTGTTAAAAAAGTAATGAGCAAGAGCAGCTTGTCCATCGACAAAACGGCCAATGCGACTATGAACAAGCCAAAGGGAATTAATCCGGTCCAAAAAAACTCCTGGGTAATAAACAGGGCATTGATCGCTATAAAAGCGAGCCCCACTGCCAAGATTGTTTTTTGATTGAGGACCTTGTCCATCACTTAGGAGGCTTTCGGCTCCGTATTCGCCTTTTTCAAGGTGTCGAGAATAATGATGGTCAACAGCGTGAAAACAAAGGCGCCTAACATGCTAATGGCAACAATGAGCCAACGAATTGGGTAGCTTTTCTTTTCGGCCGGAAATGCCTCGTTCACGATAAACTTGTGCGGTAAGCTGAGTTCCGCATCTACCTTTGCCTGTTCATATCGTGTTTTGAGCAAGTTCATTTCTTCGTACATGTACTTGAGCTGATCGCGCAATGAAACATAAGCACCACCGTATTCGGCTAAAGTGTCGAGCCTGTTTTTGAGCTCTTCGGCCAATGAATTGTCGTTTTCAATTCGCGCAGTTGCATACTGTTCGCTCAGTACTGCGGCTTGAGCTTCATAATCGTGAATTCCCAATCGTCGGAGATCGCGCAATGAATCTTCTTTCATCTTTACCTCGTAACGCAGATTTTTATATTCTTTCTCCACAATGGCCAATCCTTGTAAAGCGCGTTCTTTCTGAATTCTGTTCTTTACCGAGTCCAACAGGGTTCCAATTTGATTTGCGATTTCAGCGGCTAAAACAGGATCTGTATCCAAAACAGATATGACAACAGACATGTATTCCGTTCTTCTGTAGGTGATATTGCTTTCGTATTCAAGGTACAAGTTGGTCATCCTAAAATCCGACTCTGGATCGATGTCGTAGTGCTCCATCAAATTGAATTGCTCGATGATGCTGCTTCGAATTTCGTCAGAGTACAGAATTTGAAGCATTTGCTCCGCCTCTTCTTCTTTTCCGAATTCTAGAATATCCTTTGTATACGCGTTCTTTTCTCCCAAGAGCGCCGAGGAAACCGAATTAGTCGTTGCCGGGAAGAGTACTACAGACGATTGGTATTTTGGCGGTATAAAGGTAGGGGCACTAAAAATGGCGGCAGCAATAGCCGAAACCGCGGTCACAATAATCAAGGGCTTACGCCACTGATACAGATATACAATTAGGTTACTAGAATCCAAATTCATTTCAACAGGTTTAGTTCCAAGGTAAATCGCGATCGATCAGTTGCGTCAATCGCTCTCTATCTTTATCGTAAAAAGAAGCGATATATTTTCGATCCGCTTCATTTAAGGTGGGCAAATTTACGTCAGTGTAGTAGAAGTATAGCAGTTTTCGCTTAATAATTGGCGGAATCAGCTTTCCGAGCGCCTTTTTTAATCCCTTTTCAGTAAGCCAGCGGTTCAACTTTTCAAACCGTGCTAGTCCGGCAGTATTCGCATTTTCTTTTTGCTCGCTCGTATTTACGCCTTCTTTTTTTCTGCCCTCCTCGGGCAGATGAGCCGCTATTCCCAACCATCGGTACAACTGAACCCACGTTTCTTCGCTTTTCAGATCTTCTGTAAACAACACTTTTATTTGCTCGCGCGGGAATTCCTTGTACCAGCGCTCGAGTTGTTCGGCGTACTGGCCCAGTTCGACAAAAAGCTCACTTTGACCCCATCCTTTCTGCTTGAGTCGCTGATCTTTTTCAATCGCAATGCGTAATTCGTCAGCGGTAAAACCGTATTTCCGCGCCATCAAGTAATGAGAAAACAATCGGTCTACCGGGTTTCTAAGTACCACCAAAATTTTCGCTTGGGCATTGTACCTGCGTACCTCTAGGGCCGCCGTTTTGGAATACAAATACGAGGTGCTGCATTCGCCGATCACTGACTCACTATCGACTGCTTCAAAAAGGCGATTGTAATCGCTCAATTCACGCACGAAACCAACTTGCTGCTGAGCTAATGGGCGAGTCTTAAAATACCCGCTTAAATCGAGTTGCGTATTGGCTTTAAAAGCTTCACTGAAGTTTTTTGGGTCAATATCGGTACTAAAGAAATTAGGCTCCTTTAAAGGAGATAAATACACTTCCGCATGCGCACTCATCCGCTCGTAGAGCGAAGTAGTACCGCTTTTGGCCGCGCCAATTAAAAAGAAGTTTACCTTTTGCTCCATAGTGTTGCAATGGGGAAAGTGATAAATCCGTACTCCTTTCTAATGTATATGATGGCGAGCACATTCCACAAAATCATACTGATACTCGTTGCATAGGCCGCTCCCAAATAACCGAGTTTAGGAATCAATATTAAATTGAGACCCACATTCAAGACACTGGTAACCATCATGATATTCTGAGCTTTCTTCTCTTTGCCAGTCATGTTTAAGATGTACAAAACCGGACCGCTGAGCGCGTTGATCCACTGACCAAAAGCCAAAACTACCAGCGATGCATACCCGACGCCAAATTCAGCTCCGAATATACCGAGCAAGAATTTCGGTGCAAGTAGTATGATCACAAAAATGGGCGTGCTAAAAGCTAAATTCAGATAGCCTATTTGATGCGTCGTGCGACGAATTCCTTCAATGTCGTTCTTCGCAAAGAATTCGCTGAACATGGGGGCGGCAATACTATTGATCGCAAATTGAGCGAAGGTGATTAGCGTCGCAATTTTAAAAGCAACTCGGTAAATCCCGACATCTTTTTCATCTAAAAAGTAACCCACCATAAGTGTGTCGGTCCAGCTAATAACTAAAAACATAGACGTACTCAACAGAATAGGAATAGCTACTCGAACCACCTTTTCGAAGGGTACTCCCGGGCCCTCCGCAGAAACAGCTCCTAGTTGTTTAATTCGCCAGCGCATTAAAAATATACTTGCAATTAGGAGGAGCCCTATTCCTAAACCGTAACTCGCAATGGGAACTATGTGCGCCGGTAAATATGGGTAGAGCAGCGCAACTCCAGCCGAAGCTAACAATACAATAGTGCCGTGTTGTAACGACGCGAAATCGGTCATTTTTTTCAGGCCGCGAAGGGCTTCGCTATTCATACCCAAGTAAACGAAAGGAGGAATTAAAAAAGCGGTTATTCGAAAGGCTTCTTCTAACTCCGAAGAACCCAAACGGCTCGCCAAAAAGGGTGCCGAAATGTAAAATACGACCCCGAGGGCCGAACTCAAGGTGATCGAAAGAAGGAGCGATTTCTTGTAAATCCGTTTGAGGGTGCCAATTTGTTTTTGTGTTTTGAATTCCGATAAAAAGCGCACCAAAGCGCCATCTAGTCCGAGTCGGCCCGCAACACCAGCAATCATAATTGCCGTGTAACACAGCTCGTAAATTCCGTAAACGCGCGCACCATAGTAGCTCGATACCAAATAAGTAAATAGATAACCAGCTAAGGCGCCCGAAACTTTGAAGAAAAGAACGAGGCCCGAATTTGACAGAAGTTGCATCAGGTTGGCATCCTTCCGAATATAACCCCATTTTCGCTTTACACGTTCACGCATGGCAGCAAAGGTAATCAATTGAGAACGTGAGTAGCCACCGGCAATTTGTGTACTTTTGGCTCATGCGGATTGCAGTAAATACTCGTTTCTTAATTCCCGGAAAGCTCGAAGGAATTGGTCGATTTACGTACGAGATTTTTCGACGGGTTACGGCGAATCATCCCGAACACGAATTCTTGTTTTATTTCGATCGCGCCTTTTCCGAAGATTTTGTTTTTCAGGAGAACGTTATTCCGCACAAACTATTTCCTCCAGCGCGCCATCCCTATTTGTGGTATTGGTATTTCGAACAAGCTGTGCCCATGGCTTTGCAAAAGCACAAAGCCGATGCGTTTTTAAGCACCGACGGTTATTTGAGCCTGAAAGCCCGTGTACCGTCGTCAACGGTGCTGCACGATCTCAACTTCGAAGAAACACCCGAAAATTTGCCTTGGCTTACGCGCAAGTACTATCAGTATTATTTTCCGCTATTCGCAAAGCGCTCGGACCGACTCCAAACCGTGTCTGAATTTTCGAAAAAGGATATTGTTCAGCGTTACGGAATCGATCCGGATCTTATCGACGTGGTGTACAACGGAGCCCATGAACGTTTTCAGCCCATGACCGAAAACGAAATAACGGCCTATCGAAACAATAGTACAGAAGGCGCGCCTTACTTTGTTTTTGTCGGCGCTTTGAATCCTCGGAAGAACGTTGCTCGATTACTCCGTGCTTTTGACGCACTGAAAAAAAGCTCGGATTTACCTCACAAGCTTTTAATTGTTGGCGAAAAAATGTTCCTCACGGGTTCTATCCAAGAAGCTTTCCAATCAATGGAACATTCTAAATCGGTTATTTTCACGGGCCGACTCGACAACGAGCCTTTACGACGAGTAGTAGCTGCAGCGGAATCACTCATTTTACCCAGTACTTATGAAGGGTTTGGGATTCCATTGGTAGAAGCCATGCAATGTGGCGTTCCTGTTTTAGCGGCCGATGCCACCGCCTTGCCAGAAGTAACGGGTGATGCCGGACTCCTATTCGATCCGCTAGAAATAAACAGTATCGTTGGAGCTATGAAGCGGATGGCCGAAAACAATGATTTACGGTCCCATTTAACAGCGAAATGCCTTCTTCGAGCTAAAGAGTTTAGTTGGGATCGTTCGGCAGAAGTTTATTGGTCGAGTGTTGAGAAAATGATGAGAGATGCTGGTTCACTATCCGTTTAGCGGCCTCACGGCCGGATGCGATGAAGCAGGCCGAGGTTGTTTGGCCGGACCCGTATCCGCAGCGGCGGTCATTCTGCCCAAAGATTTTCACCACCCAGCACTGAACGACTCCAAACAATTATCTGAGAAGAAACGCGAAACGCTGCGTCCCATTATTGAAAAAGAAGCACTCGCGTGGTCCGTGGTAATGATGTCCCCTGAAGAAGTAGATGAGCTGAACGTTTTGTGGGCGTCGATTGAGGGAATGCACCGAGCCTTGAAACAACTCGATCCCCAACCCGAACTTGTGCTTATTGACGGGAACCGGTTTAAATCGTACCGTGAGGTACCGCACAAAACCGTTGTTAAAGGTGATGGCATCTATTTAAGTATTGCCGCTGCATCGGTACTTGCCAAAACACATCGCGATGAGCATATGAAAGCGCTCGCAGAAAAATACCCGGAATACGGCTGGGAACGAAATAAGGGTTATCCGACAAAAGAACACCGCAGTGGAATTGCGGAATTCGGAGCTACAGAACACCATCGAAAGAGCTTTAAACTTTTGCCCGATCAACTCCGTCTTTTACTTTAAATTTGTGCCAAACACCTCCTCATGAAACGCCTTCTTTTTTTAGCATTCATCAGTACCATCATCTTTTTTAGCTCCTGCGTAAAAGATCAAGGTGTTCCAGAGCTTATCCAAGCCGTTCCGGTAAATGCCGTGGTCGTGATGGAATGGAACCACCCGGATAAAGCACTTAAGGCTTTGCCCGAAACAGAGCTGTGGAAAAGGGTCGATTCAACAGGTTACCTTAAAACGAGCTTCGAGAAAACGGCAGACATTATTTTCGAACTTACAGAAGATGTAACGGTCGTGGATCCAGGTCGCGTGGTCGTCTCTTTTCACGAATCGGGGGCCAATTCATTCGATCCGCTATTTGTTCTAGATCGATCTGAGCATGCCTATTTGCAAGCCGTATATGAACGTTGGGCCGAGTACGGTGCAAGTACCGCTCGGACGTATAACGGCAGTGAGATTTTTGAATTGACTTTACCGGAAACGGAAGCCCATTTTTATGCTGCCGAAGCGCGTGGAATCGTGGTGTTTTCTCCGAGTGATTTGTTGATTGAAGATGCCCTTCGCCAATTGAGCGCAGAGGTGCACCTGCTGGTCGACCCTACTTTTGCTGCGCTGCACCGAACAGCCAATCAAAAAGACCCAGTCAATATATACATTCAATATGCAGCGCTGAGCGACTGGGCACAGCAGCGACTCAAAGCAGAATCTTTTTCCTGGTTGGAGCGTGGAGCGGAATGGACCGAGCTCGATGTGTCTATCAAAGAAGATCGCTTATTGGCAAGCGGGTTAACACAGGTTTCCGATTCAGTAGTTCACTACTTGAGTTTGTTTCGAAAGAATCCGGCACGTAAAAACGAATTGCTCAATCATTTGCCCAATAATACGGCGGCCGTACTGGCAGTGAGTTTCGAGAATTTCGCCAGCTATCAGCGCGATTATGAAAAGCTACTTCGTCAATTGAATAAATCGGATAAGTACCTTTTATTGAAAGATCAAGAATCTAAATTCAAAGCCTATACCTCGTGGGTTGATACAGAGTACGGATTAGCTTTACTTGAGAACCAAGGCGACGATTGGCGCGATAACTGCGTTGGACTCATAAAATTTCGCGACAAGCAAAAGGCTGAGGATGCCCTGGCTACATTGGCTGGTACCGAAGTTTCCGAGTATGGTGATTACACGATTCGAAGTATTTCTAAAAGTTCTTTCCCAACGGTTTTTGGAACGCTGTTTCAATCGCTCGGAAATTGCTATTACACGCTCTATCGAGATTACGTTGTTATAGCGCCTTCTGTACTCATTGTAAAACAGTTTTTGAACGACAATAGGGGTAATCGCACCTTGAGTCAAGAGAGCACGTTTTCATCGCTCCGTGAGGAGCTAAACGGTAAAAGCCATGTGTTCCTTTATGCCGAGAACCCGCAAGCTTTGAGTCTTTTGAAATCGATTACACGACCCGAGTACGCGGAAGGACTCACATCGCGGGAAGAGGAATGGAATCAAATGTCGGCCATCGCTTGGCAATTTGAAATGGAAGACGATGCCGCCCACACCCAGCTAATTCTTCAGTTTAGAGGTGAAGAGGCCTCTGAAACACGCTTGACTTGGGCAACGGAGTTAGATTCTGCCGCATCGGTTCGTCCGTTCATTGTGAAGAACCATTATAGTAAGCGCTTCGAGGTATTGGTGCAAGATGATGCGCATACCCTTTATATGGTCGATCACAAAGGAGATATTTTATGGCGTCGGGGCCTTAACGGCCCGATTAATGGGGCGGTTCAACAAGTAGATCGTTTCAAAAACGGCAAGCTTCAATTTGTCTTCAACACCGAGAATACCCTTTATATGCTCGATCGAAACGGGCGCGATGTGGAGGACTACCCCATTACCTTACCGAGCGCAGCTACCGCCAACGTAAGTGTTTTTGATTACGATCAAAATCGGAAGTACCGATTGTTTATCGGGTGTGGCGAGCGCGTTTTATTATTCGATGTACACGGAAAACCCGTATCAGGGTGGGAGTACAAAAAAGCCGGCTCAACTATAGTGGGCCGACCTCAGTTGATTCAGTTGGGCCGAAAAGATTATTTAGCCTTTTTCACCGCAGATGGTGGAGTTACCTTGCGTAATCGTCGCGGTCAAGAGCGAGTGAAAATGAGTGGTGCTGTGAATCTTAAAGATCCAGAACTGTTTGTGATCAAAGGAGCTACATTGGCCGATTCACGCTTGGTTGGGTTGTCGGCTACGGGTCAGTTAACCAGTATTTTCTTGAACGGAACGGTTGACGTAACGGACATTGGTATTACAAGTTCAAATGCTCGTTTGTACCATTTTAAGGGCCATCAAATCGTGTTGGAAGGAAATGAAGTTCGTGTTTCAGGTCCCGACGTGAACTATAGTTTTTCGGCTTCTGATCCGCTCGACCGAGTGGTATATACTTTTGATATGGGACCTCATTTTGCGATCGGACTTCAATCGAGTGAGACCAAAAATATTTGGTTGCTCGATGCTACGGGTCAGCCCCAATCTGGGTTCCCCGTTCCCGGCGATGCGGGCATGACGATTCGCGATTTAGATTTAGATGGGAAGCTGGAGTTGATCACGCTCGATAGCGACGGATACGTTTATAATTATTCGTTGGATTAACACAAATTGTCCCCCTTTGGAGAGCCTGTCCCGAGAGCGAAGCGATTCGGGAGGGTCGGGGGAGGCTGAGTAAAAAAAGATTTGTTGGTAAGCGAGTGTGTTTGGTTTAAAAAGAAACACTTGCCACACTTGAAACTGGTGGAACACTTGCCACCCTTCCAACCGGCATCACTTCCCTCTTCCTCTCAGTAGAATTAAGTCACCGGCACCGGGCTCTTCACCAAAGGCCATTCGGTTTCGCTCGTATAACTTGGTAAGTTGAACACCATACTGTTGGCTTATTTCGTACATCGTTTCGTTTTTATTGACCCGATGCGTTTTAATAATGGCCTTTTTCTTTTTCGGTTGCAAGAAAAGCAGATCACCCGGACTTACTTCTTGATCGTATCGGAGTTCGTTGTATTTCAACAGACGACGGACAGAAATACCCGTTTCCTCTGAAATTTGCTCCAAGGTATATCCAAGAGGAACCCGAACGAATTTGATTTTATTCGGATGATAGGTCACCACCAAAACGTTTCGATCGAAATAAGCTGAATCACGTGGCTCAGGAACTACTAAGTCGAGGTTTGTGTCGTATCGAAAGAGTTCATGACGTTCGATGAGGTCGATGAGTCGATCGGCATATTTTGGATCGGTGGCGTATCCCGCTTTTTTGAGTCCACGGGCCCAGCCTTTATAGTCGGTTGGTTTAAGTTTGAAAAGCTCGCTGTAACGCGATCGTTCCGTTAGGAACAGCGAGTGATCGCGATAGCTGTCAAATGGATCGTCGTATACGCGAAAACACTCGTTCCGCCGATCGTCGTCGTGCTTAATTGTTTTCCCGGTCCAATTGTCGTGGCACTTAATCCCGAAGTGGTTATTTCCTTGAGAAGCGAGGCGCGAATTGCCATCGCCCGATTCCAAAATCCCTTGAGCAAGCGTTATACTGGCCGGAATACCGTAGTCTTTCATTTCTTGAACGGCGATCGGAGCAAAGCGCTCGATGTATTGATCACGGGTTACCTTTTGGGCAAATGCAGAACTGGTGAACAGTAGAAGGAAAAGTAGGAAGGTTCTCGTCATTATGAAGGGCAAACGTACATTTTGGTCAGTACAGTATCAAATTTCTTTCCAAACTTCTTTGTTGGGCATTAATTCCCGCAATTCCTTGGAGTCCGCCCGTGTGAATCACCAATGTTTTTGAATGACTCGGAAGGTGCTGATCCGATCTGTGATCGAGCCCGAACATCATTTTTCCGGTGTAAATAGGATCGAGTGGCACCCCTCTCTCTTCATGAAATTGGTTCAGGTAATCGATTAGCTCGTCGGTCACTTTTCCATATCCACCGAAATGAAAATCGGTGACGATATGCAGTCTTTGTAGAAGATCGTTTACGGCGTCATGATCCCACAAGAAACGATAAGCGAGCCGCTGAATTTCTTCGCGCAAAAAGGAACCTCCTTTGAGCGATGAATACACCCATACTTGGGTGGGCGCTTTGGTAGCGAGTAGTACTCCGGTTGCGGTAGTGCCTGTTCCGCCCGCTAGGGCGATATGATCCCAAGTACCCGCCTCACTGCGCGGAATAATTTCCAAACAGCCATTGACGCCGAGGTAATGCGCACCGCCTTCCGGAATTACGAGGGCCCGACCAAAGCGAGTATGTAGTTCGTCGCGATAACTTTCATCGGCTTTTCGGCTGTATTCGTCGCGCGTTACCCGAATCAATTCCATTCCTTGATCGGCACAAAATTGCAGCGTTGGATTATTTAAATCCACTTCTTCACCGCGAATAATGCCAATAGTTTTAATTCCGAATGCATGGCCTGCACCTGCGGTTGCGGCCAGATGATTACTAAAAGCACCTCCAAAAGTGATGAGGGTATCGTATTTATCGGCCTTCGCTTTCACAATGAAATATTTCAGCTTTCGCCATTTATTCCCAGAAATTACCGGATGCAATAAATCGTCGCGCTGAAGTACCCAACCATCGGTGCCGGCAAGCGGGAGCGGTTGACGAGGCGCATCTAAATGGGGGAATTCGAAATCCATAAGTCAAAGATAAGATCGTTTCCCCCTACGAAAGCTTTTTTGGCCCCGTTTTATCCACTTCAGATTACCTAAATTTGCCGCATGGACGGATTCGATCAATTTCGATCTTTAGACCCGGGCGATTACTACAAAACTAAAGAGGGTTTTTTGGTGTTCACCGAGCAATACCATTTAAAGCGCGGATATTGCTGTCAAAACAGTTGCCGCCATTGTCCATATGGATTTAAAAAGAAATAATTTGATGAACGCTAGCACTTCTTTTTCAGAGCAAATTAAACAGGGAATTCCTTCCGAATTACCGCAGGCAAAACCCTACGATACGGAAATCAATCACGCTCCGAAGCGAAAGGAAATTTTATCGCCAGAAGAAAAGAAGTTGGCGCTTCGAAATGCGTTACGCTATTTTCCAAAAGCCTGGCATGCGGAACTCGCTCCTGAATTCGTTGCTGAGTTAGCGGCCTACGGCCGGATTTACATGTTTCGGTTTCGTCCAGAATACGATAT
>CBFHRK010000022.1:0-27879 GCA_965658225.1 Flavobacteriales bacterium | reverse complement strand
CTATTAATGAACCATCTGCCCGAAGGGCGGTTTTATGCTCAATGAAAAGTTTCGACATCCCTACATTTTATAGATCGCCCATCATTGGACCCATTAAAGAGGCCCGTAAAATTACCGATCCAAGGAAAAAAGATTTTTCGCCGACCGTGCTCGATTTCGGAACGGTAAAATTCATTATCGCACGCCATTTTGGGTTTTGTTATGGTGTAGAGAACGCCATTGAAATTTCCTATAAAGCCATTGAGGAGAATCCCGATAAACGAATATTCTTGTTGAGTCAAATGATTCATAATCAAGAAGTAAACGCAGACTTAGAATCAAAAGGACTTCGTTTTATTCAAGATACCCTAGGGAATCAGATGATTTCTTGGGATGAAATTCACAAAGAAGATGTGGTTATTGTTCCGGCCTTTGGAACGACCTTAGAAATTGAGGCACTGCTTAAAGAAAAAGGAATTGAAACAACCACGTATGACACTACATGTCCTTTTGTGACCCGCGTATGGAAGAGAGCAGAGAAGCTGAGTGCCGACAACTATTCACTTATTATTCACGGAAAGCACCAGCACGAGGAAACTCGCGCTACTTTTTCGCACAGCAGTGAAAAATCGCCCGCACTCGTCATTAAAGATATGGACGAGGCAATTCTCTTAGGGACCATTATGAAAGGTGAGCGGTCGACTGCCGATTTTTATTCGCTCTTTGAAGGCAGGTACAGTGCCGATTTCGATCCGGAACTTCATTTGGTCCGGTTTGGTGTAATAAACCAAACCACGATGCTGGCCACGGAAACCCAGGCAATCACGGATTATTTGCGCGGCATAGTGGAGGAGAAGTATGGTCCAGAAAACATGCGTGAGCACATAGCCGATACACGAGACACCTTGTGTTACGCAACGAACGACAATCAAGAGTCGACTTATGGATTATTGGAACACCAAGCAGATTTAGCTATTGTGGTAGGAGGGTATAACAGCTCAAATACCAGTCATTTAGTCGAATTATGCGAAGAAAAGTTACCTACGTACTTCATTAATTCGGAACGAGAAATTGAGGGGCCGAATTCGGTGAATCACTTTGATTTACATAGAAATGAACGCGTGCTTTCACAGTCGTTCTTGCCAAAAACAGATAAGGTTCCCGAAATCATTCTGACTAGCGGAGCCAGTTGCCCGGATGCTATTGTCGATCGGGTGATGATGAAAGTCTTGAGTTTTTATCCGGGACATCGAGAACCAGAGGCTGTAGTTGCGGAAATCGTAGAGGGGAACAAAGCTTGATGCCAATTCACCTTTCTTGGCGCTTTATTTGAGCGAAGGCAGTTTTTCTAAAAAGAGATAGGATTTTTTATGGTGATCGAGCGCGCAATAGAAATGGTCGAGTCCGTTCGTGACCGCTAAATAGGGCACTTCCAAAGTTAAATTGTAACGAGCTATTTGATCGAAAGTACTTTGATCAATTTTGACATTGGGTCTTTTGCATTCCACAATCAGTATGGGAGCACCTTCGTTGTTGAAGTATACAATATCACAACGACGCGATTGATGGTTGACTTTTATTCCGTGCTCAATGGCTATTCGTCCGGCCGCCAGGCCGTGCTCTTTAATTAAAAACTGAACAAAGTGTTGCCGCACCCATTCTTCCGGGGTCAATATGATATATTTGTTCCTCAAGGGATCCCAGATTTCGGTGGTTGAATCCGGACCCTTTTTCAAACGAAAAGGATGAGGAGGCAAGTTCAATGGTTGCATCCGGCGAATTTATAATTATTTCTTCGCGCTATGCTGAATAAGGAAGACATCATAAAAAATTGGCTGCCGCGCTATACTGGGCTCGAACTAAATGAGTTTGGGCAGTATATTCTCTTGACTAATTTTGACAATTACGTAGACCTTTTTGCGGAAATGACCGGAGCTGAAATTAAAGGCGAAGATAAGGCCATGTCGAGTGCCACTTCTGATGGCATTACGATGATTAATTTTGGTATGGGGAGTCCGAACGCAGCAACCATCATGGATTTATTGGGCGCTATTGATCCGAAAGCCGTCTTGTTTTTAGGGAAGTGTGGCGGACTTAAAAAGAAGAACACACTTGGCGATTTAATCTTACCCATTGCGGCAATTCGCGGCGAAGGAACATCGAACGATTTTTTTCCTCCGGAGGTGCCTGCGCTACCATCGTTCAGCCTTCAAAAGGCTGTTTCAACAACTATTCGAAATCATCATAAAGACTACTGGACGGGAACTGTTTACACCTCGAACCGCCGCGTTTGGGAGCACGACGAACAATTCAAAGAGTATTTACAACGAACCCGCGCGATGGCCATCGACATGGAAACAGCTACGCTATTTTCCGTAGGTTTCTACAATGAAATTCCCGTAGGTGCACTGTTGCTTGTGAGTGACCAACCCATGACTCCGGATGGAGTCAAAACAGAAGAAAGTGACCGCAAGGTGACTGCTGAATTTGTTTGCAGTCATGTTCAAATTGGAATAGATTCACTCAACGAAATCAGAAACGAAGGCACTACCGTAAAACACTTGCGTTATTAATGGATTCATTTGAGCAAATAGTGGCCGATTTAAAGGCCAAGCGTTATAAACCTGTTTATTTTTTAATGGGCGATGAGGCATTCTTTATTGATGAAATCGTTCATTTTATCGAGAAAGAGGTTTTGGATGAAGCGGAGAAGAGCTTCAACCAAACCATTCTTTACGGAAAAGACACAGATATCCCAACGGTGGTATCAGAGGCGAAGCGATTTCCGATGATGTCGGACCGCCAGGTCGTTATCTTAAAAGAAGCGCAGCATATTCGCGATTGGACACCCTTAGAGTCGTATGTCGAACAACCTCAAACCTCGACACTTTTAGTCATTGCGTACAAGTACAAAGCCTTTGACAAGCGTAAAGCTTTGTTTAAAAAGCTGTCGAAGAGTGACGCTGTCGTGCTCGAAAGCAAGAAAATGTACGACGACAAAGTGCCTGGGTGGATCGAAAAGCGCGTGCAGCAATTGGGCTTTAAAATCACGTTTAAATCGGCTGCTCTGCTATTTGAGTTTTTGGGCAACGACCTAGGTAAAATTTCTAAAGAGCTCGAGAAGTTAGAGATTTTGTTGTCACCGGGTCAGGAAATTACGCCGGCATTTATTGAGCAAAATATTGGCATCAGTAAGGATTACAACAATTTCGAGCTGCAAAACGCGCTAGGTGAAAAGAACATAGAGAAATCGAACCGAATTGTGGCTTATTTTGCCGCGGACCCCAATCATCATCCGATTGTGGTTACTTTGGGTGTGCTGTATAATTTTTTTTCTAAGCTGTTTATTTATCACGGATTGGCCGATAAGAGTAGAGGAGGAGTTGCTAGCGCTCTGAAGGTGAATCCATTTTTTGTGCCTCAATATCAACAAGCAGCGCATCATTATTCGTTTAAAAAGACTGCGCGAATCATCGGGTATTTGCGCGAAGCCGATGTGCGCTCGAAAGGCGTTGGCAATCAATCGACCAGCCAAACAGACCTTTTGAAAGAGCTGATCTTTAAAATAATGCACTGATTTATTCTAGGGTATTTTCCGAGCCTCACGGCTCGATGAAAGATTAAGAAAAAACTTACCTTAGCGCTCTTGCAAAAAAATTATGGTTAATAGATTGTTTTCACGCGGTATCTTGACCGTGGCTGTGGTTCTACTCTCACTTATAGCCCAAGCTCAAGATTACGGTACACTTCGAGGTTTTGTTTACGAACAAGAAACGGGAGAGCCCGTAATGTTTGCCAATGTGGTTCTTGCTGGAACGACCTTAGGTGCCTCTACTAATATCGATGGTTTTTTCACGATCCCACAAGTCCCAGTTGGAACCTACGACGCCCTTGGACTATACATTGGTTACGATACAACGACCATTTCAGTAACCATCGAAAAGAACAAAATCACCACCGAGAAATTCTACATGACGGAATCGTCGGTTCAGTTGAACGTTGTAGAGGTTTCGGCCGAGCGTCAAGAAATGAAAACAGAAGTGCGTACCTCTGTTTCTAAGGTGACTGCGAAAGAAATTGAAACGATGCCATCGGTTGGTGGTGAGCCCGATTTAGCACAGTACTTGCAAGTATTACCCGGAGTTATTTTTACGGGTGACCAAGGGGGACAGCTCTATATTCGTGGAGGAGCACCCGTTCATAACTTAACCTTATTAGATGGGATGGTTATTTACAACCCCTTCCACTCAATTGGCTTTTTCTCGGTATTTGATACGGATATTTTGCGTAACGCCGATGTTTACACAGGTGGAATGCCCGCAGAATATGGCGGAAGAGTGTCGTCAGTAATGGATGTGAGCACACGTGATGGAAATAAAAACCGATTTACCGGTAAAGTAGGTGCCAGTCCGTTTGCCGCAAAATTGACGTTGGAAGGGCCACTCAGAAATAACGATCGCGGTTCAACCACGTTCTTATTCTCCGCAAAGCACAGTTATTTGGAGCAAACTTCACCTGTACTTTACAGTTACGCAGGCGATGACGGTTTGCCTTTTGGGTTTACGGATTTCTTCGGGAAGTTAAGTTCCAGTAATAGCAATGGTTCTAAATTCAATGTATTTGGATTTAATTTCACGGATCGCGTGAATTATGAAGGTGTTCAAGAGATGAATTGGAACAGTTTCGGTGCGGGTTCAAATTTCGTACTGGTGCCGGCCGCCTCTCCTTTCCTCATGCAGGGAGACTTCAGTTTTTCTGATTACTCTATTGAATTAGATGAAGGCGATGGTTTGCCCCGTACGAGTGCAATCAGCGGTTTCAATTTAGGACTCGATTTCACCTACTTTTTACCTAATGAGCGTCAAGTAGAATACGGACTCGACATTCAGGGATTCAATACAGACTTTGTTTTTTATAATGCTTTAGCTCGCAAAATTACTCAAGCCCAAAGCACGACCGAATTAGCGGGATATTTCAAGTACAAGTGGAATACGCCGAGATGGGTATTTGACCTAGGGTTTAGAATGCATTATTACGCGTCATTGAGTGCAGCGAGCCCAGAGCCGCGCGTGGGTGTTAAATTCAATGCGACTGAAAAATTGCGATTCAAAGCTAGCGCAGGATTGTTTAGCCAGAATCTAATTGCTGCCAACAGCGACCGGGACGTTGTGAACCTGTTTTATGGATTCTTAAGTGGTTCCGATAATATTCCTGATGAGTTTAATGGGGATCCCGTGGCCAATCCATTGCAAAAAGCGCGTCACGTAATATTTGGATTTGAATACGATTTAACCGACCGTATCGACGTCAATATTGAAGGGTATATCAAAGACTTCAATCAAATGACAAATATTAATCGGAATAAAATTTACGACGACAACCAAGATAATCAGGATAAACCCGAGTATTTGCGTAAAGACTTCATTATTGAGTCAGGATTGGCCCGAGGTATTGACTTTAACGTGAAGTACTCTTCTCGTCAGGTATATGTTTGGTTCGTATATAGCTTAGGTAAAGTAACCCGTACGGATGAATTCCAAACGTATGCTCCACATTTCGATCGTCGTCATAACCTCAACTTGGTGAGTACTTATAAGTGGGGAGATGATTTGCATTGGGAATTTAGTGGACGTTGGAATTTCGGATCGGGTTTTCCATTTACTCAAACACAAGGATTCTACGAAGAGCTTACTTTCGAGGATGGAGTCAATACGGACCCAACGAATACGAACGGACAACTCGGAATTCTTTATGGCGAGTTGAACGGAGGACGACTGCCAACGTACCACCGTCTAGATTTAAGCTTGAAGCGTATTTGGGAATGGGGCAAATACAATCGTTTAGAAGGTACGCTCAGTGTGACCAACGTTTACGACCGTCAGAATATATTCTACTTTAACCGAGTGGAATACGAGCGAGTAGACCAGCTGCCGATACTTCCAAGCATTGGTTTTACCTACGCTTTTTAAGACCTAAATACCTTTTCACCGTAACGGGCATTTTACGTAGCTTTGTACGCGGTTTTAACTTCTCATCCTTAAACCGCGGGTATGTCCAGCACCAAGTATATTTTTGTTACCGGAGGGGTAACGAGTTCTTTAGGAAAAGGAATCATTTCAGCTTCTTTAGCCAACCTTCTTCAGGCTAGAGGCTATTCTGTCACTATTCAAAAATTTGATCCGTACATCAATGTGGATCCGGGAACGCTAAATCCGTATGAGCACGGAGAGTGTTATGTAACGGATGACGGTGCGGAAACGGATTTGGACTTAGGGCATTACGAACGTTTTTTAAATAGACCCACTTCCCAAGCAAATAATGTAACCACAGGTCGTATTTACCAAAGCGTTATTGACAAGGAGCGACAAGGAGAGTACTTGGGTAAAACGGTTCAGGTAATACCGCATATTACAGACGAAATTAAACATCGCATGATGCTGCTCGGGAAATCGGGCGATTATGAAATTGTAATTACAGAAATCGGTGGAACGGTTGGGGATATCGAATCGCTTCCTTACATCGAGGCAGTTCGCCAGCTCCAATGGGAGATTGGCGATAATTGCCTGGTGATTCATTTGACTCTAGTACCTTATTTAGCGGCTACGGGTGAATTGAAAACCAAACCGACGCAGCATTCAGTAAAACTACTTCAGGAGTCAGGTGTGCAGCCGCATATTTTGGTATGTAGAACAGAGCACAAGATCAGTGACGAAATTCGCAAGAAGTTAGCCTTGTTTTGCAATGTGAAACAGGACGCGGTTATTGAATCTATTGACGCGGATACTATTTACGACGTCCCCTTATTAATGCAGGAAGAGCGTTTAGATGAGGTGGTATTAAAGCGATTGAGTTTGCCGACTACCACAAAGCCCGACATGCGCGATTGGAAAAACTTCATTCATCGCTTGAAGAATCCAGATTCAGAAGTCAAAATTGGATTAGTGGGAAAGTACGTCGAATTAAAGGATGCTTATAAAAGTATTGCCGAAGCACTGATCCACTCTGGTTCCGAGAATGAGTGTAAAGTGAATGTTCGATGGATTCATTCAGAATACCTCGATGAAGAAAATACACCTATTCGATTAAAAGGACTCGACGGTATTATTGTAGCCCCAGGTTTTGGCGAACGCGGATTAGAAGGAAAACTGCATGCCGTTCGCTATGTGCGTGAGAACAAAATCCCATTCTTGGGAATATGCCTTGGGATGCAATGCGCCGTAATCGAATTTGCACGCAACGTGGCGGGATTAAAAAGTGCAAACAGTACTGAAATGGATCCTGATACTGAATATCCAGTAATTGGATTAATGGAGGAGCAGAAAAAAGTAATCAATAAAGGTGGAACCATGCGCTTAGGCGCGTATCCGTGTACTATTGAGAAAGGAAGTATTGCGGCGGCAGTATATGGAAGAAGTCAGATTTCGGAGCGACACAGACATCGCTTTGAATTCAATAATAAATTTAGGCCTCAATTAGAAAAAGCGGGACTGAAATGCAGTGGGATAAATGATGAGTCGGGCTTGGTTGAAATAGTTGAAATTGCCGACCATCCGTGGTTCGTAGGAGTTCAGTTTCATCCTGAGTACAAAAGCACTGTTGAGCGTCCGGCTCCGCTTTTCATTCATTTAGTAAAAGCGGCCATGGCACACAAAGAAGCAAACAATGGAAAGTAAAGGATTTGATTGGAATTCCTTTGTAGGAATGATTTTGATCGGTGGAATTCTGGTATGGTTCGCATACACGAATCAAGGTCCCGACGATTCAGAAGCGTCACAACCTAGTGAAACGCAAACGGAGGAGGTAATTGCCGACGAACCGGCGGTACCGGAAAAAGTGGAAACGATTATTCCCGAAATTAATTCAGGAGAAGTGTCCGAACATGGGAACTCTGATACACTTAACGCTGCACCTGCTGAATCAACGGGAAAAAAGCAATTAGGCTTCTTTAATCCGAAACCTGAGATCACAACTTCAACGGTGCTTGAAAATGAGCACTTGCGGGTTACCATCGACCCGTTAGGGGCGAAAATTTCGAGTGCTGAATTAAAAGAACATACTCGTTATGACGGGGGAGCATTAGATCTTATAGAAGGCGCTTCGAATAAAATGAATTGGACCTATGCCATTAATGGCGTGCCTGTTCAAACACAAGATCTATATTTTGAATCGTACAGTAGCTCTTCTTCCGAGGCGGTTTATCGCTTAATGCACAGTGAATCGGAGTATATAGAAATTCGTTACTCCCTAGCGGAAGGAAACGACCTAAACTATGAGTTGCGATCGGTTGGAATGGAATCCTATACCAGCGGGCAAACAGCTTTTGAATGGAGTTTAGATGCGTTGCAGCTTGAAAAAACGAAAGATAACCTTCAGAATCCGACTACTGTATACTACCGTCAGGAAGGCGATGTAGATAATTTGAGTGCTCGTGGAGACGACGAAGAAGATCAAAGCAACATTGAATGGATTGCTTTCAAGCAACAGTTCTTTAGCAGTATTCTGACACCCGCCTTCACTTTGCCGCAAGCGCAAATGAGTACGCTTCCTATTGAAGATGAGGTACACACGAAAAGAATGAGCGCGCGCATGCCACTTCCGGAGCAGGCTAGCTATGCATTTACTCTTTCATTTGTTCCGAATCAGTACAATACACTGAAAGAGTACGATAAAGGATTTGATGAAATGATTCCCTTGGGCTGGGGGATTTTCGGTTGGGTGAATCGTTGGTTGGTAATACCCGTGTTTAATTTCTTTGACAGTCTTAATTGGAACTACGGAATCATTATTCTGGTAATGGCCGTGGGAATTAAACTCATCCTCTTACCATTCCAGTTTCGCTCTTATTTTTCCATGGCTAAAATGCGTGTGCTCAAGCCAGAATTGGACGAGATCAATGAAAAGCACAAAGACAACATGAAAAAGCAACAGGCTCAAATGGAACTCTACCGAAAGGCTGGGGTAAATCCATTGGGAGGATGTTTACCGATGCTCTTTCAATTGCCTTTCTTGATTGCGATGTTCCGCTTTTTCCCTGCGAGTTTTGAATTGCGCGGGCAAAAATTCTTGTGGGCAGACGATTTGAGCAGCTACGACAGCATAGCCACCTTGCCTTTTGAAATCCCATTCTACGGAGATCACGTGAGTCTTTTTACTTTACTGATGGCCTTGTCGTTGTTTTTCTACACGCGCATCAATCAGCAAATGACGCCACAATCGGGTAATAATCAGATGGCACAGCAAATGAAAATTATTCAGTACATCATGCCGTTTATGATGTTGTTCTGGTTTAATAGCTACGCTAGTGGATTGAGTTATTATTATTTTCTAGCAAACGTTATTTCTTTTGGTCAGCAATATGCGATTCGAAGTTTCATCGATGAAGACGCTATTCACGCCAAGCTTCAAGAAAACAAGAAGAAAGAAAAGCCTAAGTCTAAGTTTTCTCAGCGACTTGAGTCGATGATGAAAGAACAACAAGCACAGCGTAAAAAGAAATAAGGTTTATTTTCACTGGCGCCAACTTTTAGACACGTTCTCCCGTTATAGCCAATAGGCAAGGAGGCTAAAGGAATAGAAATAGTCGAGGTGATCGATGCATTTTGTTTTTTTTGTAACTTCCGCGCACTTAGACAGATAAGTAACTACCATTAATTAATTGATCTACTCAATATGAAAAAGATTTTAGCCATTGCCCTAATGACCGGATTGGTCTTTGCTGGGTGTAAAAAAGAAGAAGGTAATAACGGAACTGGAACTCTAGAGCCCGCACAAAAGCAACGCGCTTTGGTGATGGAGACTACTGGATCTT
This sequence comes from Flavobacteriales bacterium, assembly GCA_965658225.1. Taxonomy (GTDB): domain Bacteria; phylum Bacteroidota; class Bacteroidia; order Flavobacteriales; family ECT2AJA-044; genus ECT2AJA-044. The sequence goes on along the minus strand of CBFHRK010000022.1, from coordinate 18,092 downwards.
GGTGTGGTTACTGTCCAAACGGTGCTGAAATGATGCTTCAAGAAGAGCATAACTTCGGTGGCGACATGATGGGAGTAGCTGTACATACTGGAGATGCGCTTGAAACTCCAACAGCCTCTGCATTCAGTTCTAATTTCCCTGCCTCTGGTGTACCTAACTTCTATGTAGGTAATCAGAACTCAGGTCAAAGTATTGCCGGAAACATTGCCAATCTAATTGCTCAGAGCCCTATGGCTGGAGTGGGGCACAACTGGAAACGTTCAGGGGACAAAATCAACGTATCGGCCAAAGTGAAGTTTTACGAAGCCGGTTCTGGAACCTACTACGTTGGAACGTACTTTATCCAAGGAGATATTGAAGCTTCTGGATCTTTGACTCAGTCCGATTTCACCAATCGCCTCGAAGATGTAAACGGCGTATCTAAATGGACCGTCGATGCTGCTCCTGTGAACTCAAACGGAAGTCAGAAATTTCTGATCAAATCAGGTGACTCGTTTATCCATGCACACACGTTGACTTCATCAGCAGATAATTTAAGCACTTGGGGAGAGGCTATTCCTGTACCGCCATCTGCGAACGATCAGTACACAATGAACTTTACGATCACGATTCCCGCGAACTCCGCTACCAATGGCATGAAGGTGTTGACCGTGCTTTGGAAAGACAACGGGTCAGGTGGAGTTGAATTCGTAAACGGTTACATGAAGTAATTCAACCCTTATATTAATCACAGCTTGCAGGAAGACCCCTTTCGAAAATCGGAAGGGGTTTTTCTTTTTTTGCCGTTTGGAAAGGAGGTGGCGTAAGGGTGGAGTAGAGACATTTTTGTAATTTAAACAGCGCTTTAAACAAATAATCATGAAGTGGTTGACGGTTTTCTCCCTTGTCTTTGTTGTTCTGAACACTAGTTGTACCAAAGAACAGAGCTCTATTGAGTCTATAGCTCCAATTAGTGAATCTGGACAGTTAGAACCTGTTCGTATACAGAAGGCCCTGTTAGTTAAAGGAACGGCGACGTGGTGTGGCGTTTGCCCAACAGGGTATGAGATCGCCGCTAGGGAAAAACTTTTTTATGGCGAGGGATTAATGAGTGTTGAACTTCACAAGAACGACATCATGGCAGAACCGATTGCCGATGCCATGAGCTCTGTTTATTACGGCTTGCAAAACTTCGTAGGTACGGAGTACGTGATGCAATACTATATACATTCTACTATTCGAGAAGTGATTCAAGAAGAACCAACAGTTGGCGTCGGTCACCATTGGAGGTACTATGAAAACCATGTAGACATAGAGGTTAAGTCCATCTTTTATGAAGAGTCAGATCGAACCTTTTTGGTTGGAGCTTATCTCATTCAGGGTAAAATAGAGGCTCGAGACTCGCTATACCAACGTGACTACAACGATCTTTTAGAGTATGTTGATGGTATGACCTATTGGAAAAACGATGCAGGAATGATCGAGATTAATGGCACAGAACAGTATGCCATTAAAGCTGGGGATCCTTATTATCATTACAATACCATGATGACTTCTGCAGATGGTATGCACGTTTGGGGTACTGTATTGGCCCAATCGCCAGAAGCAGATGAGGAGTTCTCACAAAATCTAACCATTACAGTTCCACCGCACGCCCAAACAGACGGCATGAAGATTTTAACGGTCGTGTGGGAGGTTTTGGATACCGGAGAAGTGGAATATGTGAACGGATATATGGAGTAGTGTTAACGTATGAAGAACAACAATTTTCAGGGAGATCCCCTTTCGAAAATCGGAAGGGGTTTTTCTTTTTTGTGATCTATTCGCGAACGATTACAATGGCCCGATTTTGGCTATGTTTATCATATGAAACAAAAAATTGCACTATTTGTCATCTTTGGATTCCTAGCCAGTTGCTCGGTGTCTAAAAAGAACATGGAACCTGTTCCAAAGGAACCCGCTATTGAGGGGGCTCAGGGTCTCATCGATACCACCGATAAAAAGAAGAGTAAGAAGGGAGATAAAACCGCGCTTCAAGCCAAACCAACTTGGACGTTTACTTATGAACGGACGCCTTGTTTTGGTAAATGTCCGTGGGATCACTTAACCGTTTTTTCAGATGGTCGCATTACCTACACTGGGAAACGAGATGTAGAGCGAATTGGCACCTTTTCTGGTCGTATTAGTCCCGATCAGGCCGCAGGCCTGAAGGCTTACTTGGAAGAGGTAGGGTACTTTGAAATGGAGAAAGAGTACGATTCAAACATAAGCGACTTGCCTGCCCTCGAAATGAATTTTTATAGTCCGTCCTTAAAACAAGAAGTGTTCATTCGCGGTAATGCGCCTTCCGGCACGACGGGCATTTCGAACAAAATGATTGACATTTACGAATCGATTCAGGAATGGGAAGAGGTGGTGCCGAATGAAATTCCGCATAACGAGTAAACGGCGCTCGTAGCCAATTATATAGAATTCAAGGCAAAGGTCTCCTTTAAACGGGGGCCTTTTTCTGTCATTTGAAGCGTGCAACAATCACTGTAGAAATCGTGCTCTAAAAAGAGAATGTATTCATTCTGTGCCGCTTCGGGGAAAAACCCTTGACGATCTTCAAGGGTTAAAAGAGGTCGGGTATCGTAACCCATTACATACGGCAAGGGTATGTGACCTGTGCTGGGGAGTAAATCGGCCATAAACACAACTTTAGAGCCTTTGTAGTCAATTATCGGTATCATTTGACTCTCTGTGTGTCCATCCGCAAAAAGCACGTCAATTCCCGGGAAAACACTCACGGCACGATTCGAATCGCCGCGGTCAATAAACTTAAGCTGCCCGCTCTCTTCGAGCGGAAGAATATTCTCTTTTAAAAAACTGGCTTTTTCTCTCGGATTAGGCTCCGTAGCCCACTTCCAATGGCGTTCATTGCTCCAATAGGTGGCATTTTTAAACGCGGGTTCAAAGTGATCGGCGCCCGAAGCCGCTCGCTCAATGGCCCCGCCGACATGATCGAAATGTAAATGCGTTAAAAAAACGTCGGTGATATCGTCTCGTTTGAAACCAGCATTATTTAAGCTCGAATCGAGACTGTAATCGCCAAAAAGAAAATAGTAGCTAAAGAACTTCTCGCTTTGCTTATTTCCAATACCTGTATCAATCAGCATTAAACGATCGCCATCCTCAATCAGCATCAAGCGCATACTCCAAGGGCACATATTGTATTCATCGGCCGGATTTGTACGCGACCAAATAGATTTTGGGACCACGCCAAACATGGCGCCACCGTCGAGCTTAAAATTTCCAGAATGAATTGTGTGCAGCCTCATGAATGATTGTATCGGGTTAATTTGAGTCTAAATTGGCCAATCTCGTGGACCAGTGGGAATGTACTAAAAGTGATAGCAATAAAGAAAGTGCCGTTGAATACTTTTAACGACCCTCTATAATTGACGCATTCATTACCTTCGGTTTCAAATTCGAAAACAGAATTGTGAAAATCCATTTTATAGCTATCGGCGGATCCGCCATGCACAACCTAGCGCTTGAGTTGAGTGCTTTAGGTCATGAAGTAACCGGATCCGATGATCATATTTTTGAACCCAGTAAAAGTAGATTAAAAGCAGCTGGTTTATTGCCTCCTTCGGAGGGATGGGACCCTGCCAAAATCACCACTGATTTAGACGCGGTCATTCTCGGAATGCATGCGCACCCGGATAACCCAGAACTCCAGCGCGTTCAAGAACTCGGCGTTACACTTTATTCGTATCCCGAGTTTCTGTATAGCCAAAGCAAGGATAAAACCCGCGTGGTTATTGCCGGATCGCACGGTAAAACGACCATTACAAGCATGATCTTACACGTGCTCGGGTACCACGAGCTCGAAGTAGATTATATGGTCGGAGCACAATTGGTCGGTTTCGATCGCATGGTGCACATCACGCCGGAGGCGGAATTTATGCTGCTCGAAGGAGATGAATACCTCAGTTCACCCATTGATAGGCGACCGAAATTCCTTCATTACAAGCCTAATGTGGCCTTGATTTCGGGCATTGCTTGGGACCATGTAAATGTGTTCCCCACCTTTGAAGACTACCTCGATCAATTCCGCGCCTTTTTAATGGCCATGGAAGTAGGGGGAGCCGTTATTTACAATGAAGAAGACGAGCATGTAAAACGCTTGGTTGAGGAGACCCCGCGTGAAATCAAGCGCTTTCCCTATCGAACGCCCGATTATAGAGTTGAAAACGAACAAACGGTTCTTGAAACCTTCATGGGCGATTTACCCCTCTCTATTTTTGGAAAGCACAATATGAATAACCTCGATGGCGCACGATGGATTTGCAATCAAATGGGCGTTACTGACGAGCAGTTTTTTGAAGCCATCATTAGCTTTGAAGGAGCGAGCCGACGAATGGAACAAATGGCCGAGAATGATGACTTGGTGATATACCGCGATTTCGCCCATGCACCGTCAAAAGTTATGGCCACCGTAAAGGCCCTGAAAGAGCAATATCCGGACCGAGAAGTGGTTGCCGCTTTGGAATTGCATACCTACAGTAGTTTGCAAACGAAGTTTATGCCCGAGTATAAAGGAAGTTTGGATGCGGCGGATCGAGCATTACTGTATTTTAATCCGGCCGCCGTTGTCGCCAAAAGGTTGCCTGAAATTTCAGAAAGCCAGGTGAAAGCCGCCTTTGGAAACGACGAAATCGAGGTGTTTTCTGACGCAACCGAACTCTTTGATCAACTGAACGAACCCTTTGATGAAAAAGCCGTTGTACTGCTCATGAGTTCCGGAAACTTCAAAGACGTAGATCTGCCCGAATGGGCAAAAGCACGAGTGCAATGAGTCATTTTAAGGCTATTAAACTCCCCATTGATCAAACCAACGCTTTTTCGAAATTGGTGGTCGATTATGCACATGACCATTCAGATTTAAAAGAGTTGTACGGCCTTCGGCCGGATGTATCCTCTTTTGAAGCCCAGATAAAGGCCAAAGCGAAATTCGATGCGGAACATCGATACACACTCGTTAAATCACTATCGAAACAGTACGGCCGGTTAAAGAAGGTACAAGTCTCATCGGATCGGGTAGAGGAGAATGTATTGTCCTTAGAACAAGCGAATACCTTCACCGTAACTACGGGTCATCAATTGAACTTGTTTACCGGACCGCTTTATTTTTGGTATAAAATTGTGCATGCCATTAACTTGGCCAAGGAGTTAAAGGAAGCCTATCCCGAACATCATTTTGTTCCTGTTTATTGGATGGCGACTGAGGATCATGATTTCGATGAAATCAATCACATACAACTCCATGGCGGAACACCACGCTGGGATCGCCCTTCGGGCGGAGCAGTGGGACGTTTGAATTTAGAAGGAATGGATCAGGTGCTCGAGGATTTGTCATCTGTAATGGGTCCATCGAAAAACGCCGATTATTTGCGCGATTTGTTCCAGCGAGCCTATGGAGGGCAAGCGAATTTGGCCGATGCTACTCGATATATGGTACATGAGTTCTTTGCAGATCAAGGGCTCGTTATTGTTGATGGAGATGATGCTGAATTGAAATCGATTTTTTATCCGGCCGCAGGCCGAGAACTGAAAGAGCAGCTTTTTGAAAAGCATTCGAAAAAGGCGATAGAAACGCTTGAAGCGAAGTACCACGTGCAGGTGAATCCACGACCAGTAAATTTGTTTTACCTCGAAGAAACAGACCGCCGCCGACTCGATACGGAAAACGGTTCCGAATGGAATGTAGTGGAAGCAGACCGCATATTTTCTGAAAAAGAGCTCGACGAAGAATTAGTGAATCATCCCGAGCGCTTTAGTCCGAACGCGATCATGCGCCCCTTGTATCAAGAAACGATTCTTCCGAACCTCGCGTATATTGGGGGTGGGGCAGAAGTAGCGTATTGGATGGAATTAAAAGATGTTTTCGAAGCCTATGAAGTTCCTTTTCCGTTGTTATTCCTGAGAAATTCGGGATTGATCGTCGGACGAAAAGAGAATCGCAAGCGCGAAAAACTCGACATTGACTGGCCTCAGTTGTTTGAAAAGCTAGACGTTTTGGTGAATAAAGAGGTGGCGGAAAAAAGTAATGAAGAGCTCGATTTGAGCGCGTATAGGAATCAGCTCGAAGCAATGTTCGCCGAAATGGAAAAAATCGCCTTGCGAACGGATCAAACGTTTACAGGTGCCGTGAATGCGCAACGGGCAAAGCAACTTAAAGGGCTCGAAAATCTTGAGAAACGCTTGTTGAAAGCGGAGAAAAGAAAGCACAGTGAATTAGTTGAGCGGATTTCAAATCTGAAAAACGCCCTGTTTCCGGCGGGTAAATTACAAGAGCGCTACGATAATTTCATTCCCTATTTCGAAGAATACGGAACAGAATTTAAACAAGCGCTACTCGATTATTTAGATCCGTTTACTTTTGATTTTCACATACTCTGTCTCAATGAATGATCAAAACCCATTCGAAGACAGCGCAATTACCACCATTCTTGTGGTATCCGACATGGAGCGCGCCCGGCATTTTTATATCGATGTTTTGGGTGGTGAGCTATTTCGGGCCTACGGAGGAGATTCCATAGTGCTTCAGTTTCCAGGCCATTGGATTCTGCTTGTTACCTCGGGCGGACCTACAGAAGATAAACCGGACACCGTTTTTACTCCGCCCGCAAACCCTAATGAAGTAAGTCACAGCTTTACTATCCGAGTAAAAGATTGTGCGCAGTCCTATGCCATTCTGAAAAAACGCGGAGCCCAATTTATTACTCCGCCCCTTGTAAACGGAAATGAAACCCGCTGTTTCTTCCGAGATCCCGATGGCCATTTATTTGAAATTAGCGAATATCGAGCTGATAGTTAATAGGACTTTGTAATTTCAATGTCAGAATGCTATTCAGACTTTAAAACTGCGCAATGGATTTAGTAATTATCGCTTTGGCGGCCCTCTTAACCTCTTGGCTCACCCTAATCAGTGGATTCGGTCTGGGCACCTTGTTGCTCCCGGTTTTCACCCTCTTTTTCGAAATTGAATTGGCGATTGCACTCACAGCAATTGTGCACGTGCTCAATAACCTGTTTAAGTTCGGATTGCTTTGGAAATGGGTCGATCGAAAAACGGTGCTTTGGTTCGGTATCCCCGGAATTTTAGGCGCCATTCTAGGCGTTGGCCTACTATCGATTCTCGGGTCTGGTACTCCGTGGTTTGAGTCGGGCAGTATTGTGGTACAACCCCTTCCTGCCGTGATTGGCCTATTGATGATTTTCTTTGCGCTTACCGAGCTATTCCCGAAAATATTGCAGTTCAATTTTCAGAAGAAGTATTTGGTTCCGGGCGGACTCCTATCTGGGTTTTTTGGCGGACTCAGTGGTCATCAAGGGGCGTTGCGAAGCATGTTTCTGATAAAAGCGGGCTTATCCAAAGAGGCCTATATAGCTACAGGAGTAGCCATTGCCTTGCTGGTCGATTTTACGCGAATTCCCATTTATTTTTCGCGCATGCCTAACGGCATGATGAGCGCTCACAGCGTCGCCATTCTGGTAGCTACATCGAGTGCATTCCTCGGAGCCGTAATAGGCAAAAAAATGATGAATAAAATCACGCTCAGGGCGGTGCAAGTGACGGTCGGAATCTTAATGATCTTGTTGGGAATAGGATTATTCCTTGGGATCATTTGAACATAGCACTCGGGCGCGTTAAATGCTTTTCACAAAATCTAAAAAGACCTTTTTGTGATGGTCTAGATCAAGATCCGGAGAAATCGAAACTCGAGCAATGTAGTCTTTGTCGCCTTCCTTTGTTGTTCCCTGTGTAGATGTGGCGGGAATGGTCCAATAACACCCTTTTAACTGCCCGTAACTCACGCAGTATTTACTTTCATTAGGGATTTCATTAATCATTGAATGGATTAATCGAAGATTCAAGGCTCTTTTATACAATTCTCTTTCCTCTTCGCTATTCCCTTTGGTAGGTAAGTCCAAAGAGAATACCGAAGGTGTAAATTCCTTTGCTGCCAACTCTTCGGAGACAAAGTTAATTTTCGCGGTTGGTAAATGCTCTTCAATAAAGTTTACAAACTCACGCGTGTTTTGGTAGGCATCGCGAATTCTTTGATTCATGGATGGCAACTGTTTCGCCAATACTTCTAATTGATGATCGGTAGCCTCATTATCACAGAGGCGTAAATGCAAGTCTATTTTTTCCATCAAAGCTTCAGCACGCTTATTAGAAACACAATATCCAGCCGTGCATTTTCCGCCACTTGGAAATTTAGATCCACTCACATAGGCAATGGTTCTCACCTCCGAAAGTATATCCGCCTCACCTAAAAAATGAACATTCGGACAAAAGGTTTGATCCAAAATAAAAACGGGATCGACAGCCAGGTCACCGTTTGTGGTTTCGCGCGTTTTACTTAGAACTTCTTTTAGCCGTGTCAAATCAGGGACTTCAACCCTTGGGTTTGTTGGAATTTCAGCTATGATCAACGGCACGGCATCTTGCTTGGCAATTTGATCCAAAACAGTATCAATACTCTCAACCATATTGTGGTTTCCATCAACAGGTAAATCCACAACTTCAACATTATCGATGCAAGCAGCAACACGTCGGGCCTGATCATTGGTTCCGCCATAACAATTGGGAGGAACCACAATTTTAATGGCCTTTCCTATATGATTATCTACTGCTTCGTGAATGAGTCCCATTACAATCGCATACTGCATTGAGAGTCCACTTGAAGCGACCACGGCTTTTACCTTGGTGCCGGTTATTTCTCTAATGGATTCTAACACAAGCGCTTTGTTGGCTTCGGCATTCGTATTCTTGTTCTCAATGGAAGACTTTTCGACTAAATGTTTTAAAGCATCAAGTGCGTTGACTGGTGTCATCGCAATCGTCTCTCTTCTTCGTACGTGCTGAATTTCTGAACTGTAGGTTTTGTTTCGTTCTCCATTTATTAATAGCACACTGCCCAACTGTGGGTATAGGCTGATGAAAAAATCAATATTTGGAGCGATTTTAAAATCACCTAATTGATCTTCTTCTGAAATATAGATCGTGCTGCCGTTAAACGCAGGAACTAAATCTGAACGCTCGACTTGAAGTAACTCAAATTCGTATCCGTACACATCCTTTATAACATCAACATCGAAAAACACAGGTAATTCGCCTGTATAAGCGATTTGGGTGTTTTTATTAATCATTAAGTTTTTCCTGAGAACGGCTAAAATGGGCGTTGCCTTTGAGGAAAAGCTGATTACATCTTCGGGGTCCAGGTTGTTTAAATGGGCAATAGCCCATTCAAGTACACAAGATAACGGGTGACCAAGACGAATATAGTCGTAGGCGGTCGGTAATTCATTCAGTGCAGAAGATTCAAAATTACCGTCGTTAAACAGTTTTTCAAGCTGCTCTAAGAATTGTGTTTTGGCCAAAGGCTCATTATAAATATCGAGTCTATGCGTTGTAAGATTCAGCCAATCTGATGGCATGTTTTTTAAAAGGCCCTCAACATAACTCAGCATTTTGCTCGCTTCCATAACCTACACTTTTATATAGGCCGTGAAGATATTAATAAGAGGTGTTATTTGACCTCCGGTTCGGATTCAATTTCAATACGAATCCAGTCGTACTTTTATTCAATTCTCCTTTTTTCTATCTTCCGACATTCTTACTAAAAAAAATACATTCATGTTTAAAAGAAAATCGATTGCAGTTATAGCCGCGTGTTTGGGGCTATTTTTATTTTCCTCTTGTTACACCTACACAACTGTAGTAGGAGATGGGGCGCAAGGGAATAGAGAAACTTCAACGTGGAATCACTATTTAATTTTTGGTTTGGCGCCAGTGGGGGTTTCTGTTCCTTCTGAATTAGCGGGTGATGCCAAAGACTATACGGTTCAAACGCAGCAGACTTTTGTAAACGGATTGGTAAGCGCACTTACCTTTGGTATTTACAGCCCAACGACGACCACAATTATTAAATAAGTGCTTCGTGGACTTTTTTGGTTATTCGGTATTGTTTGCGTCGTTCTTGTTTTTCGGATAGGAAGAATTCTGCTTTTCGATTTGGATCGATTGACAGAATGGGGCTACGGATACCTAACTGGGTTAACTATTGTCTTGCTTCTCGCGATTCTGGGAGTTGTTTGGACCGGCAAGAAAACCTATTTCAAATAATGAAACCCTTTTCATCTAGTTAGGTGGAAAGGGTTTTTTCATGTTCTTTTAGAGGGTGGCGGTCTCTTTTTTAGTGATTAAAGCAACCCTTTGACCAATTGATACTTCTATATTCAAAACAAGTTTTATGCGCGCAGTGCTTCTCCTTGCAACATTCATATGTGCGCAAATTCAACTTTCAGGTCAAACCCTTTCCTTTTCAGACTTCGGTCTAAAACAACTTCTACTTCTCAATAATTGCGTCGACACCAATAGCGATGGGCAATACGATCATTCGGTTGACTTAAATCTCGATGGTGAAATTCAGGTTTCTGAGGCGCTGTCGGTCACTAGCCTTGAAATAAATGACTTGTACCGCGAGTACTATATTAAGCACTTGAACGATATCCGGCACTTCGACAACTTGGAGCAGCTGCGCATATATAGCAACGATAGCCTCGCATACATTGGCGAATTAGGTTTGGATAGTCTAAAACTCTTTTGGCTCGATGGAAGTGCCTTCAGTCTCAAACACTGTGATCTTTCCGATTTAGCAGCTGTGAATAGCCTTCGAATTGAAGGTCCGTTTGTATTGGAATACCTCAATATTCAAAACGGTAGTTTCGCCGACGAGAGTTTCAGCCTGTTTTATACCGAGTACATTCAATACGCCTGTGTAGATAGTATTGCGGCTGAATACAATGAAGTATCCTGGCACATGAATCCGGGCGCAGTTCCTTCCTTAATTTGTGCGCTTTCCGATGAGGAGCCTAGTTCAAACAAGATTCGCGTATTCCCCAATCCGACCGCTGGAGTAGTGCACATCGATAACTCGCTGTACGATGCAATTGAAGTAGTTGTTTACGATCCTTTGGGTCGTTGTGTTCTAAAAGCGAACTCGAAAGATGTTTCTTTGAGCGGCCTCCCGGCCGGATCCTACCTTTTTGCCATTCGAACGCTCGAGGGCATCTTTTACTCGAGGGTGATTAAAAATTGACAAGAAGAGGGTAGGTGCATATCGAGCCGTTAGGCTCTTATCCCTCGAGGTATTCCCAGTCTTTAATAGCTTCAAATTTCTTGTAGCCTTCCTGTACGGAAGGATGTGTAAGTACGGATTCAACAGAAACTTCGGGCAACTCCTTATGGATCAAGCCGTTTTTAACGAAAATGAAATTAGAGCCGAGATCGTTTGCGCCGACAAGACGGTACCCTTTTTTAGCCGCTAACTTCGTCATGGCCACGGGCGAAGCTCCATGGTACACAGGGTGCTTTCCGGGATACGAATAATTGGCATCGTAAGGAACAACAATATTGTTTAAGCCAAATTCATTGTGGGTTTCAATTATCACCACTTGCGGGTCGATAGCCGTCAAAGCATCCCAAACCCAATAGTCGTTTCCATCGATATCAATGGAGAGCAAACCAACCGTGCCTTCGTAGCCCGCTGAAAGTACGAGGTCATTTATATTCTCGCGCGTAACCATAGAGCAAATGAACTTGGGCTTGTAAAACCAGGTGTGTGGATATTTGCTGAAGAATTTCTTTCCTCGCTTGATGCTCTTGCTATTCCCATCAATAAAAAGTCCGTGCCAACCAAAATTGAAATACAGATTGGCAGAATTGCTATTGACCCCATCGTCGGAACCGATTTCAACAAACGTTTTGTGCGGCATTCCGAGTAGCGAGAAGATGTATAGAAGTTTCCCGTCTTCCTCGAATTGAGAGAAGACACGAAATCCGGTATCCTTGAAATCGGGCAGATTCCCGGCCTTCATTTGCTCTTGATATTTCAGGAACATTTGCCGTTGGGTTATTTGCACGGACGGAGTAAACCGATTTCTGATTTTGGTTATCAGAAATATATCTTTGAGAAAATTCTTAATCATAAAGCTTTAATTATCGGTGCTTCAATGTATTGAAGACGCTGTTTATGCGCCCTTTTTTGCTCGAAGATGAGCAAGGGTTTCGCAGGGTTACAATCGAATTCAGAAAGTGAATATCGATGCGCTAAAGTATCAAAATTCAAAAGGAGCAGCATGAGCGCACTTTCCAAAAGATATTGGACAATGAATTTACCTATAAGGACTTTTAACCTTCTATTTTCTTGGCAGTAATGCTGGTTTTAGCCTTTTTAGAATCGTCCTATTCCTTAGCCGCAACGAAAGCCGGATGGCCCGTCGATGATCTCCGCGTTCCCGACCTCGACAAACTATAGGGAGAAGGTGATCATTCTACCAATCTACAATTGGCCGCAAGCCTGTTAATCAAGCGTGAATATCTCCATCGCGAATGCCATTTTTGAGCACATACGAACGTGAACATTTCGCTACCTTTGCGCCATGCAAGAAATGATTCTCATCCTCGATTTTGGGTCACAGTATACCCAACTTATTGCGCGTAGAGTTCGCGAACTCAACGTGTATTGTGAAATCCATCCGTTTAACCACCGTCCCGAAATCACGGAAAACGTGAAAGGAGTTATTCTAAGCGGGAGTCCCTTTTCAGTCCATTCTGAAGATGCGCCAGATCCTGATTTAGAGGACATTCAACGGAAGGTGCCTTTACTAGGGGTATGTTATGGAGCTCAATATTTGGCCCATAAAAACGGCGGAAGCGTTCAACCCTCTGAAATTAGAGAGTACGGGCGAGCAAATCTCTCCTTCGTTAACAACAACAGCATTCTCTTCAAAGGAGTGAACATAGGCTCTCAAGTATGGATGAGTCACGGAGACACAATAAAGAGCTTACCAGAGAATTACGAAATCATTGCAAGTACCTCCGATGTTCAAGTGGCCGGATACCATATTCCAAATGAGGACACCTACGCAATTCAGTTTCACCCGGAAGTATACCACAGTATCGACGGAAAAACCCTCTTGCAGAATTTTGTGGACGACATTTGTAAATGCAGCCGCGATTGGACCCCCAACAGCTTTATCGACGATACCGTTGCCGCTTTGAAAGCGGAAGTAGGGGATGATAAGGTAGTTTTAGGTTTGTCGGGCGGAGTAGATTCTACAGTCGCAGCCGTACTTTTAGATAAAGCGATCGGAAAAAACCTTTATTGCATTTTCGTTGATAACGGACTTCTCCGTAAAAACGAATTTGAGAATGTGCTCGACCAATACGAGCATATGGGGTTAAATGTTAAAGGAGTAGACGCCAAAGATCAGTTCTTGAGTCAACTCCACGGCGTCAGTGATCCCGAAACCAAACGAAAAATCATCGGACGCGTTTTCATTGAGGTTTTCGATCAAGAAGCACACAAAATTGAAGACGTCAAATGGCTTGGTCAGGGTACTATTTATCCCGACATCATTGAATCGGTCAGTGTTAAAGGTCCGTCAGCCACTATTAAATCGCACCACAATGTAGGCGGTTTACCCGATTTCATGAAGCTTAAAGTAGTGGAGCCGTTGAAAGCCCTTTTTAAAGATGAAGTGCGCAGAGTAGGTGCAACCCTCGGAATCGACGGCGAGTTATTAGGTCGTCATCCCTTCCCAGGTCCAGGACTAGCTATCCGTATTCTCGGCGACATTACCGCAGAAAAGGTGGCTACCTTGCAAGAAGTAGATGCCATTTTCATTAACGGTCTAAAAGAAGAAGGCTTGTACGACGATGTTTGGCAAGCCGGTGCTATGCTCTTGTCTACAGTGAATTCAGTAGGTGTTATGGGCGATGAGCGAACCTATGAAAACGCCGTGGCCCTTAGGGCAGTGGAAAGCACAGACGGAATGACTGCCGACTGGGTGCATTTGCCCTACGATTTTTTGGCACGAACTTCGAATAAGATCATCAATAGAGTGAAGGGAGTTAACAGAGTGGTGTACGACATCAGCAGTAAACCCCCGGCAACAATTGAGTGGGAATAACCCAACAAACTAAATGGCTTCTACCGTGCGCATATCTAGGTTAATCGTAATTCTTTTCGTTTTCTTTTCTCAAATGGCCTTCGGCCAGATGGATACCACCGAGCAAAAGTTCGTTACGCACGTCGTAGAGGCGAAAGAAACGCTTTTCGGCATCTGTAAAGAATACGCCATTGATCAAGAAACGTTAGTGAAGTATAATCCGCAATTAACGGATGGACTCAAAATTGGGCAGAGCCTTCTGATACCAGTCGTTGAGCGCCAACCCGTTGAGAACCTCTATTTGAGCAATGAGGCGTTTCTACTTCATCGAGTATTTCCGAAACAAACTATTTACAGCATCACAAAAGAGTATAATGTAAGTACTCAAGAGCTCTACGATGCAAATCCTGAATTGGTAGAAAACGGTCTTCAAATAGGAATGCTGTTGCGAATTCCAGTAAAAGTAGATTTAAATGCCCCGGCCGATTCGGCGTTTAAAAATGTGAAACCAGGCCCTTCTATGCAGCCTTTGTTGCGTCCAGAAGTGCCTGACAGTCTTCAGGGGAACCGCTATAAAATGGGGGTGATACTGCCGTTTTATCTCCAAATCAACGACTCCATCGATCTTAATCGCGCGCTCGAAGAAGACCCCACGGTTTATCGGAAGTCCAAAATCGCACTCGATTTCTATTTCGGATTGAGACTCGCCATCGACACGCTAGTGAAATCAGGTCTCAACATAGAACTATCTGTGCAGGATTCTGAAAACGATCCGCTTATCGCCTGGACCGAATACATGAAGATGCGCGATTTCGATCTTGTAGTCGGTCCGCTATACAGTGACAATGTTTTAGCTATTGCCAATAGAAGAGGAGACCAAGGGCCCTTACTTATTTCACCTTTCTCGAAAAAGGCCGAAATCGTTTATTCCAACAAGAATACGGTTCAGGTGCTTCCCAGTGATCGACAAATGCTCGATGTGTTGGCACAAACGGTCATTAATCGCTTTCAGTCCGACCATTTATTCATGGTGTACACGGATACCATGCAAGACACCATAAATGCCGCCTACATGCGCGAAAAGTTCAGCCATTACCTCGATTCTGGAAAAGTGAAAGAGGTAGAGGTGTTTGATGCGCAAATTGATGGAGTCGATTGGCTGAAAGACTACGACACAAACGTGGTTATTGTTCCGAGTACGGACCACGTGTTTATGACCGATCTTATTACAAAGCTCAATGCGGAACGACTTGAAAACGTGGTGGTTATAGGTTTGCCGGACATCGATCGCTTGGATGTCGATTTTAGTTATCTCAATAATTTGCATTTGCATTATCCGGCCGCGCAGGCCGTGCGAACAAACGATTCGCTTATGCAGAGCTTTGTTATTCAATACCGCGCTCGTTATTTTGACGAACCTTCGCGCTTCGCTATGCAGGGCTTTGATATTGGCTATTACTTCGGCCGACTTTTAATGGAAACGGGCTCGGTTGAGGGCCTCACGGCCCGAAAGGAAGTGTTGCTTCAGAACGGATTCGATTTCCGCGAAACGAACAACGGAAGCTATATCAACAAACACGTTTTCTTGATGAAGTTTGAAGACTTTACACGTGTTGTTGTTCCTCAAGACTAATTGAGGAATCGGGCCCTACTCGGGCCGACTCAAATCATACTCCCACAGCAAAGCGCCTTCCGAATCAATTACTTTGAGTAGTAAGTCGCGGTTCTTTCTTGGTCCAGACACCTCGAATAATCCGAAACAATGCTTGTTTACCCAGGTGTCATCTACCCGAAGGGTATTGGGCTCATCGATTGATTTGTCCCAAGCGGTGCCCGCTGTTAGTGGCGAAATGGTGACGTCGTAAATACGTGGCTCGCCTTCTTCTTCAAGTACCGATAACTCGCTGTGATGGCGGTCGCCGGTTAAGAAAATCACTCCTTCGATGTCGTGCTCGTAAATGAAATCAATGATTTGCTGACGCTCACTTGGAGCGAGGTGAATCAGGTTTTCATGGCTGTCCGTTGTGTTTAGGAACTGACCGCCCATCGCAATAAACTTATAGGGCGCATAGCTATTAACGAGATTGTCGAAGAGCCATTCTAATTGTTCTTGTCCAAAGACCACTCGATCCATAGAGTCTATATCAGATCTCCGATTCGAATTTCGAAACCACCTGTTGTCTAATAAAAAGTACTCCATATCGGCCCATTGAAAGAGAGTGGTTATGCCTTCGTTATTAAGTCCGGAAGTAGGATTAGCCCAAAAAAGATCAAAAGCCTCTTTGGTATGCGCTTTGTTTCTAAAGCTTCGATCGGCGTTGTTTGGGCCGTAATCGTGATCGTCCCAAGTTGCGTAGTGATGCACGTGGCCTAAAAATTCTTGTAGCTCGGGTAAGGAGCGCGAGTGCGTATAGCGATGCAAAATACCGGTTCTCGAATACCAATCAACTTCACGTAAATAGGTGTTGTCGCCCAACCACAGCATCATGTTGGGATTGGCCGCATTGAGTGCGTCGAAAATTTCAAAGTGACTACCGTAGGGTTTCCCTGGACGGTCGACTTCGATTTCGTTTACGTAAAGGCAAGACCCAATGGCAAAAGTAAAGGCGGGCGGATCTTCTCGCCATTGCCATAGTTTTTGCGTTTCAAAGGAAAGAGCGCGATCTAATTCGATTGGATTCCCATTTATGAAAACGCGGTAGGTATATTGAGTGCCTTCCGAAACCGAATCGCAAATTAATGTGGCCGTAAAGGCCGTTCCTTTAGTAGTATTAACGGGTTCTGATTTGAATTCATGTTCGCCATTGGCAGGAGTATAGGCAATAACTACTTCGGCGGCACCAGTAGTTTGAATCCAAATAGCAACTTCTTTCATTTCGGAATATCCTACCATGGGCCCAGATTGAATAGCGGGACTTTGAGCAATGGCGATGCAGGAAAGAAGGATGGTAAAGGCAAGTACGAAGTTTTTCATTTGTTCAATATTGAATGCACAAGTTAAGCATACCCTTTATTTCGCCTATAGGCTGCTCTTAAAGTTTAAACACCCTTAACATTCAAAAATGTCTAAAAAAGATGAAAATTCTGTTCCAACCGAATTGAATTACGTAAAACGCTGAAATACAGTCGGTAAATGAGATTTTTAATGCAATCAAAGGATCGGTATCGCCTTAAACTTTCATAATAAATTGTTAATTCTGAAAACAAGCCAACCGTTTAATAGTTAGTAGCGTAATTCAAACAAAGGGATTCGAAAACACATGTATTCGTTTCTTTTGTAGAATCTTTAATTAAAAAAGTTAAACACTTTAGAATGCTAACCTTCAAAAAATCAAAAATGAAGAATTTAATGAACAGCTTTAAGCTAATGGCCATTATGGCACTCGGATCTTTAGTCTTTGTATCGTGCAGTGATGATGATGATGACATGGGCCCACAGATGAAAACGATTGCTCAAATTGCAGCGGAGACACCTCGTTTTTCAATCCTCTCTGAAGCATTAGAACGCACAGAACTCGATGATGTTCTAAATGGTACGGACGAATACACAGTTTTTGCACCAAATAATGATGCTTTTGCTGATTTATTAGATGCTTTAAACGTAGAGAGTCTTGATGAATTGATCGTTGCAGTAGGTGGAGAAGATGCTCTTGCAAACATTTTATTGTACCACGTACTAGCTGGTGAAGTAAAAGCTGCAGATGTAACTACTGGTTTCGTTAGCACTGCCGGAGTATATAACGGAATGGCTGGAGCGGGCTTGAGTGCCTACATTTCTGTAGGATCAACAGTCCGTATCAACGACGCTTCTGACGTGATTGCTACCGACATTGACGCAAGTAACGGTGTGATCCACGAGATCAGTGCTGTAATTTTGCCTTTGAACTTGGTTGATCTAGTAACGTTAAGTCCAGACCACACAACACTGTTAGCGGCGGTAGGTGCTGCTGATCCGGCAGTAGCGGCTCGTTTAGCGAGTGAAACAGAAGTAACTACCTTGTTTGCTCCAGTAAACTCTGCCTTCGGAAACCTTCTTAACGACTTAAACTTAGGAAGTCTTGCAGATTTAGTAGGAGCTATTGGAGTAGATGGATTAACAA
>CBFHRK010000021.1:3142-29598 GCA_965658225.1 Flavobacteriales bacterium | reverse complement strand
GTTCGATTTCTGCACCAGTTTGATCGGCCAAACGAGTCAAAACGCGTTCACGAACTTCTGGATTCAACGCCCTAGAAGTTGTGAGATATGCCGTTTTGATTCCTTTGTGAACCTTGTATAAGTTCAAATAGGTTTCACCGATTTCGAGAAGAAGTTCTTCTCTTTTCTTTTTTGCCAACAACACCATAAACTGATGTGTCAAGGTACAGACCTTACCTTCAAATACTTTTGAAAGAATGGCAACCTTGTCGTCGGGCTTTATAATTGGGCTACGTAACATTACCTTAAGCTCGCGTGTGTCTTCCGCTGTTTTAATCAGGGTTAACATATCGTCTTTTACCTCTTCAACTTGATTTAAGTCGAGCGCGAGGTCGAGTAAGGATTTAGCGTAACGCTGTTTAACCAAAGAATGCTTCATGCTTCTCGATTAATTGAGTTCAATTTCGCTCAAAAACTCATCAACGAGTTTTTTGCTTTTATCGGTGTTGGTTAATTCGTCCCGAAGTACTTTTTCAGCAACTTCGATGGCGAGAATACCAACGGTATTACGCAACTCAGTTAAGGCCGCTTTTTTCTCGTTTTCAATGGCCTCACGAGCAGAAGTCATGATTTTCTCAGCTTCGTTTTTCGCAGTGTCCTTAGACTCATTGATCATATTGTCGCGAATATCCCGCGCTTCTTTGAGCATTTGATCGCGCTCTGCGCGTGCTTCATTAAGGATGCGCTCGTTATCTGCTTTCAAATTGGCCATTTCTTCACGTGCTTTCTGCGCTTGTTGAATGGCTTCTTCGATGGACTCTTCACGGTCATTTACCGCAGACAAAATTGGTTTCCAAGCAAATTTGCGCAACAGAACCAACAGGATTAAGAACGAAACAGTCGTCCAAAATACAAGTCCAAATCCGGGGGTTACTAATTCCATGTTCTATATATTATTCAAAACGGTTTTCTAAAGAAGACCACCGGCTGCAGGCAATCCCTGTTCAGCCGATGGTCAAAAATCAATGTGATTAGGCAACCAACAAAGAAACAACGATAGCGAAAAGCGCAGCACCCTCAACAAGGGCAGCAGCGATAATCATAGCCGTTTGAATCTTAGCAGTAGCTTCTGGTTGACGAGCAATAGCATCCATTGCTTGTCCACCCACACGTCCGATACCTAATCCGGCTCCGATAACAGCCAATCCAGCACCAATTGCAGCTAATCCAGTCATAATGAACTTTAATTATAGTTAGTAAATCGTTCCTCAATTAATGATGCTCCTCTACCGCCATTCCAATGAACAGGGCTGTAAGCAAGGTAAAAATATACGCTTGTAAAGCAGCTACTAAAAGCTCGAGTACGTTCATGAATAACACAAACGCAACAGATACAGGCGAAATAAGCACAGTGTCGAAGATGAATATCAACGATACTAAACTTAAGATGATAATGTGGCCGGCTGTAATGTTCGCAAACAAACGAACCATTAGGGCAAAAGGCTTCGAGATGATTCCGATCAATTCAACTGGAATCATGATCGGCCAAAGGGCCACAGGAACTGGCGGCATTAATATATGCTTCCAGTAGTATTTTTTTCCACTAAAGTTGGTTACTAGTAAGGTAATCACTGAAAGGGCGAAGGTTACGGAGATGTTTCCGGTAAAGTTGGCACTGAAAGGGAAGAAAGGGATCAAACCGATTAGGTTGTTCATCCAAATAAAGAAGAACAAGGTCAATAAATACGGCATATAGCGCTTGTAGTCTTTCTCACCAATATTTGGGCGAGCAATGTCGTCACGAACGAACACGACTAAAGGCTCTACGAATTTTGCGATTCCTTTGGGTGCACCCGTATTCTTCTTGTAAAATTTGGCCGCGGTTAAGAAGATCCAAAAAATGAAGGCGATAGAAAGGAACATGCTGAACACGTTCTTGGTAATCGAAATATCGATGGGTGCTGCGTTTAAAGCGTGATGATCTTCGTCCATTTCCACGTAGGCGCCATGATCATTGGCAACATCACTAGCGTAGTATATTTTCTCATGAAGGTTAACGAAACGTTGGCCTGCGGCTTCAACTACATGGTGCCCTTCGGTGTCATGGTGAAATTTCGAAGAAGAAAAAACAGCCAAACCGTTGTTTGTCCAAAGTATAACAGGCAAGGGCATACTGATTGGGTGTCCGTGCCAATCGATGATGTGAAAGCCGTGGGCATCGGCAATGTGATGCATAATCACTTCTGTTGCGTTGAAGCCTTCTTCCTCTGCTTCCACTTCGTGTGCTACCTCATCGGCTTCGTGAAGAAGTCCTTCGTCATGACTATGGGTGGTGTCTTCTGTTGCGTGTTCTCCGTGATGGTCTTGCGCAAACGACGAGCTTGCGGAAAGCAGCAGGGTTGCGGCTAGGAGTAAAAAGGTCCGAAAAGAATTGATTCGCATCATTTAATACTATGTAAATACCCTCTCTGAAAATCGGTGCAAAAATAGGTAATAAAGTGGAAAAAGAAAGCCATTCTTCGAACTTATTAACACATGTTGACAAGCACTTAGAGAATCTGCCGTATTCGCGTATATATTAAGCGTGTTTCTAAAGCCAAAAGAATGAAATAAGGAATCATGGTTTGAACAACGAGGGCCTTGGCGTTCGGAGCATGTGCCAACAAATCGGGCATCAAGAAGAAAACCACAGCCATCATTTTCAAGAGGCCACCTCCTAAGAAGGCAAAACCGAGTTGTTGAGGATGCTTTTTTTCGAGCCATACGAGCAAAAGGAGAACAACCGCGTAAATGCCATATAGAAAAGTATAAGTGCCTACGAGCCCGTCAACCCGGAAGGGTTCGGGAAAAAGAGCCATTGAAAAAGAATGAAGCACATAAAGAATGGGCGTGCAAACTGATATGACCAGCACGGGGGTCCAGCTACTCTTCATTACGGCCATCGCGAATAACATTTCGAATGATTAAATAGAGGGCGGCAAATACCGCAAGCAAAGATAAAATGAGCGTCCAAAGTGGAAAATCCGCTTCGCGACGCTCATCAATTTTGTATCCGGCGATGGTGCCAACCGCAATAATAGCCATCATTTCAACGGCCATTCCGGTGTACTTCGCCCACTTTTTAAGCCGATTGTTCGGCGGAAGCGGTGCGTTCGGCATTCTTGATGTCTTTAATTACAGCACCCATCTTACAAGAACCGGTGAAGTTGGCTCCTGGCTCAATGGACAGCTTATCTACCAAGATGTCTCCGTGAATATTTGCAGTTGATTTAAGTGCCAATAATTGCGCAACTTGAAGTTTGCCCTTTATGGTTCCTTCCACATCGGCATTCTGACAGAAAATCTCGCCTTGGATTAAACCTTTTTCACCAACAACAACTTTTCCTTTCGTATTAATGCTTCCCTCTAGGGTACCATCAATTCTGAAGTTCCCGTCGGAAATAATATCTCCTTTAATGGTTGTTTCAGGTCCAATTCGGTTTCGCGCAGGTGCCTGCGGGTCTATATTCTTTGCCATATCTTTTCCTTTTGCGAACATTTGAGTGCGTATAAGTTTACGAAAAAAGGGCTACAAATATAGAAAAATAGATTCAAGCAACGAAGGGAAGAATCGGATTATCAGAATCTTACGGCAAATACTGTTCGTCGAAGAAGATTTGATATGCCGCCGGGTATTTGTTTTGAAAGAGAATACCAAAGTTACTTTGGGAAACGACGAAATTACTCCACTCCTGCCCTAACAGGTACTCAGCAATTTTTGATTCGCTTTTTAAAGCATTAAAATAAGTTTTTGCCTCCTCCCCATCTGTCAAGGTTCGTACCGTGATCATTTGCATGCTCTTATCGAGAAATAGGCCACGAACATTTAAATTTTTCAGACTAAAGTATTTCTGGTTGAAATCGCTTAGGAACGTACTTAAATCGTTTGCTCGGGTGCTTGCCGCAGGGAAAAGCAATACGTAGAAATGAGCTTCCCCCATACTGGGCTTGAATTTTTTGGCTTCTTCAGCCATAAATAAACCCACACTATCTGCTTCTTCTTTTTCGGCTACTACCTCTTCTGTTTCACCGGTATAAAAGGCGATCATTTTTTGCGCTTCAATACCCTCTTCTGAAAATGGGTAGTTCAATACGACTTTCCGCATTTCTTCAACGAGCGCCTTCTCGCTTCGTTTGCCTTTTGATAAAGCAAGTAAAAAGGCAAACTTAGGCTCAAGAGGATCTCCAGAAAACTTGGTCAAATTTGCTTCACACTTCTTCGCGCAGGCGGTGTATCGGCCCGATTCAAAATCGCGGAAACAAGCCGTATATGCCTCATTAGAACGGTTTCGCTCTGCTTCTATCACGTCTGCATATGACGGGTCCTGTAAAATTTTTGCGAAGTCGCTATCGGGATCAAGGTCAATCAATTTTTGTTTGTATTCTTCGGCTTTGGCAGGTTTGTTCAAATCTGTAAACAAGCGGTATAAATAGAAATATTCTTGAATCCGGTATTGGTTGCTCGGATATTTATCGAGCAATCGCTCAAAGGTTTCAGCGGCTTTTACATTGTCGAATAACTTTTCCTTGTATAGCAGAGCCAAACCGTAATAGGCCTCAATATTTTGGGCGTCTAACGAGTCTTGTGCTTCTTCGGTGGTCGGTAGTTTTGCTAAATAAATAGATCGATCGTATTTGTACGCTCTGTACGTTGAGTCTCCTATCGTAATGGTGATCGTGTCGCCAAATTCTTCTTCTATTTCTTCAGCACTAAAAGTTCTTTTATTTTCCCTTCTCCAATTATCTTCGAGTCTACGATCGCCCCAAATTCGTTGGAATTCTGTCCTTCCCAGACTTACTGTTGAAGGGTTGTAGAAGTACCAATTCCCCTGGGTGGTTGATCCGCCACTGCGATTCTGATTGTCGCGCATCATCGCCATTTGTTGACCAAAGCCCTCGCGCATTTCCGCCTCGCGCTGCCTTTGCTCCTCCTGGAGCTTAGCAATGTACTTGTCCACGGCAGCTTCTCGATCACCCGGCTTCATTCGACCCAAGCGGAGCAAACTATCATTGGTTTCAATGGTCACAAAATACCCCACCAATTCATCCAAGTTTTCAGCGAGTTGCTTCACCTCCTCGTACCGCTCAAATTCGGGCGGAAGAACCGTCATTGTACTATCATAATAAGCTTGCGCTCTACGGTAGTTGCCTTCGTCAAAAGTAATTTCGGCCAATCGCAAATAACTCTTCGCCTTCTGCGTGTAGTTATTCGTGCTGTAGTAGGCAGAATAGCTATAACTTTCTTTCGCTTTATCCTCTTCACCCGTATCCCAATAGATCTCGCCCAAAGCGAAGTAAATCTGATCGAGATAATCTAAATTCTTTTCTTCACTTGCCAACTCCTCCAAAGCGGCAATCAGTGGAGCTGGGTTTCTTTTATAGCCACTAATGCAAAGGGCACGCTTAATTTGAGCGTTGAACTCCATCACGTAGGTCGCCTTCATTTTTAGAACGGCTGCATAATATTGAATCGCTCTATTACACGATCCATCGGCTTCATACAATTGGGCAAGAATAAAAGTGTATCGCGACTTTCTTTCTTTACTCGTCGACATACTAATTGCCCTTGTCATCGACTCTATAGCATACTCATACTCCTTTTGCTCAGCGTAGATTTGGGCGTAAATGGCGTGTACTTCCGCTTTCAGGGAGTTCGGAATTTTACCCGTAGTCTCCATTACTTCAAGCGTATAAATCGCCTGTGTGTAGTTTTTGAGTGCTAAATAAGCCCGGGCCGCCCACCACATCGATTCGTGGTACAATGGACCTTCATTAAACTGCAGCGAAACATAATTAAATGCTTCTAACGAAGCGATGTATTCCTGCTTGTAAAACCGAGCCTTGCCGATAAGCAGATAATTGTCGTCAATCCATTCGTTTTTTTCTTCCCCTTTAATCACCATCGAGTGCCGACGAACCACCTTGGCCGCTTTGTCTAAAGCGCGATCCATTTGCGGATAAATCGACTTGGCGTCATCAGAACTACCTAAAATGTAGGCGGGCAAAATTTGCTCGTAATCGTCAATGACCGAGTTCTCAAGCTTTTCAACACCTTCTTTAAAGCTCTCATTTCCATTGAAATAGCCATTGTAATGAGTCGTGAGTTTATGGTACTCGCGATTCACAAACTTGTCTTTTTCCGTGGAACAAGCCGCGGCCATAAGGACTAAAAACAAGCCCGAAAAGATTCTATAAATGAGTGCTTTTTTCAAATGCGAACGATAATTTCCTCTTACTTAACTTCGGCGCGGCAAATTTATTATTATTCATCGACTTACTCTTCGTTGAGCGGAGTATTCCGATATTTGCAGCTATGGCGAAGCGCACAGAGAAAAAAGAGCCCAAAAAAGAATGGCTCGATCGCTTGAAGAATAAGTACCGATTGGTGGTTCTTAACGACGATACCTTTGAGGAAAAGGTTTCGTTCCGTTTGTCACGGCTCAATGTTTTCGTGGCTACAGGCCTCAGCGTCATAACGCTCATTGGCTTCACAATCATTCTCATTGCCTTTACTCCCTTACGCGAGTACATTCCTGGCTACAGTTCCACAGCCCTCCGGCGTCAAGCGCTTGAAAATGCGGTCACCGTCGATTCGCTTCGTAGAGTCATCGCCAATCAAGAGCGCTATGTAGAAATAATAAATGGCGTGGTCAGCGGAAATTTGCCCGAATACGATACCTCACAGGTGGTCGACGCTTCCGAAATAGATAGTATCGAGCGCCCTCCCTCTCGGGAGGATACCGCCCTTCGCGTTCTCGTAGAACAAGAAGAACGGTACAATCTCTTTGAAGAGGAACAAAGCGCGAAGGGCGGACTTGCGAACCTCACTTTTTTTCCGCCTATAAAAGGACTTATTTCCGGTCAATTCAATGCGAGTACAGACCACTACGGCGTTGATATTGTTGCCGCCGAGAACGAACCCATATTAGCCGTGCTCGAAGGAACGGTTCTCATTGCTACTTGGTCTTCGGAAGAAGGTTATGTGCTCGTTCTTCAGCACGATCAAGGTCTTATTTCTGTGTACAAACACAATTCTGTCCTACTCAAAACCCAGGGAGAACTCGTTCAAGCGGGCGAAGCCATTGCCATTATCGGAAATTCGGGGCACCTGAGTACCGGACCCCACCTTCATTTCGAATTGTGGGCAAATGGAATCTCCGTGGATCCGGAAAGCTATATCGTATTCTGATGAGTATCAAAGCCCACCTTTCAAAATTATTGGCGAGAATCGTTTATTCTCGAACGCAAAAATGGGCGAACAAGCCCCTAGAAAGCCAGAAAAAAGTATTTCAAGACCTCATTGAAAGCGCTAAATCAACAGCTTTCGGCAAAGACCATCACTTCGACAAAATCGAGAACTTTTTCGATTTTCAGGAACGTGTTCCCGTTCGCGACTACGAAGGGCTTAAACACTACGTGGAACGCATAAAGGAGGGAGAAAAGGACATTCTTTGGCCCGGAAAACCGCTTTATTTTGCGAAAACTTCGGGCACGACCTCAGGCGCAAAGTACATTCCGATTACTAAAGAAAGCATGCCGTACCATGTGGAAGCAGCCCGAAACGCCTTGCTTCTCTATATTCATGAAACAGGGAACACTTCCTTTGTGGACGGGAAAATGATTTTTCTCCAAGGTTCCCCAGAAATGGAAGAAATCAACGGAATACAACTTGGTCGATTGAGTGGTATCGTAGCACATTATGTTCCAGGATACCTGCAGCGCAACCGAATGCCTTCATGGGAAACGAATTGCATCGACGATTGGGAAACGAAAGTCGATGCTATTGTTGACGAAACGCTGGTTGAAGACATGCATTTGATCAGTGGAATCCCCAGTTGGATGCTTATGTATTTTGAACGCGTAGTGCAACAAACAGGAAAAAAAATAAAGGACGTTTGGCCCAACTTTTCCCTTTTCGTAAACGGCGGAGTTGCTTTTGAGCCCTACCGGGCCAAATTTGAAGAAATGATCGGGAAATCAATTGATACCCTTGAGCTTTACCCTGCATCCGAAGGCTTTTTCGCCTACCAAGACAGCCAAAAAGAACAGGGCCTTTTACTCCTTTTGAATCAAGGCATTTTTTATGAGTTTATCCCGGCCGATCAGTTTTTTGAGGAGAATCCGCCCCGATTGACGATAGGAGAAGTAGAGCTCGGTGTAAACTACGCACTTGTGATTAGCACGAATGCCGGTTTATGGGGATATAATATCGGCGACACGGTTCAATTCGTGAGTAAAGACCCTTATCGAATTATCGTTTCGGGCCGAATTAAGCACTACACCTCTGCATTTGGTGAACACGTTATTGCAAGTGAAGTGGAAGCCGCACTCAAGTCCGCGGTAAAAGAAACGGATGCACGAGTAGTCGAATTCACCGTAGCGCCGCAAATTGCGCCTGCGGAAGGTCTCCCTTACCACGAATGGCTAATAGAGTTTGATCATAAACCCACCAATATCGATCATTTTGCAGCTCTTATTGACGAATCGATGCAGAAAAAGAACATTTACTATGCGGATCTCATTAAAGGCAAGGTATTGCGTCCTTTGGTGATCACCCCCATCAAGCCGGGAGGCTTTACAGAATATATGAAATCAATTGGTCGCTTGGGTGGCCAGAACAAAGTATCGCGCTTGTCGAACGATCGGAAAATAGCGGATGTACTAAGAGAATTTTCGGAATAAATGGAAAAGAAAAAACTGGCGATACTCGGCTCAACAGGCTCAATTGGTACGCAAGCCCTCGAAGTGGTAAGCGAGCAACCCGATGCTTTTGAGGTAGAGGTACTAACCGCGCATAGCAACGCGAACCTGCTCATTGAGCAAGCTCAAAAATACAAACCCAATGCCGTGGTTATCGGCGATGAAAGTCAATACGAAAGAGTGAACGATTCTTTATTCGACTTGGGCATTAAAACCTACGCGGGAAAAGAGGCTTTGAACGATGTAGTTCAAATGGAATCCGTGGATTTAGTTTTAACCGCTTTAGTTGGATACAGTGGTCTTGCCCCCACTTTGTCGGCCATCGAAGCAGGCAAACCCATAGCGCTGGCAAATAAAGAAACCTTGGTTGTTGCGGGCGAGTTAGTAACCAAAAAGGCAGCGGAAAAGGGCGTTCCTTTATTGCCAGTAGATTCGGAACACAGTGCCATTTTTCAATGCCTTGTGGGTGAGTTCCACAATCCGATCGAAAAAATCGTTTTAACCGCTTCGGGCGGACCTTTCCGAGGGAAATCCAAGGAAGAATTAATGAACGTTACGAAGGCGCAGGCATTAAAACACCCTAATTGGGAGATGGGCGCTAAAATCACCATCGATAGCGCATCGTTAATGAATAAGGGCTTGGAGGTGATTGAGGCAAAATGGCTTTTCGGCCTGCGGCCGGATCAGATCGAGGTCATTGTTCACGCGCAGTCGATCATTCATTCGATTGTACAGTTTGAAGACGGAAGCATGAAGGCGCAAATGGGTCTTCCCGATATGAAGCTCCCAATTCAATACGCCATGGGATATCCAATGCGCATTGCGAACACCTTCCCTCGATTTAACTTCCTCGATTACCCAAACCTTACATTTGAGCAGGCGGATCGTTCTACTTTTAGAAATTTAGACCTCGCTTTTGAAGCGATGAACAGAGCTGGAAACGCTGCGTGTGTGCTGAATGCTGCAAATGAAGTGGCTGTGGCGGCTTTCTTAAAGGACCAAGCGGGCTTTTTAGAAATGTCGGATATCTTGGAGCACACGCTAGCAAAAACAGCGTTTATTAAGACCCCTTCGTACACAGATTACGTAGAGAGTGACGCAGAGGCAAGAAGGATCGCTTTAGATAGAATAAACTAGGTATCTTTGATGCCTCTTTTGCAAAACACACAATGGAAATACTTGATATACTAGTGAAAGCGGCTCAATTCTTTTTGAGCCTTTCACTCTTAATTATATTGCACGAATTAGGTCACTTTATTCCGGCCAAACTCTTTAAGACAAGAGTTGAAAAATTCTATCTCTTTTTTGATCCCTGGTTTTCGGTTTTGAAGAAAAAGGTGGGCGATACGGAATACGGAATTGGCTGGCTACCCCTCGGTGGTTACGTGAAAATATCGGGAATGATCGATGAAAGTATGGATAAGGAGCAGCTAAAGCTCCCGCCTAAACCCTACGAGTTTCGCTCGAAACCCGCATGGCAACGATTGATCATTATGCTCGGCGGAGTAACAGTCAATGTAATCCTGGCCATTATTATTTATGCCGGTGTATTAGCCTACTGGGGCGAGCAGTACCTGCCAACGAAAAATGTAACCACCGGTATCGTTGTCGACTCTGTTGGGGAGTCCATGGGTCTCCAAAACGGAGATAAAGTACTGTACGTGAACGGAGCTGAAGTTGAAAACTTCAATGTCATTCCAATGGAAATGGTTCTGGGCGCAGAAAGCATTACCGTTGATCGGGATGGGGAAGAAATCACTCTTCCAATATCTTCTCAAAATGTAAAGGCCTTGATCCAGAATCCGGCCTTTATGGCTCCCAGGATTCCCTATACGGTGCGTGCCTTTACAGATAGCTCTGTGGCTGAAAAAGCAGGAGTTCAAATAGGTGACAAATTGGTCGGCTTTAATGGATCAAACCTTCGCTTTTACGATCAGTTTACCGATAGTATTCCAGCGCACTCGAACGACTCGATTACGCTAACGGTATTGCGCGATGAAGCTAGAATTGATATTCCTATGGTGGTACCGTCTTACGGACAAATAGGGGTCTACCCAGGAGGTACCTACTCCGACTTTTTCGAACTTGAAACGAAAACCTACGGGTTTTTAGAATCAATTCCGGCTGGGGTTAACCGTGCGACATCTACCTTGTCGAACTACATTCGCCAGTTCAAGATTATTTTTGACACCGAAACGGAAGCGTATAAGTCGGTCGGTGGATTTTTAACCATCGGAAATCAATTTCCGAGCACATGGGATTGGCAGTACTTTTGGAATTTCACGGCTTTTTTGAGTATCATGTTGGCCTTCCTAAATATTTTACCGATTCCGGCGCTCGATGGGGGTCACGTCGTATTTCTATTAGGTGAAATAATAACGGGTCGCAAGCCTTCGGAAAAAGTTTTGGAGTATGCGCAAATTGTTGGATTCGTATTGCTTTTAGCTCTTCTACTGTTTGCCAATGGGAACGACCTTATCAAACTACTAAAGTAATGAAAATAAGGACCATCATGCGGAGTTCGTGTTTGTGGGTGGCCCTTTTCATGTCCTGTAGCCATCTGGCCGTAGGCCAAGAAACAGAACCAGACTCCCTTTATAATGGCGTGCTTCTAATTCCGTTTCCGAGCCAAATGTATTTAAGCGATTCGGACCGTGAAATTGCCGAAGAAAGCCAAGTGAGTTACGATGCCCTTAGGGCTAAGTTTAGAACAGGCCTCGATATTAGTTTTGCCGTCCGATTACAAGAACTCTACGGTGATCATTCGTTGCTACGCGACACGAGCGACCGTGCAGCTTCGGATTTGAAAAAGCTGTACAGAAACGCAAAGTACCAGTACGCCTTTACTCCGGAAAAGAAGACGGAAATGGCCGATGCAGAAGAGAAAGGAAACAAGGGCTTGGCCGGAATTCTGGAGAAAAAGAAGAAGAAAGAAGAAGAGCCAAAACAAGAAAAAGGCCTTTTTGACTCAGGATCGGACAAGCCGGCTGCTTCAGCGGACGAACCGGGAAGTTATATGCACGCTGAATTGCGCGATTCGACCATATTACGAGAGCTTCATGAGGTTTATGGAACCGAGCTATTTCTCTTTTTGAATCAGTTTGAAATTGATACCCGTTTCGATGATTGCATCGATTTTGACAACAAAATATAC
Organism: Flavobacteriales bacterium; assembly: GCA_965658225.1. Taxonomy (GTDB): domain Bacteria; phylum Bacteroidota; class Bacteroidia; order Flavobacteriales; family ECT2AJA-044; genus ECT2AJA-044. The sequence goes on along the minus strand of CBFHRK010000021.1, from coordinate 17,726 downwards.
AACCGCGAAATCAAAGTGCATTACGACTTGTATCGTTTCGATGGAACTCTACTCGATGGAGGAATACTGATCACGACGTTTCCCAGCAGCGTAAATTCGGTGAATGAAATTACACGGAAATACTTTTCCGATATGACCGATTCCTTTCAGGAAAAGATCCCCGTTCGCTCGGCGACCGTTTCGGGATCCGAGAATGAGTAAGCCGACATCTGTTCAGGTTATTCCCTTCAAAGGTTATAACTTTGATACTTCACTTCAAAAAGCCTCAAAAAATGTCTGAATTGACTGAAAAAATAAAGAAAATGGCGGACCATGTTCGCCGTGAATTTGATATCGCCCTAGCACTCGGAGAACTGGGGATAAAAGACGACAACCAAGGAGTATCAACAGGTTCCGAGTATTTCGGAAATGGACCTGCTATCGAGAGCTATTCGCCGGTAGACGGCGCCTTGATTGGAAAAGTAACCACAGGATCGGAAGCGGATTACGAACGAGTGATTCAATCGGCGCAATCGGCCTACAAAACATGGCGTACAATGCCCGCTCCACAGCGCGGTGAAATCGTTCGTCAATTTGGCGATAAACTCCGCCAGAAAAAAGCAGCCCTTGGAAAGTTGGTCTCCTATGAAATGGGGAAATCGTACCAAGAAGGTTTGGGCGAGGTTCAGGAAATGATCGATATCTGCGACTTCGCAGTCGGATTATCGCGTCAATTACACGGACTTACCATGCACAGCGAGCGCCCAGGGCACCGCATGTATGAGCAGTATCACCCCATCGGGGTGGTTGGAATTATATCAGCTTTTAATTTCCCGGTAGCTGTATGGTGCTGGAACACGGCTCTAGCTTGGATTTGCGGTGACGTATGTGTTTGGAAGCCGTCTGAAAAGGCGCCACTTTGCGGTGTTGCTTGCCAGAAAATTTTCCAAGAAGTTCTTGAAGATAACAACCTACCCGAAGGAATTAGCTGTTTAATTAATGGCGATTATAAAGTAGGTGAATTGATGACCGCCGACAAGCGCGTGCCTTTAGTTTCAGCTACAGGGTCGATTCGCATGGGTAAAATTGTTGCTCAGGCCGTAGCCGCCCGATTGGGTAAGTCGCTTCTTGAGCTCGGTGGAAACAACGCCATCATAATTACTCCGGATGCGGACCTCGATATGACCATCATTGGAGCGCTTTTTGGCGCGGTTGGAACCTGCGGGCAAAGATGTACATCTACCCGTAGATTGATCATTCATGAGTCCGTTTACGATGAAGTGAAGAACCGTTTGGTGAAAGCCTATGGCCAATTGCGCATTGGAAATCCATTAGATGAAAACAATCATATTGGGCCGTTAATTGATACTATGGCCGTGGATCAGTATTTGGGAGCCCTTGAAAAAGTGGTTCAAGAAGGTGGAAAAATTGTTGTTGAGGGAGGGGTTCTAGAAGGCGAAGGATACGAAAGTGGGTGCTACGTGAAGCCCGTGATTGCTGAGGTAGAGAACCACTATGAAATTGTTCAGCATGAAACCTTTGCGCCGATTTTATACCTAATGAAATACAAAACACTCGACGAGGCTATTGAACTTCAGAACGGTGTTGTGCAAGGGCTTTCTTCAGCAATTATGACCACTAATTTGCGTGAAGCAGAGCGCTTTTTAAGTGCGGTAGGTTCTGATTGCGGAATAGCCAATGTGAATATTGGAACTTCAGGCGCTGAGATTGGCGGTGCTTTCGGTGGTGAAAAAGAAACAGGTGGAGGTCGCGAATCGGGATCCGATGCTTGGAAAGTATATATGCGCCGTCAAACGAATACCATCAATTATACAAACGAGCTTCCATTAGCGCAGGGAATTAAATTCGATCTGTAAATCGTGATTCGCCCCATTGAAGCGCCCGATAATGAAACCGTAAAGAGTGTTGTTCAATCGGTTTTAACGTCTTTCGGGGCCAATGGTCCCGGCTTCGCTTTTGTAGACGAGGAGCTCAATTCAATGTTTGAATCGTATTCCCAACCGGGAAGGTCGTACCACGTGCTAGAACTCGACGGAGCAGTCGTTGGCGGAGGTGGAATTGCCCCTTTAGCCAAAGCGCCAGAGGGATATTGTGAGCTGGTCAAAATGTATTTTTTGCCTTCGGCAAGAGGGTTGGGATATGGACGTAAAATGATCGAGCTGTGCCTAGCCGATGCAAAGCGAATGGGGTATGACAGGTGCTATCTTGAAACCCTTGAATCCATGGAAACGGCTCAATTCCTTTACAGGGAATATGGCTTTGCAACGCTGGATAAACCATTTGGTTCCACAGGGCATTGTGGTTGTGACGTCTACATGATGAAAAAGCTCTGATGGCCATAATCGGAAGCGACATATCCGCAGCTCGCCATAGGCTTATCGAAGGGTTACCGGTTGGTATGCCCACAGAAACAGTGTACGGATTAGCGGCAAACGCCCTGAATGAATCGGCTGTTTTGGAGGTTTTTAAAGTGAAGGAGCGTCCTTCCTTTGATCCTTTGATTGTGCATTTACAGGACTTTCGGGCTGCGGAAAAGTATACCAACAATATTCCCAAAACAGCCTATACACTGGCCCAAACTTTTTGTCCGGGTCCGTTGACCTTTATTCTTCCCAAGAAGGATATTATTCCCGATCTCGTTACTTCAGGACATCCAACGGTAGGAATTCGCGTCCCCCGACACCCAAAGGCTCAGGAGTTGTTGAAATCCCTTGATTTTCCTTTAGCTGCACCTAGCGCCAATAAATTCGGACACGTGAGTCCTACGAATGCCCTGCACGTTCAAGAGCAAATCGGAAATGAAATAGAGTACATTCTCGATGGGGGCGATTGTGAGGTAGGGCTCGAATCAACCATAATCACTTTTGAAGGGGAAGAGGTGATTGTACTTCGATTGGGTGGTATTTCGATTGAACAACTAGAAAAAACGCTCAAGAAACCTGTAAAGGAGGTTCGCACGAGCAGTTCAAAGCCTCAAGCTCCGGGAATGCTTACGGCTCATTATTCGCCGGGAATTCCTGTACATTTTGGCCCATGGGCCTCACGGCCCGATGGAACCCCTCTTTCAAAAACGGGGTTTTTATGCCTTGAAAAGCCCGCTGGTTTCCCAAGCGAAGTCGGCGTTTTTGAGCTTTCACCCTCCGGTGATTTGACAGAAGCAGCGCATCAATTATTTCGCGGATTACGTTCGTTTAACCCCGAAAAAGTGGAGCTTATAGTGGCCGAACCCATGCCGGAAATGGGCTTGGGAAGAGCAATCAACGATCGCCTGAGAAGAGCTGCAGCTACTCTTCCATAAGTACAATGCTTCTTTGTACCTTTGTTCTTCTCTAAATTCAGACGATATGTCAAGCTTGATGGTTTTAGCGGGCTTTGTAGGCCCTTGGCAAATAGCCTTAATCGTAGTAGTGGTACTCCTATTGTTTGGAGGTCGTAAAATTCCAGAATTGATGCGCGGATTAGGAAGCGGTATCAAAGAATTTAAAGACGCTACCAAAGAAGACGACAAAGACGACCAAAAAGAGGTCAAGGACTGATTCATGAGCTATACCACGCTTTCAGAAATACAATCGGACCTCGGTAAAGGAGCGCTCACACTTCCGGAATTAGTGCAGGCTTATCTTGGGCGCATTAAGGAAGAAAAATCTTTAAACGCTTTTTTAGAAGTGTATGAAGACGAAGCTATGGAGCGCGCTCAAGAGATCCAATCGAAAATGGAACAAGGAACGGCCGGCCGTTTGGCAGGACTTGTTCTCGGAATAAAAGACAACATTTGTTTTAAAGGGCATAAGGTATCTGCAGCCTCGCATATTTTAGAGGGGTTTGAATCCTTGTTCAGCTCAACCGTTGTAGACCGTTTGTTGGCCGAAGACGTTGTAATTATTGGCCGCCTTAATTGTGACGAGTTTGCAATGGGGTCCGCAAATGAGAACTCTTATTACGGCCCTGTATTGAACCCAAAAGACCGAACAAAGGTTCCCGGTGGATCTTCAGGTGGTTCTGCTGCAGCCGTCGCTGCAGGCATGTGCCACGCCGCTCTGGGTAGCGACACAGGTGGATCTATTCGCCAGCCCGCATCGTTTACCGGCATTGTAGGCTACAAGCCTACTTATGGAACCGTTTCACGGCATGGACTCATCGCCTATGCTTCGTCCTTTGATCAAATTGGACCGATGACCAAGAGCGTTGAAGACGCTTCCTTATTGCTCGATATTATGGCGGGTCCTGACGACTACGACTCAACGGCTTCTCAGGAGCGTGAAAAAAGCTACGAGGTTCGTCCGGCCGAAAAGGCCGAAAAGAAAAAGATTGGATACATCGCTGAATGCATCGAAAGCGAAGGGCTAGACCCAGAAGTTCGTCAGCGAATGATTGATGAAATTGAATGGTTGAGGTCGGAAGGACATACCGTGGAAGAGGTTCATTTCCCTTATTTGGACTACATGGTGCCTACGTATTACATCCTTACCACGGCGGAAGCATCGAGCAATTTAGCACGTTATGATGGCGTGCATTTCGGTTATAGAAGCGAAACCGCAGAAGGGCTAGAGCCCACGTATAAGCAATCGAGAACTGAGGGCTTTGGAGAGGAAGTAAAGCGCAGAATTATGCTGGGAACGTTCGTTCTTAGTTCGGGCTATTATGACGCGTATTACGGCAAAGCACAGAAGGTTCGTCGATTGATTCAAGAAAAAACATCCGAACTTCTAAGTGCGTATGATTTTCTTCTTTCGCCAACAACACCGCACAGCGCCTTTGAACTCGGTAAAAAGTACGACGACCCCACGGTGATGTATTTGGAAGACATCTTCACAGTACAATCCAATTTAGCTGGAAACCCTTCAATATCCCTGCCTTTGGGCGAAACAACCACAGGAATGCCTTTTGGGATTCAGTATATGGGTAAGCGCAAAGGAGATGTTGCATTGCTTCAGTTTAGCGCGGATGTAATGAACAAAAGAAGGTGAATAAGTCGTCGTAAAGAGCTCCCTCAACCCCCTATTATTTGGTGACCTTTAAAATCGGAGTACTTCAATCCGAAAAGGAACGTTTTTTACCTATGAGCAAACATTTTTTTAAAGGCATAATTGCGTTAATTATGCTAATCCCAACTGGCCTCTTTGGCGAAAACGACACGCTGCAAACGCCGTTCAAAGACGATCCGTTTGTAGCCCAGTTAGACAGTCTTTTGTACGCTGATTACTTCGTGGCATTGCCCGCTATTGATTCTTCAAAAGGATTGTCTGAAGGGGAATCTGTTCCCGAGTTTTCGGATAGTATTATCGCCTATCGGCTCGATGTGTTGAATGCGCAAACTCCCATTAAACTTGAGTACAACGAATACGTAGCGCGATTTATCAATGTATATGCTTACAACAGACGTGATCAAGTGTCGCGAATGATGGGTTTGGCTCATTTGTACTTTCCGCTATTTGAAGAGGTCCTCGATAAGTACAATATGCCGCTCGAGTTGAAGTACTTGGCGATTGTGGAAAGTGCCCTTAATCCGAAGGCGAAATCGCGCGTTGGAGCAACCGGATTGTGGCAGTTTATGTACAGCACGGGCAAAATGTACGGACTTGAAGTGAGCAGCTATGTCGACGAACGAAGCGACCCGATTGCCTCAACAGAAGCAGCGGCTCAATTCATGACAAAGCTCTACGACACCTTTGGCGATTGGAACTTGGTATTGGCCGCCTATAATAGCGGTCCAGGGAATGTGAATAAGGCGATTCGAAGATCGGGCGGAAAGCGCACGTATTGGGAAATTCGTCCCTGGTTACCAAAGGAAACGCGCGGTTATGTACCGGCATTTATAGCAGTGAACTATGTTATGAATTACGCGGAAGAGTACAAAATTGTAGCAGATGAAGTGACAATCAATCATTTTGAAGTAGACACAGTAGTCTTAAAAAGGTTGATGACTTTTGAGCAAATAAGCGCTCTGCTTCACATTCCGATGGGGGATTTGAAATTATTAAACCCACAATACAAGCTCGATATTATTCCGGTTGTAAAAGGAAAGCAATACGTGCTTACCCTACCGCGCAAAACCTACGGTGTTTTCATCGCCAATGAAGATAGTTTGTACGCCTATGCTGAGGCGGTGATGCCCGGACTCTCCCTTCCGCAATACGTTGAAATGAATGACCGTATTCGCTACAAAGTGCAGTCGGGTGATTACTTAGGCCGAATCGCTATTAAGTACGGGTGTTCGGTACGTGATATTCAGCGTTGGAACAACCTAAAGGGAACAAATATTAGAGTGGGTCAAACCCTTACTGTTTACGCCAAGAACGTGGAATCTATTGGTAGAATTACCGGTGTGTCCGCTTCGAATATTACGGGTGTTGAAGTCTCGGATAAGCCGGAACGAGCAGCGGATAAAGAAAACGCTTCTGTTTCCGTTGAAACGGAAGAAACGGAGAAAGCGCAGGCTAAATCTACACCGGAAAATGAGGCGACCGTGAAGAATACCGAATCGAAAGAGGAACGGGTAGATTATTACATCGTGCAGCGTGGGGATACCCTTTGGGATATAGCCAAGAAGTACGAGGGCGTAAGCTCTGAACAGATAAAGAAATGGAACAATATTTCTTCGGTACGAAATTTGAAGCCAGGTATGAAACTTAAAATCAACACTGCTTCATGAGAGCGCTTATTTTATTGATTACAGGGTCTTTGCTTTTAATGGTTTCCGCATGCTCACCTGATGAGGAATCTAAAGGTGCTTCAAACGGGTTAATTAAGCCCAAAGCGACGGGAAAAATTGGCGAACTCGTAGTTGTTATGCCTGATTCGTGGTGGAACGATACAGCTGGGGCAGCTTTTCGAACTTATTTCGGAAATGAGTATCCCGGTTTGCCCCAACGTGAAACGGCCTTTACTTTGGTTCATATCAACCCAAAGGAGTATAACCGACTATTCAAAACGCACCGAAATCTAATACTCGTTGAAGAGGACTCAACTGGGTTGGCTTATGAGTACGACCGCTTTGCGAAAGGTCAGTTGGTAATGGCTATAGAAGCGCCCGGTGTGGAAGCGTTTGCAGCGCTTTTAAGAAAAGAAGGGCAGAAAGCTTCCGAGGAGTATAGGAAAGCTGAGATTAATCGACTGAACAAGGCACATGCCTTGGTTCGCACAACGGAAGCGAATGACGAACTGGCGAAAATGGGATTACGGATAACGGTCCCAAATGATTTTCGATTGAACAAGGCAGAGGATGGGTTTATTTGGTTTTTTCGGGATAAGCGTGAAATAACCCAAGGAGTTGTCATTTACATATCGGATTTACTACCGGATATGGGTATGGAAGAGGCGATCATTGCTGCCCGAGATTCTGCCACGCGAGTTGTAGAAGGCGGTGTTGAAGGGGCCTACATGGCCGTTGAAAAGCTTTATTCTCCGTCGGTTGAAGCCACAGAAGTGCAGGGCCGATTTGCGATGAAAACGCGCGGCCTGTGGAAAATGGAAAACGACTTCATGGGCGGCTCTTTTGTGAACCTTACGATATGGGACGAGGTCAATCAGCGCTCTGTTTCTGTCGACGGATTCGTTTATGCTCCGGGAAAAGACAAAAGGAACTACATGATGGAACTGGAAGCAATGGTGGAATCGCTCCAATTCGTAGACGCTCAATAATTAAAAGGATTTTATGATAATTCTTCTTTCCAACCGAGGAGGTTTTCTAGGTATTGGGACTCGATGACCTTTAGGGCGGTCTTTTTATCAGTAGCTTGTACTGCAATGCGCACTTCCTTTTCAGGGTTCTGCAAAAGCACAATGCCTTCAAATGTTTGGATTAACATAGCGGTGTTTTTAGGGACTATAAAGGCAAGGAAAAAAGATGGACGAATGCGTAACTACCTATGAAAGAACCGAGTGCAGTACATCAAGACTTTTTAGCGCGGCAAACTCAGAAAGGTGAATCCGATAATACTGCTCCAAAGCCTTAAGAATCGCGAATCTTTGATCTCCTTTTAAGGTAATACGAGAACACTGGGACCAGGGTTGGTTTAGGAACTGCAAAAGGAGAAGTGCCGTGTTTTCGGGAATGAAATCCGGATGAACGGGGGTGTTGTTAACGAAGTGACCTTCTCTAAGATCGAGTATGGATCCGCCCGGGAGGGCGTGTGGATAAAAGCCCAAATAGGAACTCAAGTTGAGCGCGGTATAAATGGGCAAATTGGTAAATGAGTTGGGCGATTGATCGAGAACGGAAACCACTTCTGACAGAAAATCGTAGAGCTCTGGATGAGGTTCATCAGCCGTGGCGCTGCGCATAACCAACTCTGCAATGTACATGGCAATACAGCTTTTAAACGGATCGGACCGAATATGGCTGGTATCTGATTTTTTAACCGTCTCTTTTAAGCGCTCGAGGCCTCCTTTGTTTTTGTAATAAAGGACAAGGTCCAGTTCTTGAAGCGGACTCAGCAGCGCGGAAGAAATGGGGCTCGACTTGCTTTTAATAGAGGGAATAAGAATCGACTGAAGGCCAAGTTCACGGGTATAAACTTTGAGAATAACGCTGCGGTCGCCGTAAGGAAAGTGATGAAGAATGATTGCCGCCGTTTTCGTGAGCATTTTAGCGAACGATCATGATTTTAGTAACTGCAGTTTCAGAGCCGTCGTCATTTGTGAGGAAAACGAGGTAAACCCCTGTGGCAACTTCTTGTCCCGAAAAGGATTTTCCATCCCAAGTTGCTTGACCGCCGAGAGCGGTCGTTTCGAAAACAATGTTTCCCGAAATATCCGTGATTTTCACATTCGCGTTTTCAACGAGTCCACGAATTCCAATTTCACCCCTGTATTCAGGTCGAACAGGGTTTGGATAGGCATAAACATTTTCGAATGTTTGGGCTCCTTCCAGAGCCCCTCCTCGGTATGAAATAATACCTTTTTGAGTGCCGAAATATACTTCACCATTGTCGGGGTTTATGGCAATGTCTTGAATGTTATTTGAGAAAAGCGGGGAGTTTTCCTCTGTGAAGTGCAGGAGTTCTTCGCGGCCGTCTTCAGACATCAAAAATGCCCCACTACGCGCTGTTCCAAACCACTTCCTATTGGCACCATCGATAGCAATGCTCGTAACCGATTCGTTTTCGAGAAGCTTTGCAACATACCCGTCTTTTTGCACGAGAACATGTTGGGCATCGTAATTTTGGCCTGAAAAAATGCGACTAGGGGTAAAGAAAGTAACTACCCCTTGGTTTGTGCCTACCCAAACGGCGCCATTCTTGTCTTTCGCCATACTCAGCACTGTATTAGACGATAAGGCACCCTTTCCAATGGCCGTAGTGAGCTGAGTAATTCGATCATCTTGATCGTTTGCCAAGGTATTATTGTGGTTGTACACTACGATTCCGTCATTCCTCAACTGTACCCAAAGTTGATCGGAGTCGTCTACAATTATGGATTTAACAGGTAATGAAGACGGCGCAAAACCGGCTAAGCTATAACTGAACCAATCGGAGTTTCTGGTACGAACAACGAGCGGCTTATCGGTGCTTGAGTTGGTCATCCAAATGCGGCCTTGGCTGTCGAAATCAATTCCGCCAATCAAGGTGAAGCCAGCTTGCCCTACTTTTTCAAGAAGAATTGAGTTGGTGTAGTCATCAATGTTTTGAAGGTCACCATTGGCGTTCCATCTAAGGAGTCCGCGTGCGTAGCTTGCACCCCAAACGATGTCTTTTTGGATGGGGTCGAACCGGAGCTCCACGATATCGAAGGCAGAATCTTGATCGGACGGAGTGCTTGGAATCCAAAGGTTATCTCTCTGGATCTGCATCGCGGTGCGCGTAAAGAGATTGTTAAAAGATCCATTTACTCCACCCGCGGCAACCCATAGGTCTTTGTCACGAGCGACCATGTTAAAAACACGACTCGATTGAGGTCCTTCCGGGACATAATTGGGCGCTAAAAAGCCATTCCAATGTCTTACTAAGCCTGCGCCGCTGGTTCCAATAAAATATTCCTGATCATTTGGATTGCCTTTTACAGCAGCTGTTACGTTGAGGGGGTAGGTAAGGTCTGCTTGAGTGAGGTTCGCGACCATGTTTAAATTGGTGTCGTAAGAAACCATGCTGAAGTAGGTCGACTGCATGATTTCATTGTCGTTTGAGGTAAGCCTATTTCTTGTCCAAGTACCCATTTCGGTAAAAGCCTCCCATCCACTGCTCGACTGGTAATAAACAATATCGTTGTTATTAATATTGCTTTGTTGATTCACGAAAACGGCATTATTAAAGTACGTTAATGTGTTGATGGGACCTGTGAGAAAGGGGTCCTTCGTCCATGAGGTGAAGTCGCGCAAATTAGGACTATTAACATCTGCGGAATAAACACCTTCGTCTGAAGCAGCCCAAAGGTTGACGCCGTCGAAAGTCATTTCGTTGATACCGACTTGACTTCCATTGTCGCCGATGAAATAAGGTCCGTCGAATTCTTGTCGCTCAATATCGAACTCAACAATTCCGAAGGCACAGCTGAAATACATTCGATGATCTACTGAAAGGATGTGGTTGATGGATTTGTCGCCAATGATATTGTACCGTTGGATGTCTAAAAAGGAAGTTAGTATACCGTTATCAAGGACATCAATGATTTGGTTGTCGTAGGCAATTACTATTTGTCCGGAGGGAGGGTGTTCGGCCATTGCAGTGATTTTAACCGCCGACAAACCATCTATTTTACTTTTTATTTCTACGGACCTCAATTCACGATCGTAGTTAAACAATCCGCTTTCACAGGCGACGACTACTTGTTCCTCTTGCACCACCAAATCGACCACGTTGTTGTAGGGTAAATAATTTCCCCAACCGCCGATCGGAAGAATTTCTTGAGCGTTCCCAAAAAAATGAAGCGAAAGAAGAAGTAAAAAAAAGGTCTTTTTCATGAAGGTCGAATTGCAGAATAAAGAACGCACATTTTAGAATTTTAGTTTGAAAAACGCTCAATCCTCTTAAAATGCTGATAACCAATGGGTTACGCAGGGCTTGATTGGAGCCTGTTTGAAGAACTTTCTCCTGCGGCGAGGGTAACGACACTAAGGAGGCCAAAAAACGCCTCTGAGCGCCTCTAATGTTGTTTTAGTGCTTTTTAAAAACGTAGATCAATGAACTGTATTCTCCAGTGCGCCTAGCGGCGCGATTCGATCTGAGTCCGGCCGAAAAGGCCGCAAATAAATTCGACTTTCCCGCCTTGTATTTTTCGCTGAGCAGACTGACATAATAAGCGTCGAAAACCATGGGTTTGGTTTCAATATGAGAAAAGCCGTTTTCTTCGAACAGGGATTTCATGCCGGTCTGACTAAAATGAAAAAGGTGGCGCGGAACATCATAGGCGGCCCAATATTCTTTGTAGTGTTTCGCGTCCCAAGACTTGTAGTTGGGTACGGCGATAATGGCAATTCCCTCCTTTTTAAGAATTCGGTGCAGCTGCGTTACGGTTTCTTTTGGATCGGGCACGTGTTCGAGCACATGCCACATCGACAAGCCATCCCACGATTCATTTGCGATATCCGAAAGATCGGGATTGGAATAAAGTGAAGTGTTTAGTTTATTCTCTGCCTTGGCGCGAGCGCCATCATTTGGCTCCATGCCGTTGACCGCCCATCCGTGGCTTTTAAGCTCGAGTAGAAAGTCACCTGTTCCACATCCAATATCGAGAAGAGATTTGGCGGGTATATGCCGTGAAGCAAGTTTTCTTTTCTGGCCTAAGGCGTATTTTTTTACGACTTGGTAGATGCGGTCAACGAATCCTTTCGAACTATCGGTGTGCGAGATATATTCATCCGACTCGTAATAGCGACCCAAGTCTTCAAGGCTGGGCCTAGGATTTGTTACAAGAATAGATTCGCTCTCATTGGCGTCTATTTGGAATGTTTTTTTGGAAACAGTTTCGTCGATGCAAGATATGTAGGGGTGCAGTTCCGTATCGGTTACTGGACACTTTTCGAATTTTTTCATTGGTTGTTCCACGTGAAACATTAACGGCCCATATGGACCAATAAAACATTTATATCAGCCGGATTCACACCGCTTATTCTGCTTGCTTGCGCTATGTTTACGGGCCGTACTTCGTTAAGCTTTTCTCTAGCTTCTAAAGACAAGGACTGAAGCCTATCAAAATCAAAGGCATCTGGTATTCTTATCCCTTCCAAGCGCACCAGCTTCTGTGCGTTGTCTTTTTCGCGATCAATATAACCCTTGTATTTGAGCTGAATTTCGGTCTGTTCGAGTTCTTCGAGGCTTAATCCGCGCGAATCTACATACTCTTTTACGCTCGTTACTTTTAGGAGGTCTTGCACGCTTATTTGAGGTCGTGAAAGCAATTGATCAAGTTTTCTTTTTTGATCGATTTCCGCACTTTCTAATTCGTTCAGAATGGGGTTGGCTTCTGAAGGGTCGACGCTCGTTTCTTTAAGGAAGGAAAGAAATTCTTTAGTGTTCTTTTGTTTCTCTTGTACACGTTCCAATCGTTCCGCTGATGCAAGCCCCATTTCATAAGCCAAGGGTGTTAAGCGCAAATCGGCATTATCTTGTCTGAGCAAAATACGGTATTCGGCCCTTGATGTAAACATACGGTAGGGTTCTTCTGTACCTTTTGTGATAAGATCATCGATAAGCACTCCAATGTATGCATCGGAACGTTTCAGAATTAAAGGACTTTGTCCGTTGACTTTTCGATGGGCATTAATTCCGGCCATGAGCCCTTGACTTGCCGCCTCTTCGTACCCTGTAGTACCATTAATTTGACCGGCAAAGAAGAGTCCCTCCACAAGTTTAGTTTCCAAACTGTGCTGCAGCTGAGTTGGTGGGAAGTAATCGTATTCAATCGCATAACCAGGTCTGAAAATTTTGGCATTTTCAAAACCCTTGATCTTACGAATAGCATTGTATTGAACTTCTTCGGGCAGTGAAGTGCTGAAGCCGTTTACATAGATTTCTACTGTATCCCAGCCTTCCGGCTCGACGAAGATTTGATGCTGATCCTTATCCGCAAAACGGTCAATTTTGTCCTCAATAGAAGGGCAATAACGAGGGCCAATACTTTGGATGCGCCCGTTAAACATAGGGCTCCGATCGAACCCGGTTTTCAGTACGTCATGAACTTCAGGACTTGTATAGGTAATCCAGCAAGAGCGCTGATTAAGTAGTGGTTTTGTATCTGTGAAGCTGAACTTTCCGGGAGCATCATCGCCTGGCTGCTCCGTCATTTTAGAATAATCGAGACTCCTGCCATCTACACGCGGGGGTGTTCCCGTTTTCATTCGTCCGTGATCAAATCCGAGTTTAATCAGTTCTTCAGTAATACCGGTAGAAGCCCGTTCTCCTGCGCGTCCGCCTCCAAAGTTCTTATCACCGATGTGAATGAGGCCATTTAGGAAAGTTCCGTTCGTTAGAACGACGGATTTAGCCCGCGCTTCAACACCAAGTCCGGTACGCACACCTACTATTTTGTCACCTTCAATAAGCAATCCTGTAACCATATCCTGGAAAAAGTCTAGGTTTGGGGTTTGCTCCAACATAAGGCGCCACTTTTCAGCAAAGCGCATTCGATCACTCTGAACCCTTGGACTCCACATGGCCGGACCTTTCGATCTATTGAGCATTCTAAATTGAATGGCTGTTTCGTCCGAAATAATTCCGCTGTAACCACCTAGAGCATCGATTTCGCGAACGATTTGGCCTTTGGCAATACCTCCCATTGCAGGGTTGCAGCTCATTTGTCCAATCGTCTGAAGATTCATGGTGATCAGTAGAGTAGAGGAGCCTAGATTCGCCGCCGCCGCCGCTGCTTCCGACCCGGCGTGGCCCGCACCCACAACAATTACATCGTATTCTTGAGCAAACATGCTTTTTTTGGTTTCACGTGGAACAATTCCCGGGTTAATGTCGTAAGTGACTGTAATTCAAAAAATTAGGGTGCAAAATTAGTGAAAACGGATGAAAATACAAGGAGAAAACTTAAATCCCTATTCCGGAGGGCAGATTGGTGAGGCACGCGTCTTCAGAAGTACGCATCTCAGCCTTTAGTTCCGATGTTCCGTCTTCCATTCCCAAGAGGTGTAATACGCCGTGTATCATGACCCTCGAAAGTTCTTTTTTAAACGAGACGGAAAAGGATTCTGCGTTTTCGACCACTCGTTGTGTTGAAATAAACAAATCGCCGCTGATGAGGGTGTCCTGGGAATAATCGAAGGTAATAATGTCCGTATAGTCATCGTGATTCAGGTACTTCTGATTGATACTTAATAAGTATTCATCATCACAAAAAATGTAGGTGACTTCGCCGCAATTACATCCCCTTTCTTCAATGCAAGCTTCCACCCATTCCGAGTAAGCTACTTGCTCATCTTCGGATAGCACGAAATCATTCTCACTTTGGAAATAGAGCGCCATCAGTTACTTATTCCGTTAAAATATTCGTTCACTAAGTTCTTGTAAAAAGGCGCTAACTGTGGTGGTACTGTACGTAACATTTCGGCCTGTTGCGACTTTAGTTTTTGATATTCTAAAAAAGCATTGGGCTTTCTATCTACTACGCCAACGGCTTCTTTCGATTCTCTTTTATTATCATA
>CBFHRK010000021.1:0-3045 GCA_965658225.1 Flavobacteriales bacterium | reverse complement strand
TACTCACGCTCTCTTTCGGCATTCTCGGCCTCCAAAAGTTTGGTTAAAATTTCTTCTTGACGCTGAAGCGTTTCTTGCGTTATTTGGCGGTTTACCAAATCGCGCTCGGTTTCTTCCATCTTTTTCATCGCATCTTGAAGCCCACCCGGACCCGATCCGTTTTCCCCATCTTCTCCCATTTGATCGGCCATTTCACGCAACTGTTGCCGCAAGGCTTCCTGCTGAGCCGCCATTTTCGCCAATCCTTGACTCATTTTTTGGCCTTGTGCTCCCTGACCTTGACCATCTCCTTTTTGCTCTCCAGGTTTCTGGCCATTTTCCATTTGACCTTTCATCTTTTTCATTTCTTCGGCAAGCTTCTGCTGCTGTTTCATCATTTCCGACATACTCGGCGCGCCATTATTCGGATTTTCACAGCTTTGAGATCCTTTCATCATCGAGGCCATGGAATTTTGCATCTGATTCAGTACCTCGCTTAAAAGAAGCGCTAAGTTGTTTGTGGAAGTCATTACGTACTGTTGACGAACAGTCGCTTCGTTGGTTCTACGCTCCGCCAAATCACCCAAGGCCATATCCATGTTTCGATTGATTTCGGCCATTTCTTTATTGATGACGCTTTCAATCTGAATAACCCGCTTGCTTAAGGCAAATAGAGAGTCTTCAATTAGCTTCGAATCTTCTTTCAATTCATTCTGTCGGCGAATGATATCCACGAACTTCGGATCGTTTCTGTTTAGTCCGGACGTTTCATTGATTAATTGCTCTTGTTCGAAGCTCAAACGAACTAGGTTATCGAGGAGCTGACGCAAGGCTTCCATATCTTCTTGCTGTTGCTGTTTACCCATACTTTGCTCCAAGCTCTCCAACGAATCGCTTAACTCATCCATTTTTTCCTTGGCCTTCTTTTGCTTTTCAGAAGCGTCTTTCTTGTCTTTTTGCTCTAGCTTTTCAGAAGCGCTGTTCATTTCCTTTTCGATTTCTTTTTCAAGCTCATCGGTATCGGGCATGTCGTTTTTGAATTCGAGTTCATCGTTTTTCTTCTCGAGGTCTTCAAGATCTTTTTGAAGCTCGTCGAACTCTTCGTTCAGTTTTTCTTGCTCTTCTTTCAGCTCTTCATCACTTTTTTCGCCCTTTTCGGTTTCTTTTTGAAGGTCTTCTTGTTTTTCTTTGATCGCATCGAGCTTATCCATCGACTCTTGGAGCTTTTCTTCAAACTCGAGTTGCTTAAAAAGCTCCAGATTCCGATCTAGTTCTTTTTCCAACTCTTCATTATTCAAGCGCAATTCGTCGATCTGCTTTTGCATTTCGTCTTTGTTCAGTTCCTCCATCAGCTTCTGGATATCTTCCATCAACTGCTTCATTTCTTCGGACATAAGCTCGTTGAACATCTTTTCGAGCTGCTCTTGCTTCTGTTGAATGCGCTCTTCTTGCTCCGTATATTCCTTTTGATTCTTATTGTTCTTTTTGTTCTCACGATTCATCTCCTCCATGTTCTGCTCGAGCTTCTTTTGTTTGTCGAGCAAATCAGATAATCGCTGTTTATCGCTGAAATCGAGTTTCTTTTTATCGAGCATGCGCTTTTGAAGTTCATCCAAATCATCTTGGATATCCTTCGCTAAATCGATGCTCTCTTCAAGCTTGTCTTTAACGTCCTCTTTGCTTTTCGCATTTTGTGCTTGAAGTTCTTCCAGGGTAGGCGCTTGATACATTTGGGTTTGCGATCGGACCGATTTAGGTCCGTTGACTCCGTCGTTATCAGATAGCTCAAAGTAGTATTCGACCTGGTCTCCGGCCGCTAGGCCGAGCGCACTAATATCAAAACTGTGAAAGAAAGTATGCGCCGTTACGCCGCGTGGAACAGACAACGCCTCCACTTCCATGGGCGAGGGCCCTTCCTCCTTAATGACCCGGTATTGAAAGGTCAGCCGCGAAAACCCGTAGTCGTCTTTCCCCGATCCTCGGAAGTACAAAAGGCGATCGTTCGCACTATCGGCTTGCTCTTCAAGGTTAAGGACAGGGTAAGCATCTTGAATCACGCGAATAAAATATTGTGCGGTATCGCTGCCTTTTACAAACTCGTTTTCGGTGGCTATTCCGTAGCGCAAATCTTGCCGAATGGATGCTTCGTACGCATATCGGTTTTCAGCTAAACGCTCAACATTGAATAGCGTATCGGCAAAAAGTAAAGTAATGGCATTCGTATTTCGCGTTGAAAAGTCCCATTTGGCTTGGGTGCCTACCGGCACGACTAAATCGCCCGAGTTTTTAAGCGTTTCTGCTTTCCGGCCGGTATAGGCCGGGTAAATAAGTGAAATATTGAAACCGAGTAACGCCGGATCAGGTAGTGCTTTTAAAGTATATGGCCCGGAAGAAAAGCCCGCTGCCTCTAAATGAAACTCGGTATCGGCCTGCACGTTTTTAAAGGTATAACGATAGGCATTTCGACCTACGGTCGGAAGACGAAAACGATTTCCGTTCAACTCCAAATACACTTTTTCGGGCAACTCTTCCCCGGCAATTCGAACTTCAAGATCAAAGTCTCGATTTTTAATCACCTGTAAATCACCATTTTCGATGAAAATTTGAAAAGGCATTTCAGGTACAAATTCGCGATTGTAGTTAATTACCTGCTGCGTTCCTTGAGTGAGCACCTTTCGGTTCCCACTCAGTAAAAGCACTAAAATAATCACAGCCGGAGCTATTAGATAGCGCAAATATTTTTTGTTCTGTCCAAAATCAACCGCTTTCGTAAACTGAATTGGCTGAAGGGTTTTACTCTTCTGGTCAATGGAGGCCAGAATTAAATCGGAGCCACCCGAAGCTGCCCGATGCAATTGCAATACATTCAATAGACGGTCGTCTACTTCGGGGAAGTACTTCCCAATAATTTTCGCGGCTCGGTCGTGATCAATTCGATCGCCAATCTTCAACAGCTGAAGCAATGGGTAAATGATAAATCGTCCGAGAACAAGTGCGGCTAGGCCTACGAATAACCAAAACAATACGGCTCGAGTGCCCGTGTTCAGCTGCCCAAAGTAGGCCAAT
>CBFHRK010000020.1:0-30668 GCA_965658225.1 Flavobacteriales bacterium | reverse complement strand
GTTGGACCCTATAGCCATTCTGGCAGTTCGGATAAACTGGACATTGATAGTATTTTGGAAGCAAATGAAATAAACCCGGATCAGTTGGAATCGGTTACTATCAAGAGTGGAAAAATAACTGTTGTTGACAATACTGGAGGGAATTTCGCGGATATGAGTGAATTATCTTTCTCGATTACACCAGCGAATTCACCTGCGATTGAAGTTATCAACAATCAAGATCCAGGAGAAGGAGATGTTTTCGAGATCCCTTCGGAAGCTTTGGATGCAGTTGGAAACATATTGGTAATTTCTGAGAACCCTTTTGACTATTTGATCGAGCTAACGGTTGATAATGAATTAACTGCGGATGTGCCGATGAAAGTTGATATGACATTAAATATTGAGGCTAAGGCCACCGATACAGAGTAATTGGATTGTTCGACGAAAGGCGAATTTCACTACTTACATTTTATTGATGAAAAAAAATATGGCCATTGCATTTGGCCTGGTACTGCTGTATAGCTGTAACAGAGATCAATTGGATTTCTCTAACGCCAATGTAGTTTTGGAACCAACCATCATAGCTCCCATTATGTCGCTGGAGATGAATTTGGAGAATATGGCTGAAGAGCTTGACGATATTAGCACTGACTCATCCGGTAACCTTCTTGTTTACTACAGAGATAATTCTGCTGTACCTCCATTAAGAGCGACTGATTTATTGTCATTGCCGCCAACTTTTGGAATTCCCAATGCGCAATTCCCGATGGGCACTGTCAAAGTGGATCCGATTGATATTAACGAAAACACGAATATTTCGAGCGTAGGCTCAAACTGGGAACCTGCTTTGTATGCCCAAGTTGTTGCTTTAAATGGTGGAAGCGGCGTTTTTCCTGGATTCACGAATGAAGTTGGAGGTATTCATACATTTCCAGCACCCACTAATTTTTCGAATGGGAATGTCGCGAATGGGTTTTTACAGCTCGAATTAACTAATCAATGGCCAATTGACCTTCAGAATGTGGATGTAATTTTGAAGGAGGGTGGAGTAGTTTTAGGAACATTTAATTTTCCAGCTGTTTCTTCCGGGATGTCTGGAACCTCCTCTATTTCATTGAGTAGTCTTAATATGGGAAACTCTTTCACTATTGAGGTGACCTCAATGAGTTCAGGTGGATCAGTGGTTCCTGTTCCTGTGGATTTGAACGATGAATTGGAATGGGATCTAAGGAGTTTAGCCCTAGAAATAAATGAAGGAGATGCTGTATTGCCGGATCAAACTATTTTTAATAGTAGTTCCGTAGTTGATATTTCATTGCCGGACGAGGAGATATCGTTATTGGAGCTTCTTGAAGGAGGACTCGAATATGATTTGACCTCCAATGTGCCACAGCCAACAATGTTAGTGGTTACGTTTATTGAAGGGGTTGATGCTTCAGGTGATACATTAAGGGTTGACATACCCATAGACAAAAATGGTTCAACTCAAGGATTTGCAGATTTAAGTAATGGTGTAATTCGTTTAGATCAGAATGCATCTCAGCCGTTTAATCGTTTTACACTCTCATTTGAAGTTCAAGTAGTTAATTCGGATGGGCAGATAGAGAATATCTTGAATACTCAATCAGTATCTGGATCGCTAAATTTTAATGATTTCGAGTTTAAATATGTAGAAGGGTTTTTCGGTTCCTCGGTAGAGGATTTAACAGGCAATGAATTAAATTTAGATCTCGAATTTTTGGATCGCCTGACTGGCGAATTCTACCTAGAAGACCCTATTATTAAATTATTGACAGATAACGCACTTGGCGTACCGGTTCGTACCAATTTTGATTTGATTGGGACGAACAAAGATGGGAATGTCGTGCCTTTGAACCTTCAACCTAATGATATTTCTTATCCGACTATAAGTGAGGTTGGTGTTTCTAAGAAGGACGAGGTGTTAATTGATCGTACAACAAGTAATATCGTCAACTTTTTAGGGAATATTCCGGAAGTTATGGCCTTCGATGGATCAATCGATATCAATCCTGATGGAAACACTGGAACCAATTTCTTGACGAATACAGGTCGCATGTACATAGGTGTTGAGGTGAATATGGGCTTGAATCTTCGGGTAGATGATCTTGGTTGGACAGATACGTTAGACCTAAGTTTGGAGCTAGATAATGATCAGATAGAGCCAAAAACTTTAATATTACACGGAAACGTTGATAACGGATTTGGTTTGGATGCAGATTTCAAGCTACTTATGATAAGTTCTGCTAGTGAAGTTATGGATTCAGTAGAGTTCAATTTCATGAAGGCGGGAGTCACTGATTCGGATGGATTCGTAATTGAGAGCACGTTTACTGAAAATAGGATAGAATTAAACGAATCACAAACGGAAAGTCTTTTTAACACGGACCGTCTCGTGCTAAGTGCAAAATTAAATTCGCCAAATGACGGAGTCGATAATTACGTAATGAACGTAACAGATTTCCTTAAGATTTATTTGGCTATTGAGTCTAAGATTCAGATTAACGTCAATGCAAATTAATATGAAGAGGAAAAACACTATTCGTATTGTTGCATTGAATATGTTGCTTACGACACTTGCCTTCGCTCAGCCTAATCAAACGCTGACGAATTTTTACTCGGTTCCTCAATCTACTTTATTGAATCCCGGCCTGCGGCCTGATGCTAAGTTAACGATCGGTATACCTGGCTTAACCAGTATTCATTCGCATGTGTCGAATCAAATCTTTGATTTATCGATGTTTGATAAGGACAAGGATTTTCAAACCGAATTTGAAGGACAGGTAGATGACCTTACGGAAAGTAACTTTCTGCAATCAAATGTAGATTACGACCTCTTATTTGTTGGTATTGCACTTTCTCCACAAAGCTATATTTCGTTTGGAGCTTCATATCGAGCAACAGCGGTTGTGACTTTGGCGCCCGATTTAATGAAATTCTTAGCATACGGAAACGGTTCTTATGTCGGGGAAACTCTTGATTGGTCTCCGACTCAAGGCACAGGCCACCATTATGCGTTTTATCACGTTGGTTACAATCATACTCTTCTTGATGGCGCATTAAGCGTAGGAGCAAGAGTTAAATTGATCAGCGGAATGGGATCATTACAAACGGATATAGACCAGTTATCTGTATTGACTCAAACAAGCTCGCCGGAACCTTATACAGTAACACTTTCAGCGGGTGGTAGAATTAATACCGCAGGATTCTCGAGAGACGGTTTAACCGCCGGTGATGTAATTAGAGATGGATACGGTTTTCAAAATTTTGGTGTGGGCTTTGATTTCGGGTTTCGATATCAAGTATCAGATAAATGGAGCGTCACGGGAAGCGTTAATGATCTTGGTTCCATTAATTGGAAAGAAGGCATGGAAAACTATGTAGTGGAGAATCAAACGATTGACATCAGTGGTATTACTTATGAGTTGTTTACGGATGATTCTGGAAGTTTTGGTGATGCGGTCTCGTCGTATTTTGATTCCATTGGTGAATTACTAGACCCGGATACTTTATTTGATTCGTTTTCAACACCATTGAATAGAAAAATAAATATTGGGGTACAATGGCGTTTTCACGAAAAACACGAATTAGGGGTTCAATTTTATAACGAAGATGCTTTCGGAGTTAATATTAATGCATTAGGTATTTCGTGGTATGGAGATTTGGCGGATTGGTTTCAAATCAAGGCCCAATACACCGCCTACAATAGTGGGTTTGATAACTTTGGAGCTGGCTTTGCACTCGGTCGAGCATTCCAGTGGCATTTTATGGCGGATTACCTCCACGGGATTCCGAATATTGCAACCTGGAACGAGTTTAATTTTAGGACTGGTTTCAGTATTAATTTGAATGGTAATAAGCAGACCGCTGCTGTTCCGACGGAATCACCTGTCGAGGCACCCGTCCAGGAATCAACGCCGTAAACTAATATCCATATTTGTCTTTCCAGCGCTCCTGCAGAAATGCACGGAGCGCTTTTTCTCTCTGGTTATCTCCTGGATCATAGAAGCGAGTTCCGCTTAGCTC
The DNA here is from genome assembly GCA_965658225.1 of Flavobacteriales bacterium. GTDB lineage: Bacteria > Bacteroidota > Bacteroidia > Flavobacteriales > ECT2AJA-044 > ECT2AJA-044. The sequence continues at coordinate 26,642 of CBFHRK010000020.1, read as the reverse complement.
TTCAGGTAGATATTCTTGGTTGCTGAAGTTCTGAGCGTGTTCGTGCGCATATTGGTAATCGGCACCATAATTCAAATCCTTCATCAATTGCGTAGGTGCATTTCTTAGATGGAGTGGCACAGGAAGAGGTCCTGTTTCTTGCACCTCTTTTTGAGCCTTTCCAATCGCCTGGTACGATGCGTTACTTTTTGGTGAACTCGCTAAATAAGTGACGCACTGAGCCAGAATGATACGCGACTCTGGATATCCTATTTGAGCAACAGCCTGAAAAGAATTATTCGCCATAATGAGCGCGGTCGGGTTCGCGTTGCCAATGTCTTCAGATGCGAGAATGATAAGTCGACGCGCGATAAACTTTAAATCTTCCCCTCCTTCAATCATGCGGGCTAGCCAATAAATAGCTGCATTCGGATCGGATCCGCGAATCGATTTTATGAAAGCCGAAATGATATCGTAGTGTTGCTCCCCCGTTTTGTCGTAGAGCGCGAGTTTTTCTTGTGCCAAACCGAGGATAACCTCATTCGTGATCGTTAATGGGCGATCTCGGCTTGCAAGTACTACGAGTTCCAAAGTATTGAGTAGTTTTCGGGCGTCACCGCCCGATATGCGCAAAAGGGCCTCATCTTCTTCGATAGTTACTTGTTGCTCTGAAAGCCACGGATCGTGCCGTAAGGCACGAGAAATAAGCGACCTTAAATCGTCGGCTGTGAAGGGTTTTAATACGTACACTTGGCACCTCGATAAAAGGGCGGAAATCACTTCAAAACTTGGGTTTTCTGTAGTGGCTCCGACAAGAGTAATAACCCCTTTCTCTACGGCTCCAAGTAAAGAATCTTGTTGCGATTTACTGAAGCGGTGAATTTCATCGATGAATACCACGGGCCTACCTTTGGAAAACATGCCTTGATCACCCGCTTTTGAAATAACTTCGCGAACGTCTTTGACTCCACTTGAAATGGCCGATAAACGATAAAAAGGTCGGTCGAGTTCGTTGGCAATAATTTCGGCTAGCGTTGTTTTCCCCACACCCGGAGGTCCCCAGAGAATAAAACTAGCAAGGGTGCCCGACTGAATCATTTTTGTGATGACTCCATTGGGACCAACGAGTTCAGTCTGACTTATATACTCATCTAGTTTTTTGGGTCGGAGTCGTTCGGCTAAAGGGATCTCGGGAGCAATCATAGCCGCCAAATTAGCTATTTAATTGCTACTTTCACGGCATGAGTGATGGAAAGCAAGTAGGTGTGGTGAAACCGGGAATAGTTCATGTTTTACCCGCCTTTTATTTAATGCTTTTGGCATGGATAGCTTTCTACTTAGAATGGCGATCAGGTGCGTCGTGGGGTTCGTATGGTTTATTTCCGCGGTCGATGGAAGGTTTGTTGGGAATTGTCACTATGCCTGTGCTTCATGCCGATTTACTTCATTTAGTCAATAATTCGATTCCGCTGATAGTGTTGGGTTCATTGTTGCGCTATTTCTATAAGCCACTCTTCTTGCCTATCGTTGCATGGAGTTGGGTGCTGACAGGTATCTTGACCTGGGCAATCGGACGAGAAGCGTATCATATTGGCGCCTCCGGATTGGTCTATGCGCTGGCTAGTTTTTTGTTTTTCTCGGGTGCTTGGCGGCGACATCGACCTTTGATGGCGGTGTCTTTTTTTGTTGTTTTTGCCTATGGAAGTATGGTTTGGGGCTTGTTTCCCATTGAAGAGCAGATTTCTTGGGAGGGGCACCTCAGCGGTGCGATAGCAGGTTTGTTGCTCGCGTTTGCTTACAGAAACATCGGGCCGCAGGCCCCGAAAAAAGAAGCAGTGAGCGATGCAATGCTTGATGAGCGTGGAAAATATTTAGAAGATGAGGCCTTGCGGTATCCAAATCCGGATGAATTGGGCCGGAACTACTGGGAAGAGCACGCGAATAAAACGCAACCCGTGCGAATTGTGTATCGGTTTGAGCCTAAAAGTGAAAAGCCCCCTCATTCTGAGGAGGCTTCTGAATTTCATAACGACGATTCTTAAATCGTATTCAAAATTCCTTCAATTCTGGCTTTTTGATTATCCGGAGCCATGCCCAGCGCCTTTTCATAGTATTTCTTAGCGTCCTTCTTATTTCCCATATTCAAATGACATTCGCCTAAACTATCCCAAGCATTCCAGCTTTTTGGATGATCCTTCGTATTCTTTTTAAACACGATTAGTGCTTCATTCATTTTCCCCAATCCAACCAATTGATAACCATAGGTATTGAGCTGAGCTTCATTCGCCATTTCCATCGCTTCTTTCTCAATATTCGCGGCCTCCTCACTTTCACCCAAAGAAGACAAAATCAATGCTTTCGTACTCAAATTGGCAAATTGCTTGTTCATTCCAATAGACTGATTCACAGCCTTGAGCGCAGCATCTAAATTTGTTCCTTGCTGGAGGTAGTAATTTGCATATTGATTATTAGCCGACCAATTGAATCCGACCAAACCAGTCATTTGCTCTTGGAAATCGATTTCTAAATTCTTTGCCAAATCCGTTTCAATTTCAAACGGAATAGTTAACTCTCCCCACATCATGGCCACGGTTGCTGAAGAAGCGGTTCGATTGACCACCGAATAGGTTAACCATTCAGTAGATCCGTGTTTTTGAGGCGTTACTTGAATACGCGCCACATCATTTGCCTCGTTGTAAAAGTAACTTCCCCAAGCATCGTGATCCGTACTCAAAATAACTGTCCAGTCCGCTTCGGTCGGAATCATATGGACCCCATATGTTCCTGCCGATAGGGTCTTACCTCCAGTAGTGACGGGTGTGTCAAAGGAAATGGTGGTGTTTTCATTCGCACCGGCACGCCATACTTGGTCATATGGGACGATGCCTCCCCAAAGAGTTCTTCCTTGAACAGATGGAGATGAATAGTGCATTTATACGTTTGTGACGCCAATAACCGTGCTAAGGGTATTAGCCGGACTCACCCGCGGAAATACTAATGGTTGCCCCTGGCCGTAAACAAGGGTTGTGATGAACATGGCAATTACCACGCTCGAAATTTTGTAAAGATTTTTCATGCTAAACAGATTTAATGAAACATTTATTTGGTAGCGCTCACAAGCCTATCGGCTCGATGTTTCCTCTGCTGAACATTTGGGTATGGGAATATACCAATTAATTGGCTCTCTAATAGGAGTTTGGCCCATAAAAAAAGCTCCACCCGACAGGGTGGAGCCTCCTAAATCTTAAATGATCAAATAATTACAAGTGAATCACTTCTCCATATGCAGCAGCAGCTGCTTCCATCACCGCTTCACTCATCGTTGGGTGTGGGTGAACCGTTTTTATTAAATCGTGTCCGGTCGTTTCGAGCTTACGAGCTGCAACCGCCTCAGCAATCATTTCCGTTACGTTCGCCCCGATCATATGACAACCCAACCACTCGCCGTACTTTTTATCGAAAATCACTTTTACGAATCCATCGGAATGACCACTAGCTTTCGCTTTTCCACTCGCGCTGAAAGGGAATTTACCCACTAGAACTTCATATCCCGCATCTTTAGCCGCTTTTTCTGTCATTCCAACACTCGCCACCTCGGGGAAGCAATATGTACATCCTGGGATATTACCGTAATCCAATGGCTCCGGATTCTGACCGGCAATTTTTTCTACACAAATAATCCCTTCCGCGCTGGCAACATGCGCCAATGCCTGTCCGGGAACGCAGTCGCCAATTGCATAGTAGCCCGGGATGTTTGTTTGGTAAAAGTCATTCACCATGATTTTACCTTTATCCGTAGCAATGCCCACGTCTTCTAGTCCAATATTTTCAATGTTCGCGGCAATTCCTACTGCGCTTAAAACGATATCGGCCTCAATTACTTCTTCGCCTTTCTTGGTTTTCACATGTACTTTGCATCCGGCTCCTTTCGTATCTACAGAAGTGACTTCGGCATTCGTCATGATTTTAACTCCGGCTTTCTTGAACGAGCGCTCTAATTGCTTCGATACTTCCTCGTCCTCTACAGGAACAATATTAGGCATGTATTCTACAACGGTTACTTCCGTACCCATTGTGGCATAGAAATATGCAAACTCAACGCCGATGGCACCCGAACCTACAACCACCAATTTTTTTGGTTGCTTAGGTAGCGTCATCGCTTTTCTGTAGCCAATAATTTTTTCACCGTCTTGAGGTAAATTCGGCAATTCACGCGATCGCGCACCAGTAGCAATAATGATATTGTTGGCCGAAACGGTTTTCTTTGCTCCGTCGCCATCGGTAACTTCTATTTTTTTTCCGGGAAGTACTTTTCCAGTGCCCATGATCACTTCGATCTTGTTCTTCTTCATTAAGAACTGAACTCCTTTGCTCATGCCGTCGGCAACACCTCGGCTTCTCGATACCACCGCGTCAAAGTCTTTGTCAACTTTTTCCGCTTTTAACCCGTATTCTTCGGCGTGTTGTAAGTAGCTAAATACATTCGCACTTTTTAGGAGCGCTTTTGTTGGAATACATCCCCAATTCAAACAAACGCCGCCTAGGCTTTCCTTCTCTATAATAGCTGTTTTCAGCCCCAATTGCGATGCCCGAATAGCCGTTACATAACCTCCAGGTCCGCTCCCCAATACGATCAAATCAAAATCCATAGGATGTATTCTTTAATTGTTTTCAATGCTGCTGCGAATTTAGCAAATTAGTGCCATGCAATATACCTTCCGTTGTGCCAACTATTCCGAACGATACGTACAGATCGAATTTCGGATCCCAAATTCAGGTCTAAATCCCATTCAAGTGCAGCTACCCGCATGGCGTCCAGGACGTTATGAGCTCCAGAATTTCGCGAAAAATATTCGAAATTTCTCTGCCACACGACCCGATGGCTCATTGCTGCCATCGAGAAAGGTAACGAAAGATCGATGGGAAATCGAGCCGCAGGCTCATGAAACCCTCATAATTACCTACGAATACTACGCAAACCAACTCGATGCCGGTGGCACTTTTGTCGATTATAACCAATGGTATATCAATCCGTGTACGTGCTGTATGTATGTAGTCGGTCGCGAAAACGAATCAATCGAAGCGCATTTTGAGGTTCCTCATGATTACGCCCTAGCGGGCGGATGGCAACCCACAGGCCCACATTCCTTTTCAGCACCCAATTTTGATACTTTGGCCGACGCACCATTAATTCTATCGAACGATTTAAACCATCGTTCCTTCAAAATTGACGAGCATCAATTTCATATATGGTTCATGGGCTGGCCCGATGCACCTTGGGAAAGAATTCTGCCAGCTTTTGAAGCTTTTTCGAAATGCCAGGTCGAGGCATTTAAGGAATTCACCGTGCCCGAATATCATTTCCTGTATCAAATTCTGCCCACTCGAAAATACCATGGGGTAGAACACCTTAATTCAACGGTAATTTGTTTGGGACCTCATGAAGATATGACGACTCCAGCCTTATGGGAACAGTTTCTTGGAGTATCTTCTCACGAGCTTTACCATACTTGGAACATAAAAAGCATTCGCCCTGTCGAAATGTTGCCCTATGATTTAACGCGTGAGAATTATTTCGAAACCGGTTACGTTGCGGAAGGAGTAACAACCTACATGGGCGATCTATTTCTTTCACATTCTCATGTATTCAATTGGGACCAATTCAAAACAACACAAGAACAAAATCTTCAAAGACATAGCGACAACGGTGGAAACAACCACGCATCTGTCGTCGATAGCAGTTTTGACCTTTGGCTCGACGGATACTCCGCCGGTGCGCCCAATCGTAAAGTTTCCATTTATGCAGAAGGGGCGCTTTTAGCGCTCATGGTCGATATTCAAATACGAAAGCATTCCAATGGAGCGGTCGGACTCCAAGATGTGATGACCGATCTCTTCCATAATTTTTCGCTCAAAGGAAGAGGGTATTCAACGAGTGATTATTGGGCTTTGTGTAGAGAAGCGGGTGGACCCGAAATTGATTCAATTTTCGAGAGACATGTTTTTCAAAAAGGCTTTTACTGGATTACCTTGGATCGAATCCTCGAGCTGGTAGGATTAAAACGCGCTCAAATAGAACACGAAACTCTTGCAATGAATCGTTTCGGAATCCGAGCTTTGAAACGCGATGATGAAATTGTCGTCGTCGATTTGTGGCCGAACAGTCCCGCCACTAATGCCGGTCTTGAGCCCGAGTCTGTTTTACTTGAAGTCAATGGGGTAAAGCTACAAGACACTCTATCAGATGTCCTTGCGCCTTTTATCGACGATTCCGTTGTGTTGAAAGTGCAAAGCCCGATGAGAACGTTTGATGTAGCTATAAAGGCAAGCAACGAGCGTTATTTCCCGAAACAGACACTTGTGAAAGCGGAAAATCCAACAAATGAGCAAAAAGCTCTATTCAAAGCATGGTGCGGGAAAGACAATTAGTTTCCTTCGTCGTAGTACTTTAATGCTTCGGGTAAATGAGTATTCAGATCTCGAATACGGCGCTCATCGCTGGGGTGTGTGCTCATCATCTCCGGGGGTGCTTGGCCTGAGCTCAAGGCACTCATTCGCTCCCAAAACTTCGGAGCCTCGCGTGGATCATATCCGGCAATAGCCATGAAGATGATTCCCAATTGATCGGCTTCCGATTCTTGTAATCTACTGAATGGCAGTATTCCGCCGTAATGAGAACCAACTCCGTAAGCCGTCATAAAAAGCGCTTGTGTTTCGGCGGGCTTTTCTTGAAGCGCCACCGCAAGTGCCACACCGCCCATTTGTTGCGCCATTCCCTGTGTCATTCGCTCGTTACCATGACTGGCGATGGCATGTGCGACTTCATGGCCCATAACTACGGCCACTCCTGCATCATCGGGGCAAACCGGCATAATTCCTTCGTAAAAAGCAACTTTTCCACCCGGCATGGCCCAAGCGTTCACCGTGGGTTCGGCTATTACGTTGAATTCCCACTGAAAACCGTTCAGCAAATCGGCATGGCCATTCTCAGTTAAGTATTGTTCTACAGCCGTTTTTATCTTGTTTCCAACGCGTTTAACTCGAGCCGTATATTCCGCAATGGTGCTTAAAGGTCCCGTTTGGATTACTTGTTTGTATTGATCCGAGGACATCGCAGTAATGTCCGCATCTGGAATTAGTGCGAATTGTTTTCGTCCCGTTAAGGGCACGGTTTTACAGGAATAGCCAATTATACAGACGAGTACGGCTAGAACCGCTGTTTTTTTCATGTTCCTTTATTTGACGGCTAAAATAGATATTTCAACACGTGCATCCTTCGGTAAGCGAGCTACTTCGACGGTTTCACGGGCGGGATATTGATTGATAAAATAACCCCCGTAAATTTTATTCACGACTTCGAAATCGTTCAAGTCTTTCAGAAAAATAGAAGATTTCACAATATTCGAAAAGTCCATATCGGCAGCAGTCAAAAGCGATTTGATATTCGTCATCACTTTTTTTATTTCCGACTCTATTGATTCGTTTTCCATTGCACCCGTTTCGGCGTCCAAGGCAATTTGCCCGGAGGCGTATAAAGTGCCGCCGCACATTACGGCCTGGGAATATGGACCTATCGGTGCCGGAACACGATCGCTTTCAATAATTCTTTTCATAACCCTTAGTTTTGTTCGCTGCCAATTTAAGCGCATTTTTACTTAATGTCCAATAAGATTCTTTTAATCGATAACTACGATTCGTTTACCTACAATTTAGCGCATGCTTTTGAAGCTTTGGGTGCGGAGGTAATTGTTCGTCGTAATGATGATATCACCATTGATCAAGCAAATCATTTTGATCGTATTGTTCTATCCCCAGGTCCTGGTCTTCCCTCTGAAGCAGGTAACATGCCCGCAATAATATCTGCTTTGGCCGGTAAAAAGCCTGTTCTTGGAATTTGCCTTGGGTGCCAGGGTTTAGCGGAGTTCTACGGCGGTCATTTAACACAGGTGAATCCTATTATGCACGGTCAGCCTGCCACCTTACGGTGGGATAAAAATGCGCGCCTAACAAATGCAGCCAGCACCCTTCCCGCCGAAGGCGGATTGTATCATTCATGGGCTATCGAATCACATTCACTACCTGAGTCGTTGATACCGTTGGCCTGGGACGAAAGAAATTTACTTATGGCTTGGGAGCATTTGGATGAGCCTTCCTGGGGAATTCAGTTTCATCCGGAATCGATACTCACGCCCAACGGACGAGATTTGCTCGAGGCTTGGTTAAAAATCACCTAAACCTTTTCTGTGCGTCACCTTGAGGTCTTGAAGAATGGGCGCTTTTACACCAATATGGAAATTGTAGCTCTGCTGGAACCCAAAAGGAACCCAAGAGAAGCGCATTTCCCACGAGTGAAGATCGCGGTAAATGTCCATGGTGGTGTACGTAAGCTGACCCGTTTTGAAGTCGAGCCCCGACGTGAATCCAATTTTCCAATTCGGCGTTAAACTGAAATCACCGTTAAAGCCTAAGGTTTGGGTAATAGTCTCGGTATCCGTTGGCTTGCGATAGCTCAATTTGTAATTAGCGCCAAAGCGCCAAGGAATACTGAAATCGATGTAGTTGTCGGGGGGATGAAGCACGAAATCGCCAGAGGGTCTGGACTGTAAAGGGTTTTTTTCTTTTCCTTTTACATCCTTTTTACTGGCGAAATTAAACCCGAAGGCCAGGTTGATATTCGTAAGTCTCATCAACTTGTTTTGTGTTCGAACCAATAACTGGTTAATACGAATTCCTTCTGCATCGTAATCGTAAAAGTCGAAGGCGCCGTCGAGCCGAATGGTTACCTTGTTTTTAAGAATTCGAGTCCGTCCATTAAACGTCAAAGGAGCCCATTGAAAGCGCTCAGCGGCCATATTATAGCTCGTCCCAAACTGGAAACTCTCAATAAGGTTAATCTTTGTTAACTCGCCTGTGGTGTCTCGTTTCGACTTAATTTTGGCATCGAGGTTATTGATCAGCGAAAAACTAACTGTTCCAGAGCGCCCGCTAGGCGCGGTTCCGAAGATTCCCTGTTCGTAAAAGGAATAAGTTATCGTATCACCGTCCCCGTCAATATAGGTATCGTACATATTGAATTGCTCATTGGAGAAATCTGGCCGGTACGAGAACCGAACGGAGGGAGTCATGACATGTCGCAGCGCACGTAAGGCCCCGCGTCGATAAAGCCACATTCCATAGAGCTTGGTCGTTATTCCCGCTGATAGATTAAAATCTCGAGCGGCTCCAAATTGCTGTAGCGTATCAATTTCGACACGCGCGCTATCGGCGTTCCAATCTTTCCGGATCTGACTAAAATACCAGCGCTCATTATAGTTAAAGGACGGACTTACAGAAAAATACTTGAGTATTTTAAAGTTTGTGGAAATAGGGATGTTGTGTTTTACTCCGTACCTGAAGTCTTCCAGCGTTTCTTGCCGAAGAACCAAGGAATCGTATGTGTCGAGCTGGTTCCTCACATCAGCGCGGTATTGGAATCCCACCTTTTCGTACCATTTTTTTCCACCTACTTGCGTCTTTCTCTCAAACGGGAAAAATCGTTGAACGTTGAAGGCGACATCGGGCAATGTGACGCTAAAGGCACCTGTTTTCGTATTCTGATTGTGTCGTGCCGAAGTAGTCAAGGTCCACGGTTTCCGCGTGTCGTTGTAGGTCCAGCTAATACTCGAAGTCATTTGGTTTGTCAAGAAATCGTTCGGATTAGTGGTGTTTTCTTGAAAATATCGGCTCGATCCTAAATTAACTGTAGCCGTAAACCGAGAATTCGGTCGCGCCTTTGGATCCTGATTGTGGGTCCAGTTAATATTGAATTGATTGGATTTGGAATAGGTAGACGGTATTTCAATGTCCCCTTCCTTAATGACCGAATAACTCAACACCAAATTACCTGAGTATCCGTATCGTTTTCGATAATTGGACCTCCCGTACAGGGCCCAACCTCCGCGCGAATAAATGTCGCCGGTTAAAGATAAATCAGCGTAATCGTTCAAAGCAAAGTAATACCCACCACCTCGGAGGTAAAATCCTCTGCGAGCATTTTCTCCATATGTCGGCATGATGATACCACTCGCTCTTCCGCTTTGACCGGGAAAGACACCAAAGGGTACGGCCAATGGCGTGGGTACGTCGGCAATAACCATATAGGCCGGTCCCGTAATGATTTTGTCGTCGGTTACTACTTTTATTTTGTCTGCTTTGATATAGTAATCGGGCGGATTTCGATCATCAGTAGTGAACTTACCATCCCGGACGTACAGAATTTCTTCGTTCACCTTTTTTACTTTGTCGCCGTACAAATATCCTTCGCCTTCCATCGTAACCACGTCTTTGATACGTCCTTTAGAAGTTTCGAAATTGTAGGTCATTTCCCCGGCATCATACGACTTGCCACCTTGAGTAAAAACGGGGAGCTGCTGCATTTCACCGGTGCTGTCGGCCAAACCGGTGGCATAGAGTAGATTGTTCGTTAGGTCAAACTCTATGTACCCCGCTTTCAAAATTATGTCGCCGTAGGTAACAATGGCTTCGTTGTACATATATATTTTATTCTCCGCCACGTTTAAGAAGGTAGAGTCGAGTGCATCGTATTCTACTTTGGAACTGAGTAATCCCTTTTTCACTTGGGGAGGAAGGGTATCGCCTTCCGCATTTAAATTGGGTACGGTTGTTGTGTCCGTCAGAGCGACCGAATCTGGTTCACTTGTGTTTACTACTTGTGCGGGTAATGAAAAGGAGCCCAGAAGTAATAAACAGGTGAGTATGAATAAATGTGGAGTACGCTGCCTAATGCACACAGCCAAGTATCGTAGTTTTGTGTCAAACCCTAGTGCCGACAAAGGTACGCAATTAAAAAGTCTGTAATTGAAACGCTTACTATCCATATTTCTTATAACCATTGCGGTCCCATTCCTCAGCTTAATTGAGCCCGAGAATGACCCGGACGTGGTAAACCGCGTTGTTATTGATGCAGGGCATGGTGGAAGAGATTCCGGAACCAGTAATCTTTCCGGTCCAAAGACTTATGAAAAAGACGTCGCGCTCAAGGTTGCGCTTATGGTTGGAAAGTACATTGAGGAAAATTTGCCCGATGTTGAGGTGGTTTACACGCGTAAAACAGACGTATTTCTGGAATTGTGGGAACGCACGCAATTAGCCAATAGAGTTCAAGGAGATGTTTTTATCTCCATTCACTGCAATGGCGTGGCTCGCTCCGATGCTTACGGAACGGAAACTTGGACCATAGGTATGCATAAAACGGCTGCGCAACTTGAGGTGGCCAAAAGAGAAAACAGCGTGATTCTTCTGGAAGACAATTATGAAGAAAAATATACCGGCTTTAATCCGAGTCAGCCCGAAAGCTATATCGCCCTGAGTTTGAATCAGCGTAATTTTATTGATCAAAGCTTGGAGCTCGCCACCAATATTCAATATGAATTCAGGGAGCGGGTGAGTAGAAGAGACCGAGGAGTTAAACAAGCAGGTTTTTACGTTATTTCTAGAACGGTTATGCCTTCCGTTTTAGTAGAGCTTGGATTCCTCAGTAATCCCACTGAAAAGGAGTTTTTAAAGTCTCAATCGGGTCAGGAATATATGGCCTCTGCTATTTACAGGGCTTTCAAGAAATACAAGATCGATCGGGAAAAAGTCTTGAATAAGAATCCTTCCGAAAAGGAAGAAGAAACAATTCAAAATGCGCCAATAGATGCCGTAATTACGGAAAAGGAAGTGAAAACTGAGAAAGAAGTGCCTCCACCCAGCGACCTTGTTTACAGTGTGCAATTGTCCACACTTTCAAAGCGGGTATCGACCTCATCGCCCGTTTTTAAAGGCTTGAATCCAATTCGCATTGAACAGGTAAATGAGTTGTATAAGTATTTATTTGGTGCCTGCGGCACGATGGAGGAAGCTTCGGCGCTTCAAGAAGAGGCGCGGGAAAAAGGATTCACGTCATCGTTTGTTGTCGCCTATTATAAGGGTCAAAGAATAAGTATCGATGAAGCTCGTACTTATGAGGGGCGTGAATAAGGGGAATTAGCTGCAGAATTGGTATTATTGCCTAACCAGAAAATCATTCAGGTTTGAAGTTGTCAAGAGAAACATTTATTGGAATTATTTCAGTCATTACCATTGGAATTGCCGTTTGGGGATTCAATTGGTTAAAGCGAAACGACGTTTTCACTTCTGAACGAATCTTTTATGCGGAGTATTCCTCTGTAGATGGACTCACCAAGGACCGTCCAGTGACTTTGAATGGATTTCAAGTAGGTTCCGTTCGCGACGTTTATTTTAACCCGAATGGATCGGGAAATTTAATCGTGTCCTTTGTAATGAAGGAAGATTTTCCCATTACTAAAAATGCCACCGCCCAAATTTTCGCCTTGGACCTTCTTGGGACAAAAGCCATTCAACTCGTTCTCGCCGAAGGCGAACTTGCTGAAAATGGAGATACACTTTTTGGGAAAACAGATTTGACCCTGCAAGAAACAGTCAATCGAGAAGTTGCACCCATTAAGAAAAAGGCAGAAGAACTATTAAACTCGCTGGATACAGTCCTTGTTTATGTGCAGGCACTATTAAACAAGGAATCGCGCGATCGATTTGAAAATACCTTTATAGAAGTAGAACAAACCTTTACGGCGCTTCAACAAACCATTTTGGCGATTAATAGGGTTGTCACTGGAAATGAAGATAGCTTCAACAACATTGTAGTTCACTTAGATAGTATTACCGCAACACTGGAAGAGTCGGAAGAAGATTACGCACGTACAATTAGTAATATCGCTACGCTGAGCGATTCTTTAGCCGGTATGGACTTAAATTATACCGTGGAAAAGATGAATTCACTTCTGGGTAGAATCGATAGCATTACCGCGCGAATTGAAGCAGGAGAGGGGACTATGGGTAAATTATCGAAAGATGATGCCCTATATGACAACTTGGCTTCAAGTACCAAAGAATTGAGCGAATTACTTTACGATCTTAAAATGAATCCTTCTAGGTATGTACGGTTCTCTGTTTTTGGCGGGAACAAGTCATACGAAGAACCCGTTGAAGAAGAATCAGAAAAGGAATAAATGCATTTCGGAATAGCCAATATCGTTTTCGCCCTATTTTTAGCCACCGCCATTTTCTTTTTTGCGCGTAATGTGGCGAAAATCGCGCGCAACATCAAGCTTGGAAAGGATGTTGATCGGACCGATAATAAATCGCAACGATGGTCTGAAATGATCCGAGTAGCCCTTGGGCAAAGTAAAATGGTTCGACGCCCTTTGGCTGGTTTTCTTCATATCATCGTTTACGCTGGTTTTGTTATCATCAATATTGAAGTGCTTGAGATTTTGATCGACGGTCTTCTGGGGACCCATCGAGTCTTTTCATTCTTAGGCGGATTTTATGATTTTCTCATTGGCTCCTTTGAAATTTTAGCCTTTGGGGTATTGGTTGCTTGCGTTGTATTCCTTACCCGTAGATATGTATCGCAGATCCCTCGCTTTTGGTCTAAGGAAATGAAAGGCTGGCCCTCAAAAGATGCCACCATCATCTTGATTGTGGAGATCTTTTTAATGTTGGCTTTCTTAAAAATGAATGGGGCCGATTATGTGCTGCAACAAAGAGGAGTTGAGCATTATGTTGCTGCCGGATCGTATCCGATTAGCTCGTGGATGATGGCACCCATTTTAGCGAATTACTCTTCAGATTTGCTCGTAGTGGTAGAACGGGGTGCTTGGTGGTTTCATATCCTCGGGATTTTGGCCTTTTTGAATTACTTGGTGATCTCAAAGCATTTTCACATCATCCTCGCCTTTCCAAATGTTTGGTACTCAAACCTGAAGGCTAAAGGGCGTTTCACGAATATGCCTGAAGTAACCAAAGAGGTTAAAATGATGATGGATCCCAATGCAGATCCATTTGCTGCACCCGATCCCAATGCAGAGGTAACGGCTCCGAGTCGTTTTGGAGCTAAAGATGTAATGGATTTGAATTGGGTTCAACTCATGAACGCTTATAGTTGTACCGAATGTGGACGATGTACTTCGGAGTGCCCAGCTAATCAAACTGGGAAAGAATTATCGCCCCGGAAAATTATGATGGATACGCGAGATCGACTCGATGCTGTAGGAAAAAATATAGATGCCAACAACGGTGTTTTCCAAGATGATGGAAAGTCTTTATTAGACAACCATATCACAAGAGAAGAGTTATGGGCGTGCACAAGTTGTAATGCTTGTGTCGATGCTTGTCCGATCAACATAGATCCACTATCGATTATTGTGGATATGAGACGCTATTTAGTAATGGAAGAATCGGCTGCTCCAAGTCAATTGAATGCCATGATGACCAACGTTGAAAACAACGGAGCGCCATGGGCTTTTTCTTCAGCCGATCGATTAAACTGGAAAGATGAGTAAGAAAGAACTCATTCCTTTGACTGATGAGCAAGGAAATCAATTAAGTCCAACCCTTCCTGAGGATGTCAAGAACTACTTGATTGATATCGACGGTACTGTTTGCGATGATATCCCGAATGAAGAACCTGAACGAATGGCGACTGCCGCAGTTTATCCGGATGCGCTTGAAACGCTCAATAAATGGTACGATGAAGGGCATTTAATTACCTTTTTTACATCGAGAACAGAGGAACATAGAACGGTAACGACCGATTGGCTAGATAGCAATGGCTTTAAATATCATGGTCTCTTGATGGGAAAACCGCGAGGAGGTAATTATCATTGGATCGACAATCACTTAGTGCGGGCTACCCGCTACAAAGGAGCTTTCACAGATTTAGTAGATAAAGAAGTAACCATTCAAGTATTTAAAGGAGATGAGTGAAGGATTGAATGTGAAGACAATGGCCGAAATGATGGCTTCTGGAGAAACACCTGAAGTACTTTTTTGGGTGGGGTGTGCCGGTAGTTTCGACGATCGAGCAAAGAAAATTACTCGAGCTTTCGTAAAACTCCTGAACGCTTGTAATGTGTCTTTTGCAGTATTGGGCACTGAAGAAAGTTGTTCTGGCGACCCGGCAAAAAGAGCGGGCAATGAGTTTCTTTTCCAGATGCAGGCCATGATGAATATCGAGGTGCTCAACATGTACGAAGTGAAGAAAATCGTTACTACCTGCCCGCATTGCTTCAATACACTGAAAAACGAATACCCGGAGCTGGGCGGCAACTACGACGTTCTTCATCACAGTCAGTTTTTACAAAACTTATTGAACGACGGTCGCTTAACCGTTGAAGGTGGCGTTTTTAAAGGAAAGAGAATTACTTTTCACGACCCCTGTTATTTGGGTCGTGCAAATGATGTGTATGAAGCGCCAAGAGAGCTCATACGAAAACTAGATGCGGAATTAATAGAAATGCGCCGTTGTAAATCGAATGGTTTTTGCTGCGGAGCAGGTGGAGCCCAAATGTTCAAGGAGCCCGAAAAAGGAAATAAGGACGTTAATATCGAGCGCACCGAAGAAGCGCTGGAAACGAAGCCAGAAATTATTGCAGCAGGTTGCCCGTTCTGTAATACTATGATGACCGATGGCGTTAAGAACAAAGAAAAAGAAGACTCGATAAAGGTTTTTGATATTGCCGAAATTTTGGTCACGGCTAAAGATTTGTAATTATGTATGTTCCTTTCAGCGAAATGCCCGATTACGCCAGGGTATGGATTTATCAGAGTACGCGTCCCCTCGGGATCGAGGATGTTGAAGTGATTAGCGCGATCCTTTTGAATTTCACGGAGCAATGGACCGCTCATCAAGCCGAGTTAAAGGCTTCTTTTACCATTTTGTACGATCGATTTATTATTCTCTCGGTTGATGAGCAACAAGCAGGGGCATCAGGGTGCAGTATCGATGCCTCTGTCCGAATTATCAAACAAATTGAAGAGGAATTAAAACTCGATTTATTCAATCGGACCGTCATTCATTTCAAAGGTGAAGAGGGAATCGAAAGCTTGTCTATGTCTGAGTTTCAAAGCGGCCTAGCGGCCGGATCCATAACCGCCGACACCATCGTATTCAATAATATGATCTCTTCAATTGGCGACTTAAATCAGAATTGGGAAGTACCCGTGAAATACAGCTGGCACCAACAACTTCTCGACGCCTAGGCTCTCCCGCCAAATCCTTCTTTACCAGATAAAATCTGAAAGTACAGTTTAAAGTCGGAAATCAGCGACCACAGAGGGTATTGAAAAGTAGCTGGTTTATTTTTCTCGATAAAGAAATGACCAATCCACGCCCATCCGTAAGCTGCGATAGCTCCATAGAGTATGTACCAACCATTCGCAGTTAGAATTGCGGAAAGTACCAAGAGTAAAAAGAGGGTAGTCCCAATGAAATGGGTTATCCTGGTTCCTCTTTTCTTGTGTTCCGTTAAATAATAGGGGTAAAATTCACTGAACGATTTGTATTTCCTTTCTGCCATAGCCTAGAATTGTTTGTCTAAAAGTAATCAAATGAAATTATTGAGCGCCAAAGTTTTGAGTTATGACGATCATAGGCAGTTCTTTTGAAAAACGTTGACGTGGCACGGCGAAACCCATCCCAACGAGTTCATAATGATCATTCAATAGGTTTTTACGATGCCCTTTAGAATGCATCCATTCGTCCGTAATGTACGCTGCAAAAGAAAAATAGGTGTGTGTCATTAGAGGCCTTTTATTTCGATCAAGCCATGTTATACTTCCGTCGGGTCCTTCTTCGATGTAATAAAATCCCTGTTTCTTTTTCACTTGAAATGGAGGGTATTCCGCTAGGTTTTCGCCGGTATAGTTCATTTTTCCGGCCATTTGAGTAATCCGTTCGTGAGGCGTACTCATTTCCGAATTATAGGGATGATTGTGCCCGAAAAAGTTCAAATTCGCCTGTTCCTCCGAGTAATATTGGGCTACTTCTGCCAAGGAAACGGAATAGGAGAGCGGAGTTTTATCGTGCTTTAGACGCACTTGATTTATCGCATGAAAAAAGGCTTCTTCGAGGAGGGCTGTATCGAGTTCGAAAACATCGATGGATCTGTGGGCTTTTGGAGAAGCTACGAATGCCTTCCAATCAG
This sequence comes from Flavobacteriales bacterium, assembly GCA_965658225.1. GTDB lineage: Bacteria > Bacteroidota > Bacteroidia > Flavobacteriales > ECT2AJA-044 > ECT2AJA-044. The sequence continues at coordinate 9,615 of CBFHRK010000020.1, read as the reverse complement.
GGCTCGATTGTGCCGCCATCGGATTCTTCAGGAGCAGCAGGAACCCGAGGGTCCACATAAATGTCATCGATGCCATCGGGCCGCCAGGCCCCAAGCCAATTAAACTGTTCCAAATACCATTGAGCCCTCGGTAAATCTTCCGGTGGCCATAAATCGGAAGCCGGCTTGTTAATGAATGAAATGGTTTGTACATCATTGTTTTTCAAATACATACGCATATCGGAGCACTCAACGACATTAATGCCTAAGAAGTCGCCATCGTCTTCCGTTACGAAGTAAATGGATTGTCCATTACCATTAACGTCGATGCGATACAATTCGTCTGTATTGAAAAAGCCGAGCATATTTTTACCCTTAATTTGTTGATAACGAATGCTGTCTTCTTCCGAAACTATAAAGGCATTCTTGCGCAAGTACATTTTGTCCATTCCTTTGCCTTTCATTTTCATGCGGATACTATCGGCCACAATTTGGTTAACACCCGACCAAAGAATAGGGTCGCGGAACATGTACATCATGCTGTCATTTTCACTGTAGTGAAGGGAATCACATTGACCGGCCATCGATTTTTGAAAGAACCGTGTGAAGGGGTAACTCGACAACCGGGCCGCATCCGCCGAGTCGTTTTGCCATTTTAGCGTATCGGCATGTAAATACATACTGTCGCCGCCAAAATCTAAAATGGCCGTTGCAGAATCCCACAGTTTCCCAATTTTTAACGATTCGTAATAGATTCCGTAATCACCAATAATTCGAACGCCTTCGGCGGTGTCTTTGAGTTCGACATTTTGAAAACCCTGCCCATAACTCGCGATCCGATCGTAGTAGAGTGAATCGCTTTTAAGGGTTTGGGTTTCTGTGGTCAATACAGCGTTTTTATTGAACTGTGCTCGATCGCTAATGGTGTTGTACCAACCATTTTCGCAGTAGATTGTCGAAGATTCACTGTAGATATACGAAGGGCCATAAAAGTAAGATACTTCAGTATTCGAGTTATAGAGAAGGGTGTCTCCTTCCATTTCATAACTGGGGTGCTTTAGCCGAACACTATCGCGAAAAAAGAACTCCTCTTTTTGCAGGTCGTACGTTCCTTTTTTACTGTACAAGTCCTTATCACCATCTTTTATAAATCCTTCCGTAAGGTAGTAGGCGATATCGTTTTCGCGGTCCCAATTAAGCACTTCTGTTTTTAATGAAAGCCCCTTATGGTCTAAGCGAACCCGAGAAAAGGCCATTGCCTTCTTGGAGTTGCCTTTGTAATAAAGACTGTCGCATTTTAAGTTCGCCGAATCGCCTTCAATACGAACGTTGCCGTACATTTTGGCTTTGTTATCCGTTTTGTCAAGTAGGGCGCTATCGCAATAGAGAAGCGTTTCTCCTTGCCTTAGAATAACCTCATCAACTAAGAATTGCCAATCGTGCCCGTTCGATCGATCTCCAGCTAAACTTCCAGCCTGAACGATTTCAAGTTTTGTTTGGCCTACGGCCAGATGGCTAAGTAGGAAAAATGATATGATAAAGAGCTGCTTCATGCCGTAAAAGAACGAAAAAAAAGTCCCTCCCGTATTCGGGGAGGGACTTATATAATTCACTTTGTTCTACTTAAACTTTGGCCTTTTTACGAGGACCACCCGCTAAGATTTCTTCATTGGCATATTCCGCGAATTGTTCAAAATTAGCATTGAATTTATCAGCGAGTACCGAAGCCTTTTGATCATACGCATCTTTGTCGGTCCATGTATTGCGCGGATTAAGAACACTGTCGGGCACATCTGCGCAGCTAGTAGGCATATTTAATCCAAAAATAGGGTGCTGAACATATTCAACATCGTCGAGTTTGTTTTCCAATGCCGCGGTAATTAATGCCCGGGTAATCTTCAAACTCATTCTTTTACCCACACCGAATCCACCGCCCGACCAGCCTGTATTGACCAACCAAACATTCACGCCTGATTCACGCATTTTCTTACTCAACATTTCGGCATAACGCGTCGGGTGTAGAGGCATGAAAGGAGCTCCAAAACACGCACTAAATGCGGTTACTGGATCTACAATACCCGCTTCAGTTCCCGCCACTTTCGCGGTGTATCCACTAATGAAGTGGTAGGCTGCCTGACCTGGAGTTAATTTTGAAATGGGAGGTAATACACCAAAAGCATCACAGGTTAAAAAGAAAATATTCTTCGGATTATAGCCAATACTCGGCTCCTGAATGTTATCAATGTGATCAATAGGGTAGCTTACACGGGTGTTCTCCGTTACCTCCGTATTGTGGAAGTCTACTTCGTTGGTTCCAGGCTTAAATCGAATGTTTTCAAGAAGAGCACCCGATTTGATCGCGTGATAAATTTCGGGCTCATTTTCTTCACTTAGGTCGATCGCTTTCGCGTAGCAACCCCCTTCAAAATTGAAAACGGTGTTTTCGTTACTCCATCCGTGCTCATCGTCTCCAATTAAGCGGCGATTTGGATCGGCACTGAGGGTTGTTTTACCCGTACCCGATAACCCAAAGAAAATAGCTGTATCGCCTTCTTTACCCACGTTGGCAGAACAGTGCATTGAAAGTGTGTTCTTTTGATGAGGTAGAATAAAGTTGAGCGCCGAAAAGATTCCTTTTTTGATTTCACCGGTATAACCCGTTCCACCAACCAAAGCAATTTTCTTAGTGAAATTGAGAATGGCAAAATTGTGCTGACGCGTTTTGTCAACTTCCGGGTTAGCCATGAATCCGGGAGCGTTTATTACAACCCACTCCGGATCAAAACTGTTGATTTCTTCCTCTGTCGGACGCAAGAACATGTTGTAAACGAACATGTTTGACCAAGGATATTCGGTAATTGCGCGAATATTGGTTCTATACTTTGGATCGGCACACGCATAGGCATCACGAACGTAGATCTCCTTCCCAGAAAGGTAGGTTACAACCTTGTCATAAAGTTTGTCGAAGTCTTCTGATGCAAAGGGAATATTAATTCCGCCCCACCAAATAGCATCTTTAGTAATATCGTCTTTTACAATAAATCGATCCTTTGGAGAACGTCCTGTAAACTCACCCGTATCAACAGTAATGGCTCCCGTATTCGTTACAGAAGCCATTTCTTTTTCAACCGATAAGTCTGCTAGCGTTTGAGGGTCGAGGTTCCAGTGAGCGGTTGCATCTTTTATACCGTAATTAGCAACACTTGCATTGTCCGCTTTTCTGCCCTTTTCCGTCATAATAGAAGGTGTTGGTTTCACAAGTTAATGGACAAATTTAGGCCATTATCAGTCGAAATCCGAAACATTTTGTGTGAAGTTTTGCCAATTATTTAGTGTTAAATTAACACTAACCCCGCCCTTTCAGCACTCCGGCCAAAAGGAATATCCAGCCGGTAATAAGCAGAAGTCCACCTACAGGTGTTATGGGGCCCAGAAAAGAAAGGTGATCCCATCCGGTCGCAGACCGAGTCGCCAATAAATAAATACTGGAACTAAAGAGCACGGTCCCCCAACTCATCAATGCAAGCCCCCAATTCAATAACTTGTTTGAAACATGTTCACTAACGCCCATCCAAGCAATGATCGCCAGTGCGTGAAAGAGCTGATATCGAACACCCGTTTGAAAAGAGGCTAAGGAGTCTGCTGTTAGTACCTTCTCTAAAGCATGAGCGCCCAAGGCGCCCAATAAGACTCCGGTTGCACCAAATATGCTGGCACCAATTAAAAAGCGCTTCATGTTGTTCTTTATTTTAATGGAAAAGTACAATGGAAAGAGAAGGAATCAAAAAGCTCAAGGACATTCTGATGTTGATCGCTTGTTGAAAAAGCAGTCACAATTGAAGAAGAGGGCGATTGTACCGTTCTCAAAATCTTCTAACTTCGTCGACATGAAACAAATTACGCTGATAGGCGCAGGGCGCTCTACCATTATACTTATTGAATATTTGTTGAATCGCGCCGAAAAGAACCAGTGGAAAGTGGTTGTTGCCGACCGCGATATCGCTTTAGCAGAAGGAAAAATTAACGGACACCCGTCGGCCGAAGCATGTTCGTTCGACGTTCAAGACGCATCGGCCCGAAGGGCCTTGATCGAGAAAAGCGATATCGTTATTAGCATGCTGCCCGCGCACATGCATATTCCCGTGGCGAAAGACTGTATTGAGTTCGGTGTGCACATGGTTACTGCCTCCTACATTAGCGATGAAATGAAGGCGCTCGATCAAGAGGCAAAAGAAAAGGGAGTCATTTTGATTAATGAAATAGGAGTGGACCCGGGAATCGATCATTTGAGCGCAATGAAAATGCTTGATGATGTTCGCGATCAAGGAGGGGAGATTCTGCTGTTTGAATCGTTTACGGGCGGACTCGTAGCCCCGGATTCAGACGATAATCCCTGGAATTACAAGTTTACATGGAACCCGAGAAATGTAGTACTTGCGGGCGGATCTGGAGCGGTTAAATTTAAGCAAGAAGGGAAGTATAAGTTCATTCCTTACCATCAATTGTTCCGAAGAACCGAGTACATGAATATCGGTGAATTTGGGAAGTTCGAAGCCTATGCGAACCGCGATTCTTTAAAGTATCGTTCGGTCTACGGATTGCAAGATGTTCCTACCTTGTATCGAGGCACCTTGCGACGTCCCGGTTTTTGTAGGGCTTGGGACTCCTTTGTGAAACTCGGTATGACGGATGACTCCTACGTTCTAGAGGGAACTAAAGAAATGACCTTTAGAGAATTCACCAATACTTTCTTGGCCTATAATCAAAGTGATTCCGTTGAATTGAAGCTAATGCATTACCTCAAAATTGATCAGGACGATGCATTAATGGATAAATTAACCTGGCTCGATATTTTTGAACCCATTCCAATTGGTCAAGACAATCTTACTCCGGCACAAGTTTTACAAATCATCCTGGAACGAAAATGGTCGCTCAATGCTCAAGATCGCGATATGGTAGTTATGGTACACAAATTGGGCTATCGACTTGATGGAGCCACCCATCAAATAAATAGCCATATGGTGTGTATGGGCGATGATGCCGACCGTACAGCGATGGCCAAAACGGTAGGGCTCCCAGTGGGCATTGCAGCACGTCACATTCTTGAAGGTACTATTACTACACCTGGAGTACAAATACCGGTCAGTCGTGAAATTTATGAGCCTATGCTGGCCGAATTGGCCGAATCTGGAATCCAGTTTTCCGAAGAGGAAGTGCCCTATTTAGGATACTAGTTAAAGGTGAAAGTCACCAGTTAATTGCCTGTATGCATCGGTCCATTCCTTGTTTTCAAACAGGGTTAAGGATTCTTCCTCGATTTCTATTTGAACTTTGGTCCATTGAATGAGCACTCGTTTGTAGGGGTGTTTTGAGCTTCTGCGTACCTCCATTCTTCTCCAAATATGCCAACCTGTTTTCTTCGCTGCTTCCTTTGCCTCTTTTTCTCGGTCTGTCGGCAGAACCAAAGCTAACGAACCGGTTATTGCGGTGCTCTCGAAAGCGTGGCCAATCAAATCGGAAATAAAAAGGCTTCCCTCTTGCCGGGCCATTTGCCTTGCTGTATCCTCTAAAATATGTTTCGAAGCGAAGAAGGGTGGGTTACTTACAATCAGGTCGGCGCGGTTTTGTGCCTGCCTCGTTTTTGTCCAGTCGCCGAGTACGACTTTCCGCCCATTCGCAAAGGGGGCATTATCGAAATTCCTCTGGCCCTCACGGGCCGATGACTCCTCGAGCTCAAAGCCCACGATCGAAGCATGCGGGTAGCGCTGAGCTAACATCAGGCCGATAAGGCCGGTACCCGAACCCACATCGTGAATTTCGCCCTTTTCATTCCCGGGAAGAACCGCCCACGCCCCGAGTAGGAGTCCGTCCGTACCCACTTTCATGGCCGATTCGCTATGCTCCACAGTAAATTGTTTGAATCGGAAAGGCTTCATATTGGGTTCCAAAAATTTCGTCTAATTTCGCCAAAACGCTTGAAATGAAATATGCGTCGAAAATTTGGACTTGGCTACCCTGGGTTCTGGTAATTCCGGCCTACTTTGCCAATTTAGGATTGATGCCCCTTTGGGCCGATGAACCCACACGTGCGGTCGTTGCCTGGGAAATGAGTTTCTACCAAGAATTCATCGTACCCACCATTAATAGCAACTTTTATTTAAATAAGCCGCCCCTTTACAACTGGATTATGTTGGTCTTTTACGACCTATTCGGATTTACAGAATGGGCGACCCGACTACCAGCCATGATGTCGCTCATCGGAATGTCCGTATTAATGTACTGGGGATTCAAACCCGAAGTGGGTAAAAAACAAGCGTTGGCAGCTGCGTTCCTTTATATCACTTTTGGAAGGATGGTTTATTACAGCTCCCATTTGGGGCATATAGATCCGTTTTATTCCGACTTGGTATTCTTCAATTTCATCTTCATTTATCGATCTTTTCAAGATAAAAAGTACCTCCAATTATTCTTGGGTAGTTACTTTATTATGGCTCTGGCCTTCTTGATGAAAGGCCTCCCCACCTTGGCTTTTCAGGCATTTACCTTGTTAGCTCTTTTCATTAATGGAAAGCAGTTTATGAAGCTTCTGGGTTGGAAACATATCCTCGGAATCCTCTTATTTAGCGGTATTCTGGGCGGCTATTTTTATCTGTATTTTCAAGACGGTGTAACGCCTCTTCGTTATTGGGAAAATCTACTCGATCAAAACGTTACTAGAACGGCGGTGGCTAAATCTACTTGGACTACTATTAAGCACGTTTTCTACTTCCCGATCGATCAAATGTATTTGTTTACTCCGTGGTTTACCTTGGTTCCTTTCCTGTTCCAGAAAAAGCTTTGGCGCGATATGTGGCGTCAGCCTTTCTTGCGTTTTACCTTGTTAGTAATCGCGGTGAACTTGCCCTTGTATTGGCTCTCACCCGACAATAGACCTCGGTACCTATTTATGTTGTACCCTTTCATTTTCTTGTGGATGGTACGCGGGTATTTCTTGTTCGCCGAAAAGATGAAGTTCTTCCGAATCGTGGCTCATGTATTGTGGATCGTTCTCCCATTGGTTTTAGGGATCGGAATTTGGTACGCCACTACGTTGGAAGCTCTCGACCCGGTTTCTAATTTGTATTTGAAGGTTGCCGTCCTATCGGCCGGATGGATAGCTCTATCGATTGCCGCCATTCGAACCAAAGAACCCCTTCGCATAGCGAACAGATTCTTTATCATGGTTTCGGTTCTCCTGGTTTTTAAACTGGCCGTGCAATGGATCGTTTTACCCTATCGCTATTACGAAGATGAAACCGTTTACTATAAAACAGCCGCTCAAAAAGTGGGAGAAATAACTCGGGGAAGCGATTTGTACTTATTGGAAGGCAGCCCGTATAATCACAGTATGACTTGGTATACAAGTCTGGAACGGAACGAACCCATACAGTATATTTTACCCGAGAATTTTAGAGAATTTGCTGAAGAATCACCCGAATATTTTATTCTTTCCGAGAACCAAAGAGAGGAGTGGCCGAATTCAGAGGTCCTGTATTCCTTCCGAGTTCCTTATCGCGATATGCCTACGCTGCTCATGCGTTCGGGCGGATCGGGAAAAGAATAAAGCGATTATAGCGACTTGTACAGTTCTATAAGGCCTTCAGGCGCGGCAATTTGAAGGACGCTTTTTTCGCGATCGACTTCAACAATAATTTCGTCTGTAACAGGAATAAGGAATTCTTTTGTTCCGTTTACAACCACTAAAAGGTCGTGTGCGTTATTCTCGCGGACTTCCTCAACCGTTCCAATGCTTCCGTGAACGTTGTCAATAACTTCCCAATCAATGATTTCGTGGTAGTAAAACTCATTCCCCGTTAAATCGGGCAATAGGGTCAAGGGGAGGAATAGCTCGCAGCCAACGATGCGATCAACCGCTGCTTCGTCGTCAACCCCTTCCATATGGGCACGTACGAATCCTTTGTCCTCAAGCTCGTAGTGTTCAAAAAAGAAAGGAACCAATGCTCCGCCGATATCGACGAGCACTGATTCCAATTCTGAATACTCTTCTGGGTAGTCCACGTCGAGCCGAAGCTTTACGTCTCCTTTAAACCCATGTTTTTTAACGATTTTACCGAGGTAAAAACAATCGTCTTTAAGCATCTTTCTTATCTGCTTCCTCTGATCCTTCTTTTGCTTCTTCAGCGGCCGGAGCCTCTTCAGTTGCAGCTTCAGCAGCAGGAGCTTCCTCAGTGGCCGGAGCCTCTTCAGTTGCTTCTTCAGCAGCAGGAGCTTCAGCAGCGGCAGCTTCGGCCTCAGCGGCAGCTTTCTCAGCTTCAGCAGCGGCAATCACTTCCGCTTCAGCAGCAGCTACAGCAGCAAGCTCTTCCTTGCGCTTCGTTGCTTCGGCTTCTTGACGTGCTTTTCTGGCAGCAGCTTTTTGCTCCTGAACAGATGACGACTTAGCAGTAATTTTTCCTTCTTTTTCGGCTTTCCAGTTTTCGAAACGCTCTTGCGCTTGTTCTTCTGTTAAAGCTCCTTTCTTTACTCCTTCAGCAAGGTGTTTGCGAAGCAAAACTCCTTTGTACGAAAGAATAGCGCGAACGGTATCCGTTGGCACAGCACCTTTCATTAACCAATCCAATGCACGATCGTCTTTCATGTCAATCGTTGCTGGATTTGTGTTTGGATTGTAAATTCCCAAGTTCTCAATGAACTTTCCATCGCGCGGAGCGCGCTCGTCGGCAATTACAATGTGAAAGATGGCTGCCCCTTTGCGGCCGTGGCGTTGTAGACGAATCTTTGCAGGCATGTGCTGTTAGATTTTGAGGATCGCGTCCTCGGTTACTAAAAATTTAATGGGCGCAAATATCGGAATTATTATTCTGATTTTGAGATTTTTAATTCTTAATTATCCAATTGATTTTCAGGAGCTCTGGAAGAAGTTGAAAAATGCCTTTTCGATTATCATTTTTTATCAACACTAGCCCCGAAAAATTGAGTCGTCGCCTTACTTTAGTACCATGTATTTAGTATTCGACACAGAGACCACCGGACTTCCTCAGGATTTTAACGCACCCATTACCAACAGCGACAATTGGCCTCGATTGGTTCAATTGGCTTGGCAGCTGCACAATGACCAAGGGCACCTTATTCATGCCCGAAATGAAATCGTTTATCCTGACGGTTTCGATATTCCTTATAACTCTGAGAAAATACACGGTATATCTACAGAAAAAGCGCGCGCCGAAGGAAGACCTCTCGCTGATGTACTCGGTGAGTTCGTCGAAGACCTTCAAAAATCTCAATACGGTGTGGGTCACAATATTGAATTTGACTACAATATTGTTGGATCGGAGTTATGGCGATTGACCGAAGAAGACCGTGCCAAACAAATGATGGCGCTTCCGGCCATAGATACTAAAAACGAGTCTACCGATTATTGCGCCCTCCCGGGCGGAAAAGGTGGTAAATTCAAATGGCCCACTCTCTCCGAACTCCACAACAAGCTTTTTGATCGCCCCTTCGACGAAGCCCATAACGCTGCCGCCGATGTGGAAGCTACTGCACGCTGCTTCTTTAAACTAGGTAAATTGGGAGTCATCACGCTCAAAACGACTTTGGCGGAGGATATTATGGAGCATCTGGCCGAACAGGCCA
>CBFHRK010000019.1:7523-31763 GCA_965658225.1 Flavobacteriales bacterium | reverse complement strand
GTCTAAATAATGCGGATTCACATTAAATGGAAGAAGTCCTAATGCATCAAAAGTAGGTGGATATACAATGGGCATGTCGTTCGTATTGTTAATCGTTTGCCCTGCCACGTTGCTTCCTGCGCTGGTGCCCATGTAGGGCATGCCCGATTGAGCGCGTTCACGAAGGGGGCTGACGAGTCCGTTAGCATACAATTCTCGAAGGAGTAAAAAAGTGTTTCCACCACCTATAAATACGCCTTGGGCGGAGTTTATTCCCTCGACTGGATTCTCAATAGTGTGTACACCACGCAACTTGATGCCAACTTCTGAAAAAGCCTTGTTGGCCACAGCGGTATAATCGTCGTAGCTAATTCCCGATGGTTGTGCATACGGGACAAATACTACTTCAGAGACCCCATCGAAAAAGGACTTGAGGTCATCAAGAATATAGTCTAGGTAGTTTCCGCCGTGAATCGTTGAAGTGGAAACAATCAGTAAATTCATAACAGTAGATTCTTCGGTTTATCGTTCCTCATTTTACCAACATCACAATGCGTGTTGGAATGGCGGTTTCCCTACTTATTAATAATCGCCGTCCAGATGCTCGTTTCTTTCCCTTCTTGGCGCGTCCAAATAGGTCGAACCACGCCATCGACCGCGCTAATATTATTGTAGTCACCGAAGAACACTCCGCCCGTAGCATCGAAGGGCGATTCGCTAATTCGTTCATTGAGCCATGTTGCGCCGCCATCATTCGAACTGGCCAAATACACATCCGTTCGCGTATCGTTGTAGTTTCGACGATCATAAAACACGATGTAGATAGAACCGGTGATCGGATCTACTGACATCCACGTAAGAAATTGTTGCGCTCCCTTTTTATCGTCGTTGACCCGTATCGGATCCGACCACGAGTTCCCTAGGTCATCGCTATAGGCGATAAAAACGTCCGTATCCTTATCACCGTTACGCTGATCGGCCCAATTCACATAAATACGTCCTTGAAAAGGTCCCGGGCTTACATCACAGCCGGTTACTGGCATTCCGTTGCAGCGACCTACGCCAGCAATGTCGATATCCCAACCGCCCGGTTGGTCGGCAACCTTTAAATCGTTTTCGAGCCAGGTTTTTCCACGATCAAAAGAACGATCGAAATGAATCACGTTGTCGAAAGACCAGGCCACGTAGATTTGACCATTCGGGCCTACGGCCGGGACTGCGCCTTCAGTAGTACTGTCACTGTCCAAGCAGTTGCCTTCTTTCTCGCTCAAAATAATGGGCTCCGTCCATTTCGATTCTCCCTCGCCGTTGAAGCGACTGAATAAAATTCGCGAACGATCCTTTGGGAATTCTTTCGAATTGTACTTATCGAACTCGGTCCAAGTAGCAAACAGATCGTCGTTTCTAAGGTCCACCGCAGCCCATTCCTTATCCTGATCTTTCGGGTGTGCATAGCCCATGTATGAATCGTTTTCCCAAGTTTTACCGGCATCAGTGGACGTTTGACAAACAATACGATCCAGAATTTCTTCGCTACTCCAATTTTTACCTGTGGGGTCGCTCAAATGCAAATAGTGAAAATCGCCTTGCGAATTCGACACTAAGCACGGGTCGCCCCAAACGCCGTATCTCGAGCGCATATCTTGCTTTTTCCAGGTAAACCCACCGTCTTCAGATCTATAAATATAGTTTAGAACCGCACCCCCAATAACGATATTAGGGTCTGTATAACTCACCGCAATAGAAGGCTCACAGGGGCCGGTCCATCCTTTATCACCGTGAATGCGCACATTGTAGTAATCACTTTGACCCAAGGAAAAAGAGATCGAACAAACAAGTAATAAAAAGGTGGTGCCGATCTTACTCTTGATAGGTAACTTCATCATTTAATTTTTTTGCATCGAACATCATGCTCTTGGTAATTGGGCCTTTTTTGATGTGCATTATATTTCTTTGATCCGGAAAAGCCTCTATGAGTATTCTATTTTCGAATTCGAGTTTTTTAAAGCGATGGCTCAAAAAACTAGATTCTAAATACACGTAAAGTCCATCGTCTTCGAATTCCATACCCACAAACTTAAAAGTAGGGCGTCGGGTATCCTGTACCATCACAATTCGTGAACGAACATAGCGCGATACAAGGCTATCGGCATCGGCCGACTGCTGCTCCGTGCCGAGGTTAACGCCCTCGTGTCCGAGCTTTTGAAGCGCAAATTCTACGTCATCGGTGAACATGCGCACCGATAACTCCATCGATTCAGATTCGGCATTGTACACGCCATTGGAAACACTGATATAAAACGGATGCGGTGAAGTTCCGCTAAAAACGAATACCGTACCCATAAATACGGCGGCCACAAGGGCCTTTTTGATTGAGTTTTGCATGTCCGAAATATAGGAGTTTCCGCTCACCTTATCTAGCATTGTGTCCCCCTTGCCGATTATCAAAATTCGAAAATTAAGTACTTTCGCGGGCTATGGCGCCCTTTGAAACATATATTCGTTTAGGCTTTGAGCACATTGCCGATGTCAATGCATACGATCATATGCTCTTTTTATTGGCGTTAGTAGCCATTTATTCTCTTCGCGAATGGAAGTCGGTGCTTATACTCGTAACCGCCTTTACCGTAGGCCACTCGTTTACTTTAGCACTTTCCGCTTTAGACTTAGTTCATATTGATTCACAGGTGATTGAGTTCTTGATTCCGGTCACCATCTTTTTAATGGCCATGGGGAACATCGTGCCGCTAGGCACCCAAAAAAAGAAGAATCAAAACCTTCGATATACTTTGGCGTTACTATTTGGTCTTATTCACGGATTGGGCTTTAGCAATTACTTTAAAGTGCTGCTCGGCGCCGAAGTAAATCGCACCGGACCATTGCTGGGGTTTAACTTAGGCATTGAACTGGGCCAATTGCTATTTGTGGGCGGAGTGTTTTTATTGCTTGGCCTACTGACCGGAATACTTAAAATAAAAATGCGCGATTGGACCCTTTTCGTTTCCGGGGCTGCAGCGGGTGTAAGTTTGATATTAATGATGGAAACAAAATTTTGGTAATTCCTATGAAGCAACTAAACAGTCTCTTAACGCTCGTTTTTATTTTCGGCCTCACGGCCGGATGGGCGCAAACGACCCTCGAAAACACCAATCAAAACCGCTTTCGTCAACTCTACCAAGAGTTGCCAACACCGAACGTATACCGCACAGCTTCCGGAGCTCCCGGACACGAATACTATCAGCAGAAAGCCGACTATAAAATGGATATCGTGCTCGACGATGTAAACCAACGCATCTACGGCGATGAGGAAATTACTTACCACAATGAATCGCCCGATGCACTCGAATATCTCTGGGTACAGCTCGATCAAAATATGCGCGCCCAAGGAAGCGATCGTCAGAAAATTACCCAGATGAAACTCGACGATTCGGTGAGCTTTAGCGCACTGAGTAAATTACACAACGATTTTGATGGCGGTTTCAAACTCGACTACATAAAAGATGCCCGTGGAAACGATATGGAAGTCGCCGTAAATGGCACCATGATGCGCGTTAATATGGAAACACCATTGGCCCCTGGCGCTAGCGTTACCTTTAAAATTAAGTGGTGGTATAACATCAACGACCGTATGGAAATTGGCGGACGAAGTGGCTACGAATTCTTTGAAGAAGACGGAAACTACCTTTATACCATTGCGCAGTTCTTTCCGCGCATGGCCGTGTATAACGAAGTGGAAGGTTGGCAAAACAAACAATTCTTGGGGCGCGGCGAATTCACCCTTCCTTTTGGCGACTACGTAGTTAATTTAACCGTTCCGGCCGATCATGTTGTCGCCGCTACCGGAACGCTTCAAAACGCCTCTAACGTGCTTTCAAGCGCCGAGCGCAAAGCGTTCTCGGAAGCGAAAACAGCAGACCGCCCGGTTGTTATCGTTTCGCAAGAAACTGCGGACGAGCGCATTGAAAATCCGGAAACGGAGAAAACAAAGACATGGACCTTTAAAGCCATCAATGTGCGCGACTTCGGATTCGCCAGTTCGCGGCGATTCATATGGGATGCGATGGGCGTTCAATTTGGCGACCGCACCGTAATGGCGATGAGCTACTACCCAAAAGAAGGGAATCCCCTTTGGGAAAAATACTCGACCGAAATTGTGGCGCACACCTTGCGCGTTTATTCAAAATACACTTTTGATTACCCTTATCCGGTGGCCATTTCCGTTCACTCGAACCGGATTGGAATGGAGTACCCGATGATTTGCTTCAATGGAGGTCGGCCCGAAGCAGATGGCACCTATACCGAACGAACCAAATACGGCATGCTCGGGGTAATTATTCACGAAGTAGGTCACAATTTTTTTCCGATGATTGTTAATTCCGATGAGCGTCAGTGGACGTGGATGGACGAAGGGCTCAATACCTTTGTTCAGTACCTTACGGAACAAGAATGGGAACCCGGATACCCATCGCGTCGAGGTCCGGCCTACAAAATCACCGATTACATGAAGGGGAACAAAGACTACATCTCCCCGATCATGACGAACTCGGAAAGCATTCATCAATTTGGACCCAATGCCTATGGAAAGCCAGCGACCGGACTCAATATTTTGAGAGAGACCATTCTGGGTCGTGAGCTTTTTGACTATGCATTTAAGACCTACAGTCAGCGCTGGATGTTCAAGCACCCTACTCCGGCCGATTTCTTCAGAACCATGGAAGATGCTTCCGGAACCGATTTAGATTGGTTTTGGCGCGCATGGTTCTATACGAACGATCATGTAGACCTCGCCATTAAGGACTTCAAGTGGTATCAGATCAACAGTCAGAATCCTGAAATTGAAGCAGCGGCGGCCCGAAAAGCAGAATCAAAAGCCCCTCAATTTATTGGCGATTTGCGCAATGATACTATTCCAAAGGTGACTGATAGTCGACCCGATTTATTAGATTTTTACAACGAATACGATCCATTAGAGCCTACCCGGCTCGATAACGAGGATTACGAAGACTATTTAAGCAAGCTCGATGAAGACGAAAAGGCTTTGCTCGAAAACGGACTCAATTACTATCAAGTCGATTTTGAAATGATTGGAGGTGTGCCCATGCCTATCATCCTTCGGATGGATTATGCCGACGGAACTTCAGAGCGCATTTATATTCCGGCCGAAATTTGGAAAATGGATGAGCCCGTAGTTTCAAAAGTGTTCTACAGCGAAAAAGAAATTTCTGGAATTGTGCTTGACCCTAATTTAGAGACTGCAGATATCGATCGCGGTAACAACTATTGGCCCCCTCGGCCCGAGCCCACGCGTTTCGAGCTGTATAAAAGAAAAAGTAGAGATTCTGAGAACCCCATGCAACGTATGAAAAGGGCGGAAGAAGGTCAATAAATGCCTTCTCGTCCTCCATTGATGAACTGTGTTTGCGTTCCTTCATTCGACAAGCGAAATTGAATCGATATTTCTTGGGTCGACCGAACCGCTTCTCCATTCTTAATGGCGGGTATCCAACTTAAACTGCGGAGTACGCGGACTACTTCTTGTGGGCATCCACCCGCTAGGTTGTGAACCGTTTGAATATTGGAAATATCACCAGAACGCTCCACGACATACCTTAACCGTACCTCGCCTTGAACATTATTGCGGATTGCATCTTCTGGGTATTTAATCAGAGTGAGTATGTACGGAAAAGCTTCCCACCCTTCAGGAACTAATGGTTTCGCTACACTATCAACTTCAACGGAGGAATAAATTTTCTTGGAGCTCGAAACCGGACGCACAGGTTGAGGCAGTTTTCGATAGCCGCGCTCTTGGCAGTACTTTCTGTAACGCTCGGGATAGTAGTCGATATGCATTCGGACCTTGCCCGACATCGTGGTTGACCCGTACATGGCCGGTTCCCATACTACCAAGTTTAGGAGTCGGACCGTCTCCCGATCAAGGGCTTCAGAAACGGTTTTCACGAACTCTATTTCCGTGAGCTTACCCTCTGATGAAATAAAACAATCGATAGAAACCGTTCCTTTTTCATTTGCCTGGATTGATGCGTACGGGTACTGCATTTGATAGTGGACAATGTGCTTCCATTCGCGCATTCCTCCAACGGGCCCCGGTTCGATAAGCTCTTGACCGAAAGAGATGAACGAAGTGAGAAGAAAGGGTATGAAGAAAAATCGACGCCTCATAAAACAAATGTACTTTCAGTTTCGTTTGAAAGATGTGATGTATTAAAATAGCGCAGGTATTTTTTGAAACTTTTTTGAACCTGCGAAAAAGAGCTCCCGCCGTAAGGCGGGAGCTTCTTATTGGTACAAGTTAAAAAATAAACCCCGGGTGTGTTCGCGCACCCGGGGTTTCTTGCGTAGTTCAGATTGCACTCTCGATTAACTCCCGCAAGCTTCGCACTCATCAGGATTATCGATAGAACAAGCAATCATGTCGGCATTCTCAGCAGCCATTTTCTTTGCTGCTTCTTCCAACTTACTCACTCTTTCTTCCTGAATTTTCTCTGTTTGCTCAGAAGATACTACGGGTTCAACTTGAGCTTTTGCTTGTTTTTGAACCGTAAACTTAATTGCATCAGCGGCGGCCTTCGTACGCAGATAGTACATACCTGTTTTAAGTCCTTTCTTCCATGCGTAGAAGTGCATGGAGGTAACCTTACCGATGTTTGCGTTCTCCATGAACAAGTTCATTGATTGAGATTGATCGATAAAAGCACCGCGGTCTGCCGCCATGTCAATAATATCTTTCATACTCAACTCCCAAACTGTTTTGTAGAGTTCCTTAATGTTGTCCGGAATAATATCAATTCCTTGAACGGACCCGTTTGCTCGAATAATTTCGTCTTTCAACTCGTTATTCCACAAGCCTAATTTTACAAGATCAATCAATAGATGCTTATTCACCACAATAAACTCACCGCTCAATACACGACGTGTGTAAATATTACTTGTGTATGGCTCGAAGCATTCGTTGTTACCGAGAATTTGAGAAGTTGATGCCGTTGGCATCGGTGCAAGCAACAAGGAGTTCCGTACTCCGTGTTCTTTTACTTCTTCACGCAAGGTGCTCCAGTCCCAACGACCGCTGAGATCTGACTCTTCAAGGCCCCACATATTATATTGGAATATCCCTTCAGAAATAGGTGATCCTGGATAGCTTTCATACGTTCCGTCAATTTTGGCCAAATCTTTGGACGCCGTTAATGAAGCGTAATAAATGGTTTCGAAAATGTCGGCGTTCAGTTGTTTTGCTTCGTCAGAAGTAAACGGATAACGCAACATAATGAAGGTATCGGCCAAGCCCTGTACTCCTAATCCAACTGGGCGGTGACGCATGTTCGAGTTACGCGCTTCCGGCACTGGGTAGTAATTGCGATCGATTACTTTGTTCAAGTTCTTTGTTACCGTGTAGGTAATTTTGAATAGTAAATCGTGATCGAATTTTCCTTCTTTCACGAATTTCGGCAAGGCAATTGAGGCGAGATTACAAACGGCCACCTCATCATCTGCAGTGTACTCAATAATCTCCGTACAGAGGTTTGAAGAGCGGATGGTTCCGAGATTTTTCTGATTCGATTTGCTATTCGCAGCATCCTTGTACAACATGTACGGAGTACCGGTTTCAATCTGAGACTCAAGAATTTCTTCCCAAAGCTGACGCGCCTTGATTGTTTTTCTTCCTTTTCCTTCCGACTCGTACTTTTTGTAAAGCTCTTCAAATTTCTCGCCGTATACATCCGGAAGACCTGGGCATTCGTTCGGGCACATGAGTGTCCATTCACCATCTGCCTCAACGCGCTCCATAAATAAATCCGGAATCCAAAGGGCGTAAAATAAATCGCGCGCACGCATTTCTTCTTTTCCGTGGTTCTTTTTCAAATCGAGGAAGTCGAAGATATCGGCATGCCAAGGTTCTACGTAAACGGCAAAAGATCCTTTTCTCTTTCCACCTCCTTGATCAACGTAACGAGCAGTATCATTGTAAACGCGAAGCATGGGTACTATTCCGTTTGAAGTACCATTTGTTCCACGGATGTACGATCCAGTGGCGCGCACGTGATGGATGCTTAATCCAATTCCTCCGGCCGATTGCGAAATCTTCGCACATTGCTTTAAGGTATCGTAGATTCCATCAATGCTATCTCCCTTCATCGTTAAAAGGAAGCAGCTCGACATTTGAGGCTTGGGTGTTCCTGAATTGAATAAGGTTGGTGTGGCGTGCGTAAAATATTTCTTCGACATCAACTCATACGTTTCAATAGCTGAATCGATATCTTCTTTGTGAATTCCAATAGAAACACGCATCAACATGTGCTGCGGACGCTCTGCGATGGCTCCATTCACGCGCAATAGATAAGAGCGCTCAAGTGTTTTAAATCCGAAATAGTCGTAGCTAAAGTCGCGATCGTAAATCAATGTACTATCGAGTAATGCCGCGTTTGCCTGAATGATCTCGTGAACATCTTCAGCAATTAAGGGCGATTTTAAACCCGTACGTGGGTTTACGTACTCGCGCAACATGGTCATGGTTTCACTGAACGATTTCTCGGTATTCTTGTGAAGATTTGAAACCGCGATACGCGCTGCTAGCAATGCGTAATCCGGGTGTCGTGTTGTTAAAGATGCCGCAACTTCTGCTGCCAAGCTATCCAATTCTGAAGTGGTTACTCCTTCGTAAATTCCTTCAATTACTTTCATCGCTACCGATGTTGGCTCCACTAGTGAGTTCAATCCGTAGCATAATTTTTGAATCCGCGCGGTGATCTTGTCAAATTTCACCGCTTCCTTGCGACCATCTCTTTTTAATACGTACATGCGCTTTTGTTTTTCTGAGGTTGGGTTGGATAAATGTTGGTTACTCGTGAGCAGATTAAAAATCTGCGTCAAATGATATTTTGTTGTCTTCTGCAGATTGGCTCATCACCCCTGCTTTTTGATATTCAGCTACTCTTTTTTCGAAGAAATTAGTTTTTCCTTGAAGCGAGATCATATCCATGAAATCAAATGGATTTTCTGAATTATACATTTTAGGGCACTTAAGCTCTACTAGTAAACGATCCGCCACAAATTCTAGGTATTGAATCATCAGTTTAGAATTCATTCCTATAAGGCTTACGGGGAGCGCTTCGGTAATAAACTCGCGTTCGATGTCTAAAGCTTCCGTGATGATTTGTGTAATCCGCTCTTGCGGTACTTGATTGATAAGGTGCTCATTGTGTAAATGACACGCGAAATCACAATGCAAACCTTCATCTCTACTAATTAGCTCATTTGAGAAGGTAAGCCCGGGCATGATTCCTCTTTTCTTTAGCCAGAAAATTGAGCAGAAACTACCGCTAAAGAAAATTCCTTCAACGGCCGCAAATGCCACTAAACGCTCTGCGAAACTATCGCTGTCGATCCAACGAAGGGCCCAATCTGCTTTTTTCTTAATTGCCTCGAAGTTTTCGATGGCGTGGAACAAGCGATCGCGATCTTCCGGATCTTTAATATAGGTATCGATTAGCAATGAATACGTTTCAGAATGGATGTTCTCCATCATAATCTGAAATCCGTAAAAGAATTTTGCTTCCGTGTATTGTACTTCATTCACAAAATTCTCGGCCAAATTCTCATTTACAATACCATCGCTGGCAGCAAAAAAGGCCAAAACATGTTTGATGAAATGACGCTCGTCGTCATTCAGTTTTGTGTTCCAATCCGTTAGATCTTGGTGGAGGTCAATTTCTTCAGCCGTCCAGAAACTGGCTTCTGCTTTTTTATACCATTGCCATATGTCGTTGTGGGTAATTGGAAATAGAACAAAGCGGTCTTTGTTCTCTTTTAAAATGGGTTCTTCTTGTGCAGCGTTCATTCCGTAGTTTTTTGTCCTTCAAACCTTCCAATCGCAGCCCAAAAAAGGGGGATAAATATCCCATTCCCAGCCGGATAGCCGGGCTTTTTTAGTAATCTAGGATGACTCAAAGTGATTGTTGAGTGTGGCGTCGTAGCCAAGGTACACCACAAATATTTACATTATTACGGTGCGAGTCAATATGCACTTTTCCACATTGAAACGGTTTTATTAACAGCCTGAAAAGTTGAAAATCGAGCAAACCCCTATGCCCGCTACAAAGTGAAAAATGCAAGCTTTTTCAAGTAATTTTTTTCACGTTCAATTCACGTTGAATTAACATGAAAACAACCTCTACTTCTTCCATTCCTTTGCAACCAACTCAACTTCTTCGATCCAATCGTCACCAAACCTACGTCGCAGGGCTTCTTTGGTGAATTCAAAGACCGAAACTTCCAGTTCTTTTCCAAGGCTACAAGCCGGAGAACAAATTTGCCACTTATGATAGTTCACCGCGTCAAACGACGGATACGATTGAACCCTTATTGGATACAAATGGCAACTAATGGGTTTACGAAAATCTGTAGCCCCATCTTTCCAAGCCTGTTCAATGCCACAAAAAGCTTTTCCCTGATCGTCAAAAGTGGTATAGGCACATTCCTTACCTTTAATAAGCGGCGTAACAGGTTCGCCATCATTATCTACGATGGAAGTGCCTTGTTCTTCTATAGATACCCGACCTTCCGGTCGGATGTACCGCTTTACCTCCTCATAAATCCGATCCAGTGTTTTGACTTCCTCTTCTGTTAAAGGAGCACCTGCATCCCCCTCCACACAGCAAGCACCTTTACAGGCCGTAAGGTTACAAACGAATTCTTTTTCAAGAATTTCTTCACTAATGAGCGTTTTACCAACTTGAATCATATTACAAACGTACTAATAAGTGCGGGCTAAATATTTGATACCTTTATTGTCTTATTCACTTTTTTATGAAAACTCGAATTTTACTCTTTTCTCTTCTGCTTTCCTTTGTAACCATCGCACAGGAAATGGTTGAGCCTTTGGCAGGTGAGCTCCTTGTTCAGCTCTATCCGGGACAAACAATAGAGCCCCTTATTGCAGCCCTAAATAAAGAGCATGTTGTTTTTGCCCTGCGGGCAGATAAAGAAATAAGCCGCGAAATTCGCATTTGGCATCTCAAATTTAATCCGGCCGTTCCCGTTTCCTCGGCCCGATCTTGGGTAGTACAGCACCCCGCGGTTGTCAACGCACAAGGAAACCACCCAATAAGCTACCGGGCAACGCCCAACGATGCGTTCTTCGCAAGTCAATGGCAGTACAACAATCCCTCTAATCCGAGCGCTCAGCTCGATGCAGAACTCGCCTGGGACATCACAACAGGAGGGGTTACCGTGGAAGGCGATACCATAGTTGTAGCCGTGATTGATGACGGTATCGATACCGCGCACAGCGATTTTGGAGACAACCTGTGGATTAATCGCGCCGAAATACCCAACGACAGTATTGACAACGACAGCAACGGATATGTAGATGATTACTTGGGATGGAACGACTATGCCGGTAATGACGATATCGCGGACGGATTCTGGGGTGGCTGGCATGGTACTCCAGTTGCCGGAATTGTCGGCGCGAAAGGGAATAACGGAATCGGAGTTTCAGGCGTTAATTGGAACGTAAAAATAATGGTCATTGTAGGTGGCGGAAACGAAGCGCAAGCATTAAGCGCCTACAGTTATGTATTGGCGAACCGCCGCTTGTTTAATCAGTCGGAGGGGGAAAAAGGCGCTTTTATTGTTTCCACTAATGCCTCATGGGGAATCGACTACGGACAACCTTCTCAGGCACCCCTTTGGTGTAACTTTTACGATAGTTTAGGTGTTGAAGGTGTCCTCAATTGCGGAGCCACCATTAACGGAAATGTTGATGTCGACGTATTTGGTGACCTTCCAACTGCCTGCCCATCAGACTACCTTATTTCTGTAACCAACATGAATAATCAAGATGTGAAAGTTAGTGGTGCAGGATATGGCGACAGCACTATTGACATTGGCGCCTATGGACAAGGAACCTATACAACCGACCTAGGTGATACATATGGTGGTTTCGGGGGAACATCCGGCGCAACTCCACACGTTACCGGTACGCTGGCATTAATGTACGCTGCGGCTTGTGATGAGTTGGTTAGCTTATCTCGTACGCAGCCCGACTCGGCAGCTTATTGGTTCCGAACGCTTTTACTTCAAAGTGCTGTTCCAAACGCTTCCTTAGCGGGAATAACTACCACGGAGGGAAAGTTGAATATGCTCACGGCGCTTGAAGCCGTTGAAGATTGGTGCGATTCGCTTCGAACGATCGGATTTAACGATCCCGAAGCGGTTACCAAGTTAAGCGTGTATCCAAATCCCGCGAGCAAAACAGTGAATATCGTGCCGTTAGGCACCGGACTAGAACACTCATATCGAATTATAAACACCTTAGGCCAAACCGTAAAAACAGGCTCATTTGTGGGTTTAGGGCCTTTTGAAATTTCAGTATCGGCCTTCCCGACCGGATGGTACATGCTCGAATGGCAACACGAACAAACTGGGTTCATGGAACGCAGAAAAATCATCGTGGAATAACGTAGGGTTTTCTACTTTTGCGGTCATGCAGCAAGATGACCAATTAAAAGCGATTGTATCGCACGCCAAAGAGTACGGATTTGTATTTCCGAGTAGTGAAGTCTATGACGGCCTCAGTGCCGTATACGACTACGGACCGTACGGAGTAGAACTCAAAAACAACATCAAGCAGTACTGGTGGAAATCAATGACCCAAATGCATGAAAACATTGTGGGAATTGATACGGCCATCTTTATGCACCCTACCGTTTGGAAAGCTTCTGGCCATGTCGACGCCTTTAATGATCCTATGATCGACAATAAGGACTCCAAAAAGAGGTATCGGGCCGATGTGCTCATTGAAGACTACTGCGCCAAAATTGAGGCCAAGGCCGAAAAGGAGATTAAAAAAGCCAAAGCACGTTTTGGCGATGATTTCGATGAAGCGCAATTTGTAGCTACTCACCCGCGTGTGGTAAAATACCGTGCAGACCAAGAGGCCATCATCAAAAGAATGGCTCGATCACTCGAAGCGGAAGACCTTGCTGACGTAAAAGCCTTGATTGAAGAGTTGGGCATCGCCGATCCGGTTTCTGGATCAAAAAACTGGACCGATGTGCGCCAATTCAACCTGATGTTTGGAACCGAAATGGGCTCAACCGCCGATGGTTCGAATAAGGTGTACTTGCGTCCCGAAACTGCCCAAGGAATTTTTGTGAATTTCTTGAACGTACAGAAAACCGCACGAATGAAGGTTCCGTTCGGAATTGCCCAAATTGGAAAGGCTTTCCGGAACGAAATCATTGCCCGTCAATTTATTTTCAGAATGCGCGAATTCGAGCAAATGGAAATGCAATTCTTTGTTCGACCCGGAGAAGAAATGAAGTGGTACGAATACTGGAAAGAAGCACGGATGGCTTGGCATCATAATTTAGGGATTGACCCAGATCGTTATAAATTCCACGATCACGAAAAACTAGCTCACTACGCCAATGCGGCTTCTGATATCGAATTCCGCTTCCCAATGGGCTTCAAAGAGCTGGAAGGAATTCACAGCAGAACAGATTTCGATTTAAAGAGCCACGAAGAGCACAGCGGGCGAAAGTTGCAATACTTTGACCATGAAATCAACGAAAGCTATGTGCCGTATGTGGTGGAAACGTCTATCGGGCTCGACCGAATGTTTTTGGCGGTATTGACACATTCCTATAATGAGGAAACTTTGGAGGACGGATCTGTTCGAACCGTGCTGAACATTCCGCCCGTTCTTGCGCCTGTGAAAGCGGCCATTCTACCTTTGGTGAAAAAAGATGGTTTACCGGAAAAAGCAAGAGAAATCATAGATCTTTTAAAGTACGATTACCCGTGCCAATTCGACGAGAAAGACGCGATTGGAAAGCGCTATCGCCGTCAAGATGCTATTGGAACCCCCTATTGCATCACCATTGATCACGATACTTTAAATGATGAATGTGTGACTGTTCGCGAACGCGATTCTATGAAGCAAGAGCGCGTGCCGATTGCTGAATTAAAGCAATTGATGGATGGACATTTATCTTGGTCGAATCTTTTAAACGCCTAAAAGTCAGGGAGGTATTGTAATTACCTCAAGAAACCGTACTTTTGCCGTTCAAATGAGTAATCCAATAAATCTAGACCGATGAAAAAAGTAAGCTTTTGGTTAATGGCAGCAGCCATGGGAGTTTTCGTAGCATGTGGAAGTGGAGCATCTACTGAAACTGAAAATGTAGAAACAGAAACAGTTGACGAGGCTGATCATGCAGATCATCCTGATCATGGGGAGCACCCAGCTGCTGACGACGCTGCAGAAGAAATGATGGAAGAAGTTGATTCTACAGCTACTGAAATGATGGAAGAAACTGAAGAAGTTGTTGAAGAAGCAACGGAAGAAGTAAAAGAGGCTGCGACAAATTAAGCCCTTCTCGATTCGAATTTAAAAAGCTCCTTGAAGATCAGGGAGCTTTTTTTGTTTCCAAAGGATTCACGGCTGCCTGAATCACTAAGTCGTTCTGATGTATCACCGGATAAAAAGCCTCGGATCCCCATATTTGGCGTCCGATCATCGCTTTAATTCGATTTCGTACGAGTAATTCCGCTCTTTCTGTTTTTCCCCATTGGGTGTTCGCTCCCGATTCTTCGGCCAACTTCAAATAGTCGTTGTAGACAGATGCAGGTAAATCAAACCCACGAACGAATTCGGCCGCTTCTTGGTACTCTTCTTTCAGTTCTGCTCTATTTCGATCCGCATAATTAAAACTGAACTTACGCAGGTCGCCATAGCTAAGCACTTCATAGAACCAGCGGGTTCTGCCCAGTGAATCGGCACCAACTAATAGGTCGGGTAAAATTCCACCTCCTCCGTATACCGTATCTCCGGCCGGAGTCAAATAAAAGGACGTATCTACTGACGAGCTTACTGAATCCCCTTCAGCAAAGTCGCGTTCCGATTGTTCGTAGGAATCGAGGTAGTATTCATTTCTATCATCTCCATAGGGTCGTTGAATACATCGTCCAGTTGGTGTGTAATAACGAGCCACGGTAAGGCGCAATGCAGATCCATCGCTTAATTCCCATTGCTCTTGCACCAGCCCTTTTCCAAAGGAGCGCCTTCCGACGATTTCGGCACGGTCGTTATCTTGAAGCGCTCCGGCAATGATTTCACTTGCCGAAGCAGAGCCTTCATCAATTAGAACGACCAGCTCCATGTCTTCCAAGGAGCCCTTTTCTGTGGCATAGTAATACTTCCGCTCGCGAGAGCGCCCTTCTGTATAGACAATAAGTTCCCCATCTTTCAAGAAGTCGTCGGCAATTCGGTCGGCGATATGCAAATACCCTCCGGGGTTTCCGCGAAGGTCGAACACAAGTTTTTTCATTCCCCTTTCGAGCAACTCTTCACGTGCCGTGGCGAATTCCGAGTAGCTTGTTTCCGCAAATCGACTCAATTTTATATAGCCCGTGGAGTCGTCAATCATGTACGATACGTCGACACTTACCAGGGGAATTTCATCGCGCTCAATGGTAAAGTCTAATAACTCAATGGCGCCACTCCTTAGGATTTGAACGTCCACGGTACTTCCTTTTTCGCCGCGAAGCTTGGTAATTACATCCCTATTCTGGAGTCCAATGCCAGCTACTTGTTCTCCGTTCACGCTGACAATTCGATCACCCGCTTCAATTCCAAGCTGTTCTGAAGGCCCTCCGGATATGGGTGAAACCACTACAATAGTATCTCGTTGGAGTTCAAATTCAACGCCAATACCTTGAAAATTGCCCGACATACTTTCCTCCACGGCCGCAAACTCCGATTTATGGATGTACGTAGAATGTGGGTCGAGTTGACCGAGAATATCTTCAATGGTTCGATCGAGCAGCGAATCCGTATCAATTTCATCGACGTAATCGCGGTTGATGTATTCGATGAGTTGATTAATTTTTTTGTGCTGTCCTTCGGAATTGAGGAAAACGTAGGCGTTTTGCCCGCTGTCCATTTTCATTCCGATATAAATTCCCAAAACTAAAGTTAGGGCCAGGGCTGTAGGTGCCCAGAGTTGCCAACGCCTCTTCATAAGTATGATCTAGAAAACTAAGGTACAAAGGTCCGATGAAAACGCAGATAGAGGACGATATGTTTTGTACGGGCCTCACGGCCCGATAAAATAGTGCACCATTGACGGGTTAAGTTGAAGGAACAAGCCGCCATGAAAGGGCGTGTTTTTTGTTTGGGGAAAGGAATTGTGACACCTCGGTATCGCTTTCGAAAGTGAGTTCGGACATTTTAACCCTGAAACTTTAACGGTTTCAGCAAAAAGAAATGCACATTTCGCTCAATGGAGCTTTCTGCTTTTCTGCACATTCATTCTCGTTTTAATCTGAAATTGGTTCCTGTTCTACCAGAGACTGATTGCCGTTAGAACCCATACACTTCGGGGATTCCCCAAACAAAAAACCCCGCTCAAATGAGCGGGGCTTGTTCCGATTTGTACCCGGGGCGGGAATCGAACCCGCACTTCCGAAGAAACTGGATTTTGAATCCAGCGCGTCTACCAATTCCGCCACCCGGGCAAATTGGGAAGGCAAAAGTAGCTATTATGGCCAAAGCTGCAAAACAGGAGTGCAACTTTTTAGCTAAACGACTGAGAAATATGCGTTAAGGTTCGAAATATATTATTAAATTTGCAGCCCTTTTAGGGCAACGACGTAGGATGTTACAATCTCTTAATTAGTAAACATGGCCTCACAGGTAAAAATATTTTCGGGAAAAGCTTCTAAAGTTTTGGCAGAAAAAATTGCTGGTGAGTATGGCGTGGAGACTGGTAACATAGTTACTTCGGAATTTAGTGATGGTGAGTTCCAACCCAGTTTTGAGGAAACCGTTCGTGGAGATAAAGTTTTCCTCGTGAACAGTACTTTTCCTCCTTCAGA
Organism: Flavobacteriales bacterium; assembly: GCA_965658225.1. GTDB lineage: Bacteria > Bacteroidota > Bacteroidia > Flavobacteriales > ECT2AJA-044 > ECT2AJA-044. The sequence continues at coordinate 14,888 of CBFHRK010000019.1, read as the reverse complement.
AAACTTGATGGAGCTATTGCTAATGATTGACGCTGCAAAACGCGCTTCTGCAAAGCAAATTGTAGCCGTGATGCCCTACTTCGGTTGGGCACGTCAAGACCGAAAAGACAAACCTCGTGTTCCCATTGGGGCAAAAATGGTAGCCAATTTATTGACTGCTGCCGGGGCAACCCGAATCATCACCATGGATTTGCATGCAGATCAAATCCAAGGGTTCTTTGAAGTACCAGTAGACCACTTATTCGCGTCGGCAATTTTCTTGCCGTACCTAAAGAGTTTGGAACTAGAAAACTTGTGCATTGCGTCTCCCGATATGGGTGGCTCAAAACGTGCAAATTCTTATGCCAAGTACTTAAATAGCGAAGTGGTCATTTGTTATAAACAACGCCTCAAGGCAAATGTCATTGAAAAAATGACAGTTATCGGTGAGGTTAAGGATCGCGACATTGTTTTAGTAGACGATATAATCGACACTGCTGGAACCTTGACTAAAGCGGCAGATTTAATGATGGAACAAGGTGCACGAAGCGTTCGCGCGGTATGTACACACCCTGTTCTTTCTGGAAGCGCTTACGAGCGCATCGAAAATTCTGCTTTAGAAGAGCTCATCGTGACCGATACGATCCCGTTACGTCAACAAACGTCAAAAATACGCGTAGTGAGTGTTGCGCCGCTTTTTGCCAATGTATTCAGACGGGTGAGTAAGCATAAATCAATTAGTTCGCACTTTATCGTATAAGCACTCAAAAAGAATAGTGAAATGGAAGTAGTATCAATTAAAGGTCAATTGCGCGAGGTTATCGGCAAAAAAGACGCCCGCAACTTGAGACGTGATGAGCAGGTTCCCTGTGTCGTATATGGTGGTGAAGAAAACATTCATTTTTATACTGATCGCAAGAGCTTTAAAGATTTGATTTTTACCTCGGATGCACACTTGGTACACATCAATGTCGATGGAAAAGAAGTTCAGGCCGTGTTGAAAGCAACACAATACCACCCAGTATCGGATGAAATTCTTCATGCCGACTTTATGCAGGTTTTCCCTGACAAAGAAGTGCTTTTGCAGATTCCTGTGCACTTGACAGGTAGCGCAATTGGAGTTCGTAACGGAGGAAACCTTCGTCATTCTCTTCGTCGCCTTCAAGTAAGCGCGCTTCCACAAGACCTTCCTAGCGCAATCGTTATCGATATCACCAATATGCGTATTGGTCACACCAAAACTGTGGCAGATATCCAAGAAGGTAAATCGTTTAAAATCCTCAATTCTGAACGCGCCGTTGTAGTCGCTATCTTGACTTCACGAAACGCCGTTGAAGATGATGAAGAGGAAGTAGAAGGCGAAGGTGCAGAGGGCGAAACAGCCGATGCTCCAGCAGCTGAAGCAGCTGAGTAAACGTGAAGAAAAGCCTCATAGTAGGACTAGGAAATATTGGGGCGGAGTATAAAAATACGCGTCACAACATTGGATTTCAAATACTGGATGCCCTAGCTGAGGCATCCAGTATTTCTTTTTCTACCGATCGCTATGGCGATCGCTCCGAATTCAAATGGAAAGGTCGCCCGTTCGTGCTCATTAAACCAAGCACCTACATGAACTTGAGCGGTAAAGCTGTCAATTTCTGGCTCCAAAAAGAGAAAATACCCGTTTCTCAATTGCTCGTTGTCACCGACGATTTAGCCCTTCCTTTCGGTAAGTTAAGGCTTAAAGCAAAAGGATCTGACGGCGGTCATAATGGCCTCAAGAATATTCAGCAAATTTTAGGACATCCAAATTACGCCCGCCTTCGTTTCGGAGTTGGAAACGAATTTGCCAAAGGCAAGCAAGTAGACTACGTCTTGGGTGAATGGGATGCAAAAGAAGAAAAGGAGCTACAGCCACGAATTGACCTCGCAATCGAAATGATCAAATCGTTTGGAACCGCAGGCTTGCCCCGAACAATGAACGATTACAATAATCGTTAATCCGCGTTCGAATTTTTATTCTACGGTAACAGACTTAGCTAAATTCCTCGGTTGATCTACATTGCAACCGCGCATCACTGCAATATGATACGACAGTAACTGCAATGGAATGGTCGTCAATAATGGACTAAATACCTCTTCCGAATCAGGAACAATAATTACGTGTTCTGCCAATTCTTGAATCTGCTTTTCATCGTGATTAACGATAGCCAAAACACGGCCATTTCGAGCATGTACTTCTTGAACATTACTCACTACCTTCTCGTAATGCCCTCTTCGCGTGGCAATCACGACAACGGGCATATCTTTGTCAATTAAAGCAATGGGGCCGTGTTTCATCTCTGCCGCTGGATAACCCTCGGCATGGATATAGCTGATTTCCTTCAACTTTAATGCACCCTCTAATGCCACTGGAAAATTATACCCTCGTCCTAAATAAAGGCAATTTTGAGCATCTTTATAGTTTTCCGCGATCTTCTTAATATGGTCGTCCTCGGCTAATAACTCATCAATTTGACTTGGGATTTTATCGAGCTCCCACAACAATTCTCTGTAGCGACTTTCAGACAAGGTTCCTCTTCTGCGGCCTAATTCAAGAGCCATTAGTGTTAATACCGTCACTTGCGCCGTAAATGCTTTTGTAGACGCTACACCAATCTCTGGTCCAGCATGGGTATAGGCTCCCGCATCCGTCTCACGAGCAATAGAACTCCCTACCACATTACATACCCCGAATATGGTGGCTCCCTTACTTTTAGCCAAACGAATAGCCGCTAAAGTATCTGCCGTTTCTCCCGACTGAGAAACAGCAATTACCACATCATTTTCGGTAATTACTGGATTTCTATATCTGAACTCCGAGGCGTATTCGACTTCAACCGGCAAACGAGCCAGGTCTTCAAATAAGTATTCGGCAACGAGTCCAGCATGCCAGCTCGTTCCACAACCAATAATAATAATCCGTTGCGCATTGAGGAACTTGCTTTCGTATTCCTTAATTCCGCCCATATTAATGATCCCTTGTTCGGGCAAGAGGCGTCCACGTAAGGTATCCCTTATCGATTTTGGCTGCTCAAAGATTTCTTTCAACATAAAGTGGTCGTAACCACCTTTTTCAATCATTTCCAAACTCAATTGAAGCTCCTGAATGTACGGGTCAATTAATTGGTTCGATTCAATTTTATTCACGACCAACTCTTCTCCTAATCGAAGAGTAGCCATTTGATCTTCTTCTAAATAAACGGCGTTATTGGTGTATTCCAAAAATGGAGTGGCGTCTGAGGCAATAAAAAATTCACGATCTCCAACACCAATTACCAAGGGGCTACCTTTTCGGGCGCAAACAATCTTATCCGGATCGCTCTTGGTCATTACAACAATAGCGTAGGCCCCAACTACTTGGTTCAAGGCTATACGAACCGCTTCTTCAATGGGTACGCCTGCGGCGCGATAGGCATCATCGATCAAATTCACCAAAACCTCAGTATCGGTTTCACTTTTGAACGAATATCCTCGATGAATTAATTCCGATTTAAGCGCGTCAAAATTCTCGATAATTCCGTTGTGGACAAGAACCAATTCTCCGTTCTCACTCGTATGTGGATGTGAATTAATATCTGAGGGCGCTCCATGCGTAGCCCAGCGCGTATGTCCCATTCCAATGGACCCCGTAACATCACCGGAACCAATCAAGCCCTCCAAGTCCGATACCTTCCCTTGCTTCTTATAAACCCGGAAGTCGTCCGATTGCAGCAGGGCAACCCCCGCACTATCGTACCCTCGATACTCGAGTCTCTTTAAACCGTTAATTATAATTGGATACGCCTCTCTAGGGCCTAAATAACCAACAATACCACACATTCGCTTAAGGTTTCGTGTATGTTATAATCATTTTCATTCGGTCAGATCCGTGAATCGATTTGTCTGATCCTTTCAAAATAGCGCGGTACGCCCGCACAGCACTTCCCGAAATCACAATGGCGAGCTGACCATTCTCAGCTCCTTCGTTTACTACGGAATGTACGTGACGAACGAGGTTAAATGTATACCTATTCTTCGATTCTGAAAAACCCCCACCGTAATTTAATGGGTCCTCTTCTAAAAAGTCGAGTGGAAAACTAGCGACCCCATTAGAATCGAGCTTTACTACTAACACCGATGGTGGTTGCTCCCAAACACTGTTTGAACCCTCTACAATAGGGACTCTAAATTCGGCCCGATTGATTATTATGCCTTCCTTCTTTAATGAATCTAGATGCGGAAACTCTAATCCAACACGCATACCGCCCAATCCTTGAACATAATTGATTTCTTCACCAAAGCCTTCCTTATTCACTGGCTTAAGGCTCAATGAAGTAGCACTGAAATCGTGGTAAAAATTATTAACCCTCTGCGTATTATCATTTATTAGAAGGTCGAACTGCAGGCTATCTTCTTCCGAGTTATGATAATAAATACTCACTCGAGTAGCCACATCTGTTAAGTCGAAAAAAAGCATCTCCGACGACAGGTTCGATTTCATATGAATCCCTTTGAAGAAATCCGCAAAGGCAGTATTATTCTCCAACTCCTCTTCCGTTCCATTCAATATACGCTGTCCAAGCTCTTTAGGAACGGTAAATACCAAGGTGTCGGGAACAAACGTTCCGGTTTCATTCGTGTCTTGCAAACTCGGAATAAAGGTGGTATCTACCAATGGAGTTGGGTTGAAATCAAACGTTTTTTGAGAATAATAAACAGAGTCCGAATACATCCGCTCATTCAACTCATACATCTGAAAATTGAAAGTACTCGGCTCATCCGTCGGGCCGTAAAGGCCCGGATCGGCAAAAAGAACATAAAACCGAACGGAATCGACTACCGGGTCATTTTCAAAGAGAACGTTATTCGCGGGCAAGCGCCATTGCGTATAAAAATTGGCGCGCGTATATCCAAAGGTTGGGTCCCACATCTGCCCTAAGGTGGCGTACAAAGATTTGCTCGACAATACCGAGTCGTCCGGTAAACGATAAGCGCGCACCGTAATGGTATCGGTTTGATTCACTTCCAAGCGATCACCCGGAGGTTGAATTTCGACCCCAATTTGCGTTACATCCTTTTCACAAGAAAGAAGCCCCACCAGCAAGGCGAGGCTACATATCCATTTTGTGCTTTTCATACTGAAATAACTGATTATTCCCAGCCTTAGTATTCGCTTAAGCTAAAGTTTCTGCCACCGTTAGATCCTTGTAAAAATCTAAGTAGGCACTTTGATGCTCTTCTTCTGGCAAATGTCCTAACATTGGCAAGCCTTTCTCCTCAGCATAGTCAGTTAAGTCGCTGTTCACCGTATCCGATCCTAAAGTAATCGCGTCACTGTGATCCATGGCCATTTTATTTAGACTATTGAAATCAGGGTTGCTGATCGACTCAACACAGTGCTCGCCCTCGTTTAACTTGACTTTACTCGCCATATCTGCAGACAAAGAGCCCTTGAAGCCATTATCGTACAATGAATAAACCACTTTGCTTTCCTCAAAAATAGGGTCGTCTGCGTAGTTTTTCTTCAAATAAACTGGCAACATAGAAGTCATCCAGCCATGAGCGTGAATTACATCTGGTTTCCAACCTAGTTTTTTGACCGTTTCTAATACCCCGCGGCAAAAGAATAGAGAACGCTCGTCGTTATCGGCAAATAATTCGCCTTTATCGTCGGTGAGCGCAGCTTTCCTTTTGAAATATTCTTCGTTATCTATAAAATAAACCTGTATCCGAGAAGTCGGAATCGAAGCCACTTTAATTATGAGCGGCTGATCCATATCGTTGATAATCAAATTCATTCCCGAAAGGCGAATCACCTCGTGCAATTGGTGACGACGCTCATTAATACAACCAAAACGCGGCATGAAGATGCGTACTTCATGACCCGCTTCATTCATTAATGTAGGAAGGTCTTTTGATAATTTTGATATTGGGGATTCGGGTAAATAAGGGGTTATTTCTTGTGAAACGTATAAGATTCTTTTCTTTTCCATAAATCGCCTTTATCTTGTCTTAAAGAGATTTGCGAAATTACGAAAAAATTGCCGTTTTATCAAGGATATAGCTATGTTTGCTCATTAACTCAGGTTGAATTCCAACATGGATTCGTTTCAAAATTCTTCTGATTTGAGGTTCCATTTGGACCGCGCCCTAGCGGGCCGATGCACCATCGGTTTCGTTCCAACCATGGGCGCTCTGCACTCAGGCCACCTCGCTCTAATAGCCGAATCGATCGCCAACAACGACTTCACCGTCGCAAGCATTTATGTAAACCCAACCCAATTCAACAACCCAAACGATCTTAAAACCTACCCCCGCCAACCCAAGAAAGACATAGACCTGCTCCGAAAGGCCGGTTGCAATGCCGTATTCTTTCCGGCCGATGACGACCTCTACCCAAACGGCGTGCTTACCGGGAATTACGATTTAGGTATTCTCGACGAAGTAATTGAAGGGCATTTTCGACCCGGCCACTTTCAAGGAGTAGCCACCGTAGTAGATGCCCTGTTCAAAACCGTTCAACCCCATAAAGCCTATTTCGGTGAAAAGGATTTTCAGCAAGTCGCCGTCATCCGACAAATGGCGCGAATTCATCATCCCAACATCCAAATCATTTCTTGCCCTACCATTCGAGAAACGGACGGACTCGCAATGAGCTCGCGCAACCTGCGCCTATCTGCCAAACAAAGAAAAGCAGCAACCACACTTTCCAAAGCGCTCTTCTTCCTTCGCGATCAAGGAACCGCACTCCCCTTGTCCGAAGCTAAAAGCAAAGCCCTCAGCATTATAGAAGCCGTTCCAGAAATTAACCTCGAATACCTCGAAATCGTGAACCCTGAGACCTTTGAGCGGTTATCTAAATGGCCCAACAGCACCGAAGTACGCGCCTGCATTTCAGCACATTTAGGTGACATTCGCTTAATTGATAATGTAGGGATTAAATCGTAATTTTGCCGCGCAAATAGAATGCTATGAACATCGAGGTTTGTAAATCGAAAATCCATCGTGTTAAAATCACGGATGCCGACCTTCACTATATGGGGAGCATAACCATTGATGAAAATCTAATGGACGCCGCCAACCTCATCGAAGGAGAAAAAGTGCAAATCGTGAACATCAACAACGGTGAGCGCCTTGAAACATACGTCATCCGCGGTCAGCGAGGCTCTGGAGAAGTCTGCATGAACGGTCCGGCCGCTCGTCGCGTACAGGCCGGTGATGTCGTAATCATCATCGCATACGCTCAAATGGATTTTGAAGCAGCCAAAAGCTTTAAACCCTCCATCATTTTTCCAAATGAGGAGACCAATCAACTCAATTAAGCGCCACTGTGAATAAGCGCTTCGGAAAAATCCTTCGTACCCTTATTATTCTCGCCGTTAC
>CBFHRK010000019.1:0-7424 GCA_965658225.1 Flavobacteriales bacterium | reverse complement strand
ACTTATCGTCCTTTTCGCCTTGAGAAAACGCATTCTGGCCATGCCCTTTTTCGACAAAATTCGCTCCTTCATGTTCGGCGTTCTCGAAGGCATGAAAACAGTCTATAAAATGCAGCGTAAAGGAGCGTTTATCGCCTATACCCTTTTTATTTGGGCTGCCTATTTCGGCATGATCTACGTGAACTTCTTTTCAATAGAAGGAATGGATGTCCTGGGAGTTGCCGATGGCGTTACGATGACCGTAGTAGGCGGTCTCGGAATGGTGGTTCCTGCACAAGGCGGAATTGGCAGTTACCACTTGGCGGTATCGTACGGTATGACCGTCCTCGGACAATCCTACGGACTCGAAGAAACAATCAATTACCAAAGCGGATTAACCTACGCGACCATCATCCACGCAAGTCAAACCTTGATGATCCTTACCAGTGGAGCGATTGCCCTTTTTGCCCTATATTTAGCTCGTACCAAAAAATCACGGTCCGAAGCATAAATATTCATGGGTCACCTCGACTTTACTCTTTCTAAAATACACGACTTAAACTCTTTTCAATCGCTTCGCCACGTATGGCGATTCGAAGACAAAAAAGTAGTCTTCACCAACGGGTGTTTTGATATTCTTCATACAGGCCATTTGACCTACCTCGCCAAAGCTCGGGACTTAGGTCATAAACTAGTGGTCGGACTCAATTCCGATGCTTCCGTTACCCGTTTAAAAGGTCCGTCCAGACCCATCAATACCCTGCACGACCGCGCCGTGCAACTGGCCGGCCTGAGCTTTGTAGATGCCGTAATCCCGTTCGTAGCCGATACGCCCATCGACCTCATTAAAAGCGTGATTCCCGACGTGCTCGTCAAAGGAGGCGACTACGCACTCACCGAAATTGTGGGGCACGAATTCGTCCTCGAACAAGGCGGAAAAGTAACTACCATCGATTTAGTTCCCGGTAAAAGCACTACCGCTACCATTGAGCGATTAAACAACCATGGCTAAGACAAAAACCACCTTTTATTGCCAAAACTGCGGTAACCAATACGCCAAATGGATGGGCCAATGCTCGGCCTGTGGCGAATGGAATACCATTGTCGAAGAGCTCGTACGAAAGGGAAAAGATAAAGCCGGCTGGAATTCCAATGCCTCTTCCGGAACCCCGAAGCCAACCGCTATCAAAGAAGTAGACATAGGTGCCGAACAGCGCATTAATACCGCCGGCAATGAGTTGAATCGGGTTCTAGGGGGCGGCCTAGTGGCCGGATCTGTAGTCCTGCTCGGCGGTGAACCCGGAATTGGGAAATCAACTTTAATGCTTCAAATCGCCCTGCGGATGCGAAAAACGCGCATCCTGTACGTCTCGGGCGAAGAAAGCGAAAAACAAATCCGCATGCGTGCGGAACGAATTGGCATTACCAACGAAGAGTGTTTCCTACTTCCCGAAACTGCTTCACAACGCATTTTTGAGGCCGCCGAAACCCTAGCGCCGCACATGTTGGTCATTGACTCTATTCAAACCTTGTACAGCGACGTAGTAGAAAGCACTCCCGGAAGCGTATCGCAAATTCGCCAATGTACGGCCGAACTCATTCGCTACGCCAAGGATACGAACGTTCCCGTTTTTGTGATTGGCCACATCACCAAGGAGGGCAACTTGGCCGGACCAAAAGTTCTTGAGCACATGGTGGATGTCGTTCTTCAATTCGAAGGAGATAGAAACTACAATTATCGTTTGCTTCGCGCCCATAAAAATCGCTTCGGAAGCACGCAAGAACTCGGTATTTATGAAATGCACGGCGGCGGGCTGCGCGAAGTCGATAACCCCTCCGAATTACTGGTTTCGGAAAAAGACGAACCGACAAGCGGAACAGCCATAGCGGCTACCTTAGAGGGTATGCGCCCTATGATGATCGAGATTCAAGCCCTCGTAAGTAGTGCTGTATATGGTAATCCACAACGCTCGTCGACAGGGTTTGATACGCGTCGATTAAACATGCTTTTGGCGGTTCTCGAAAAACGCTGTGGCTTTAAACTCGCTCAAAAAGATGTCTTTCTCAACATCACGGGCGGAATCAAAGTAGACGATCCGGCAATCGATTTAGGGGTGGTCACAGCTATCTTGAGCTCCAATGTTGATTTGGCCCTTACCGAGAAAGTATGCTTTGCGGCGGAAGTAGGACTTACCGGCGAAATTAGACCCGTTCAACGCATCGAACAACGAATTAAAGAGGCCGAAAAACTCGGTTTCGATAAAATATTTATCAGCAAATTCAACAAAGTGAAAACAGCTGATTTTAAAATTAAAGTAATTCAAGAGTCGAAGATCGAACGCATATTTCAACAATTATTCGCGTAATGATTCCACTGCTCGACATACAGAATTTAGTCGTCGATTTTAAGGGTGAATCGGGCCCAACACGTGCTGTGGATCACGTCTCTTTCTCTGTTGGTCGCGGAGAAACAGTTGGCGTGGTCGGCGAATCGGGGTCCGGTAAATCAGTTACGTCATTAAGTATTATGCGCTTAATCTCGGAACCCCCCGGCAGCATTTCAGAAGGCAGCATTACCTTCCATGAATCAGATGGTTCTGCAGTGAATTTACTTTCCTTGCCTCCCGGCAAGATGCGTACGTACCGCGGTAAACGAATCGGTATGATTTTTCAGGAGCCCATGACCTCCTTAAACCCCGTATTTACGTGCGGAGATCAGGTAATGGAGGCTTTGTTGCAACACGAAACCAAAGACAAAAAAGAAGCAAAGCGAAGAACGCTCGCACTTTTTGAAAAAGTGAAACTTCCGCGACCCGAAGCTATTTTCGACAGTTACCCACACCAGATATCGGGAGGACAAAAACAACGGGTAATGATTGCCATGGCAATTAGTTGTAAACCCGACTTACTCATTGCCGATGAGCCAACAACGGCCCTCGATGTAACGGTTCAAAAAACGATTCTATCCCTCATCAAAGAACTCCAAACAGAGATGGGTATGGGCGTTATTTTCATTACCCACGATTTAGGGGTGGTGAAAGATATTGCCGACAAGGTGATTGTGATGTACCGGGGTAAAATAATGGAACAAGGAGCTACTTCCGAGCTGTTTAATCGCCCGCAACACCCGTATACAAAGGGATTACTGGCTTGTCGTCCGCCCTTGACGCAACGATTGAATAAACTCCCCACCGTTGCCGACTTTATGAAGGTAGTGCAGGGTGTACCAGAAGAAACGGGACTCGATTTACAGACGGTATATCGCGATTGGGCCGAAAAACCATCGGGCCGAGAGGCCCAACAAAAAAAGATTTACGGGCAAAAACCCTTGATGGAAATTCAAGATTTAAACACTTGGTTTCCGGTTAATAAAAGTTTTTGGGGCAAACCCAAAGAATGGATGAAGGCGGTTAACGGAGTCAATTTTAATGTGTATCCGGGGGAAACCTTAGGACTCGTGGGTGAATCGGGCTGTGGGAAAACAACGCTCGGACGAACCTTACTCAAGCTTCAACAAGCGCATTCAGGAAAAGTCCTTTATGAAGGGAATTCCATTCTCGAAATGAGCGATTCGGAAATACGGCCGCTGCGAAAAGATCTTCAAATCATTTTTCAAGATCCGTATTCGAGCTTGAATCCGCGTATGACGATTGGCAAAGCCATTGAAGAGCCTATGCATGTGCATCGCCTTCACGAGAAGCGCCTTCGGCGCGATAAAGTAGTTGAACTCCTTGAACGGGTTGGACTAGGCGCCGAGCATTACGGACGTTATCCGCACGAATTCTCTGGCGGACAAAGACAGCGTGTAGGAATTGCAAGGGCCTTGGCGGTTGAACCACGGTTCGTTGTATGCGACGAATCGGTGAGCGCGCTCGATGTAAGTGTTCAAGCCCAGGTACTGAATTTACTGAACGATTTAAAGCAAGATTTTGGACTTACCTATATTTTCATCTCCCACGATCTCAGCGTTGTAAAGCACATGAGCGACCGAATGATCGTTATGAATAAAGGTGTAATAGAAGAATACGGCGATGCAGAAGAGATTTACCAGAACCCAAAAAGTGCTTATACCAAAAGCCTGATTGAAGCTATTCCGGGAGTTTAAATACCGCTATTTGACCGAACTGACCCACGGTATCTTGCATGAACGGTTGTAAATATTCCTTTTGCATCCACTCGTCTGAATGAACGAATAAGTATTTCGCTCCTTGCGCAATGCGTTCGTTAATGTCTTCTGTATTGTCGAGTCCTGTGTAGAAGCGTGTCCAACCCTTTTGGTTCATTAAGTACAAACTGATGTTAATGCTTCTGTCGGGCAGCACCAGCACTAAATCATTTTGCTCAATTCCCATTTCGCGCAGCCATGGCTCAATAGTTTCGAAATCTATGGTTTTGGTAAGGTGCGGATTTCGCCAAGCTGTGATTGCCCACGTATTTTGTTGGGCCGCGACATAGGTTCCGGAAATAACGAAGAGCGCGGATAAAACGAAGAGGGCTTTTCGTGCCGTAGGCACCCATGTTTGCGACCAGTAAAACAAAATAAGCCATGTGGTTAAGGGCCAAACCAACGAGTTGATGAGATAGTAATCGTGGTTGTCGAATACTTGAAAAAAGAGCGTTAAATAAGCGATCCAACCGAGGAGTTGGAATACATTCAAAAACCACAAAAATCGGGGCAATCGTTTGAATGCAAAGAGCAGTCCAATAGAACTAAGGATCGAAAAAATGCCAAGAGGCAAAGGTAGCCATCGCGGAAACCACCAGTTCCCGAGTTTTGTCCAAATCATTTCGCGCGCTTCGGCGGTCAATTCCCAATAGGGTAATATGCCAATTAAAAAGGGCTTGTGTTCAATGGCGGCATTGTAATTCGACGCATACCGATACCAGAAGAACCACAGAATGAAAAGGCCGAGCGTAGAAAATAGAAACGCTCTTTTATGAGGCATTTGAAGGTATTGTCTACTCGCAATTAATGCGGCAACCACCGTTAAAAAGAAGGCAATCGATGTGATTTTTAGAAGTCCGGCCAAGCCAATAAAAAGCATGGCCACCAGCAGAGGAGTTAAGCGTTTCGAAAGCCAATAATTGTATAAATAGGTAGCGCCTAACAGCGCGAAGGAGAAGGCGGGTACATTGCTAATAAAATTGAAGCTATAGTAGGCTAAAATAGGAGAGGTAAATAGGGCCGCCGGAATAATAATAGAGGCCACGTTGCCGGTCGATCGTATTTGAAGATGCAATCGAAAAAGAGCCAAAAAGAAAAGGCCGAACACGATTCCTCTGTACAAGGGTTCACTGGTGCCGTATTGCTTCCACAGCTGACCGTTAAGCCAATACATGAGTGGAAACTCACTCATTGCTTCTCCGTTGGTCACCTGCGTTTGATAGTGGAGCTGAGGTCGAAGAAAGGGGTAGTTGTCTTGAGCGTAATTCGAGGTAATAGAAAGGCAGTCGGCCTGACGCCACTGGTGAAGTCCTTGAGGCCGCAGACTCGCAATTTCAGGAAATCCGTAGGCCAGCGTCATTAGGCCAATGAGCGCTATAAATGCTACCGAGTATCCATTATTACTTTTCAAAGGAATAGAGTTTAATCGCCTCCAAAGACTCGTTTACTTCGCCCAGATATTGTATTTCAAGATGCAATAAATAGCTCGAAAACCATCGCGCCAGCCAATTTTTTTGCCTTCTTCATAGGTGCGACCGTAGTAGCTAATTCCGACTTCATAAATTCGAATATCGGGAACGCGTGATAATTTGGCGGTTACCTCGGGTTCGAACCCAAATCGCTTTTCTTTCAATGTAAGCGATTTGGCAATGTCGGCACGAATGAGCTTGTAGCACGTTTCCATATCGCTCAAGTTCAAGTTGCACATCATGTTCGATAAGGTGGTCAAAAACTGATTCCCAAGAGAATGCCAAAAGAAAAGCATCCTGTGTGGGTTTCCACCCATAAAGCGCGATCCATAAACAACATCAGCAAAACCTTCCAATGCCGGCTGTAACAGTCGAGAAAATTCCCTTGGATCGTACTCCAGATCCGCATCTTGAACAATGAGGTAATCGCCCTTTGCAAGCTCAATGCCTTTGTGGATAGCCGCTCCTTTTCCCTTGTTTACTTCTTGCTTAAAATATTGAAACTGAGCCGGTTGATAGCGTTCCTTAAAACGCTCTACTTCAGCCTCTGTACCATCTTTAGATGCATCGTTTACGAGCACGTACTCGCGTTCAACATTATCAGGAAGCGTTGCTTGCTCTACTTTTTCAAGAAGGGCATAAATAGTCGCCTCTTCATTGTAGGCCGGAATAATGATGGACAGCTTGGTCAAAGGTTCTGCATTTAAAGGAAGTCGCAAAAGTACGCAATTGCCTTATTTTTAAAGCGCTGGGGAATCTTTGGTCTTTAAACGAAAGATTCGAACCGATTCGAACGGTGGCAATTCGGTCTCGATGTAGGGTAGAAAAGGCTCCAAGAACTCTTCGTGCTTCTTGATTACGAAGAGGTATTCGGCTCCGTTGGCAATGCATTTTTCAACGTCTTTTCCATCCATGAACGGAATGAAGCTCGTCCAGCCTTTGCGATTTAAGTAAATCAAGGTTCTATTAAAGCTATCGTCCGGACCTGCAATTATTTTGGTGTTTTCATCAACACCCCAGTTTTCTAATTCCGGTTGTAAACGCTCGAGGGGTGCCCACACGCGTTTAAAATCTCCATTAAACCAGCGCAGCAAGTCGCGCACATGAGTGGGTACAGCGTATTGGGTGAACGATTTTGAATCGCCTGTTTTGAGTCGGACCACCCCAACAGAATAAACAACGGAGTAGGCAAAGAAACCTGTTAAAACTATGAGGGCGGTTTTGGATTTCAGCCCTTCGGGCCGATAGGCCTGCATACCCATAGCAAAGGGAATTCCGATGGCCGGAATCAAAATGACGAGCACAGCATAATAATAATCGTGGATTCCCATCAAGGGCATCCAAAGAAGGAAGTAAGCGACGGCTCCCAGGGACATAATTCCGCTCGCCAAGCTCGCTAAAAGCGGTATTCTCTTTCGGAAGAAGAAGAGGGTAATAAACGGTAGTATCGCTAAAAGTGCTGCTCCAATGTAGTTGAAGTAAAGCGGAATCATCCGGGCCCCAACATCGGTTAAAATTTTTAAGGTTTTACCTTCCGGAATAATCCAAAAGGGGTGAATGTTATTGAAGGTATATTTAAAGCGATGAAGGTCGTTGTATCCATCAGCATAATAGTACCAAGAAAAAATTGCGCCCATCATTAGGGCATATCCCAACCAAATAAAGCCTCGATCTTTAAAAAGTGCTCGGCTTTTGAGGGTCTTTATGCCAATAGTTTCGAGGAATAAAACGCCGAGGAGAAATAGGGGTGCCATCAATGCCGATACTTTGAGTCCGCCCGCTAGGGCGAAGAAAAAGAACATGCCTACAAG
>CBFHRK010000018.1:30609-32906 GCA_965658225.1 Flavobacteriales bacterium | reverse complement strand
CTGAACCCGACGAAGAAATGGTGAAAAGCACTGTGGAACGTGTTCTTCAGAATGAGGATGAGGCGAAGCGTATATCGGAAGAAATTTTCTCAAGAAAGCTGCTTCAGCACTTTAAAGAAACTTTCAAACTCGATGAGAAGGAAGTTACGTACGATGAGTTCGTGAAGAAAGCAACAAAATGATACATTTGAGGTTGTAACTAGAACACTTTACAATCTCAAAAACATGTTTGATAACGACGAATTTCGCAAGTACGCGACCCAGCATATGGGAATCAGCAGTTTAACGTACCAAGATTACGTTTCTGCGAATACCCGACAAATGCCCCGTGGGCTAACCCCGAATATCATTGAGGAGCGCCAATTAAATGTGGCGTCCATGGATATTTTCTCGAGATTAATGATGGACCGCATCATTTTCTTAGGAGTGCCAATCAATGATCAGGTATCGAATATAGTTCAAGGGCAACTCTTGTTTCTTCAATCCGTAGATCCTAAAAAAGATATTCAGATTTATTTGAATACTCCAGGTGGCGGCGTGTACGCCGGATTGGGAATTTATGATACCATGCAATTGGTTTCACCAGACGTTGCTACCATTTGTACAGGAATGGCGGCGTCCATGGGAGCCGTTTTATTGTGTGCAGGAGCGGCTGGAAAAAGATCGGCATTGACCCATTCACGCGTAATGATTCACCAGCCATTAGGTGGAGCGCAAGGTCAGGCCTCAGATATTGAAATTACAGCGAAGCAAATTCAACTTTTGAAAAAGGAGTTGTACGATATTATCGCGAAACACAGTGGTCAAGAGTACGATAAAGTACATGCTGATGGCGACCGCGATTATTGGATGAAATCGGACGAAGCCAAAGAATATGGCATGATCGATGAAGTCCTGATTAAAAAAGAATGAAAGAAGAATTAAACTGTTCCTTCTGCGGAAGAAAAAAGAGCGAAACGAAAATTCTGATCGCCGGAATCGACGCGCATATATGTGATCAATGTATCGAGCAAGCGCACGGTATTTTGGTTGAAGAAATGCAAGATGATGAGTTGGAAGCGGTAGCTCAGGAACTCACTTTGCGCAAGCCTATTGAAATGAAGGCCTTTTTAGACGATTATGTCATCGGTCAAGAAGACGCGAAAAAGACCCTTTCCGTTGCGGTGTATAATCATTACAAAAGACTAGTTTCTGTAGGCACGAAGGATGAGGAAGATGAAATAGACGTACAGAAGTCGAACATTATTTTGGTGGGGCGCACCGGAACGGGAAAAACACTCCTTGCGCAAACGATAGCGAAAATGCTCAATGTGCCTTTTGCTATTGTAGATGCAACGGTGCTCACCGAAGCTGGCTATGTAGGAGAAGATGTGGAGAGTATCATTTCTCGATTGCTTCAGGCGGCGGATTACGATGCGCGCAAAGCGGAGCGCGGGATACTTTTTATTGATGAAATCGATAAAATTGCCCGAAAAGGAGATAACCCAAGTATTACCCGCGATGTGAGTGGGGAAGGAGTTCAACAGGCAATGCTTAAACTGCTAGAAGGGAGCAAGGTGAATGTCGCGCCGCAAGGCGGAAGAAAACACCCCGATCAAAAATTCGTTGAGATCGATACCCGGAATATTTTATTCGTTGCGGGTGGAGCCTTTGATGGAATTGAGCTGCATATCAAGCGCCGCATGAATACAGCGGCAATAGGGTACTCGAGTACAAACGAAGAGCGTATTGATGATGAAAATATCCTTCAGTACATCGCTCCTCAAGATTTGAAATCGTTCGGGTTGATTCCCGAATTGATCGGTCGAATGCCCGTATTGTCGCATTTGGATCCGCTCGATAGAGCGGCCTTACGCCGAATTTTAGTGGAGCCGAAGAATGCTTTAATGCGTCAGTACAAGAAGCTTTTCGCGATGGATGACGTTGCATTTACCTATGATGAATCGGCAATCGATTTTATCGTAGATAAGGCGATGGAATTCAAATTGGGTGCGCGCGGGCTCCGCAGTATTTGTGAAGCGATGTTAATGGATGCTATGTTCGAACTCCCAAGTGAGGAGGGCCAAAAGGAACTCCATTTAACCAAGGATTACGCCGAACGCAAAATATCGCAAAGCAGTTTGCGCAAATTAAAGGCGGCCTCTTAAGGCTTTCTTTCCCAGACTTCAAAGGAGAAATTATACGCGTGTTGTTCGTCTTTCTTATGATTTTCGTGCAACACGCGTTGCCATTCATTCGGATCTATTTCCGGAAAATAAGTGTCGCCATTTACATGAGCATGTACTCGTGTCATGTAA
>CBFHRK010000018.1:27451-30599 GCA_965658225.1 Flavobacteriales bacterium | reverse complement strand
TCGACAAAATCAAGTGCTTGCTCATAGATTTGAGCACCGCCAACGATGAAAGGTTCTTGATCGTTTTCGACTAATTCAATGGCCGACTCTAAGTTACTTGCGCGAACCACACCCTCCGGGTGGAAGTCTTCTCGGCGCGATATCACAATGTTCGTTCGCCCGGGTAACGGTTTTCCAACAGAATCAAAGGTTTTGCGTCCCATAATAATATGGTGCCCTTTGGTGGTTTCTTTAAAGTACTTCAAATCTTTTGGGAGATGCCAAAGTAAATCGTTGTCTTTGCCGATTGCGTTGTTTTCCGATGCGGCAACAATCATGGAGAGAATCATGATTCAGTAGGTTTTGGGTTGAGGGTTTGGTTTCCGGTCTTATTTTTTTGTGCCAAGGCATTCAAATAGAGGAATAAAGATACTCCATAAAAAGCACCTCGTTCGATAAATTCAATCCAAGATTCTCCGGTGATTGGTCTGATAAGTGCCGTGGCCAAAGTCCATAGGGTGCACCAGAGAAAAATGAATGGAGTGCGCAATGTGAGTATCCCAATGGCTACGAGGATATCCAAACCACCGATAACGGTAAGAAGGGTTTCGGATGTTTCAACCGAGAATCCGAAGAAGGTTAAAAAAGGGATCCAACTCATCCGCCCGAGGAGGGCGAAAATACCATGACCCGCGAACGTAAAAGCCAATCCTATTTTTAAAATAATGATGGATCGCCCCGCCATTTAGAAAAGCTTTTCCAAGTAGTTTCCAACGAAATACGACAAGAAGGCGGCGGCCGCACCCAAGAATACCGTTTCGGCAATTCCTTTTACAATATTGTTTTGGGTAACACGCGCTTTTAAAAAGCCGATAAGAATAAACGCCATGCCGGTCATGGAACAGGACCATAGAAACAAGTCGCCTTCCCAACCTTCAACGCTATAATCGTATACATACACCAGCAGCGGAATTAATCCTACGAGAATAAAGCTGGCAAAGGTGACGGCACCCATGGCGAAGGGCGATTTTGTTTCCTCCTGCATTTCGAGCTCTTCTTTCATCATAACATCCACCCAGCGATCGCGATCGCTGCAGATGACTTCTACCACTTGCTCGAGTAATTCACCTTCAAAGCCTTTGGCTTGATAAATTTCACGTATTTCTTCGCGTTCCTTTTCGGGTAAATTATCCACTTCCCAATACTCGATACGCTTGTGTTTATCGTAATTCTGTTGTTCCGATTTAGTGGAGAGAAAAGCGCCGACCGACATGGCGAAACCGTCGGCAATGAGGTTGGCAAATCCGAGAATAATAATGACCGCCGTATCAAGTCCGGCCCCTACAGATCCTGCCACTACGGCAAAAGTAGTTACGCTTCCATCGATTCCTCCGTACACGAATTCACCGAGGTAGTCTTGAAATCGTTGAACAAAAGGGTGTGTGGCTTGATGGTATTCTTTTTCAAGAAGTTCTACTTCACCGGGTGCGTGTTGCTTTTCCATAGGTTAAAGCTAAGGCTATTGACCGACGAATCAAACCGCCACTACGCCTTTAATATGCGGCCATGGATCGTAATTCGTTAGCTCGAAATCCTCGTATGTAAAGTCAAAAATGCTTTTCACCTCCGGATTCAACGTCATGGTGGGTAGTGTCCGGGGTTCCCGACTAAGTTGAAGATTTACCTGATCCATATGGTTGCTGTAGATATGCGCATCGCCAAAGGTGTGCACAAAATCTCCAGGTTCAAGTCCGCATACTTGCGCTACCATTAGCGTAAGAAGCGCGTAGGAGGCAATATTAAAAGGTACTCCTAAAAATATATCGGCACTGCGCTGATAAAGTTGGCAGCTCAATTTTCCATTCGCCACATAAAACTGAACGAATGCATGGCAAGGGGGAAGTGCCATATTCGGTATTTCGGCAACGTTCCAAGCAGATACAATGAGTCTGCGGCTGTCCGGATTGGTTTTAATGCTTTCTATGAGCTGCGTAATCTGATCTACGGAGCCACCGTCGGTACTGGGCCATGATCGCCACTGAACTCCGTAAACGGGACCTAACTCTCCATTTTCATCGGCCCATTCGTCCCAAATGCGGACGCCATTTTCTTTCAGATATGAAATATTTGAATCTCCTTTAAGGAACCAAAGAAGTTCATGGACAATACTCCGTAGGTGAAGCTTTTTAGTCGTGACCAATGGAAAGCCTTCGGACAGATCGAATCTCATTTGGTGACCAAAGACCGATTTTGTCCCCGTTCCGGTGCGGTCTTCCTTGGGCGTTCCTTCATCCAAAACGCGCTTGATGAGGTCGTGATACTGCTTCATAAATGGCTAATTTCTTTCAAAAATACGGCCCTAGCGGCCCGATGCCAATGGTTGCTCATTGAAGTTTTTAAGAAGAAATAAACAAGTCTTTATTCCGTCATTCTCGCTTCACAGAATTAGCCAAAAAAGATGTGAGAACTTATGGAGTCTTGGGATTTTACCCTTTCTTTTTCAAGTACCTTCTCAGCACACCGCCTTTAATATTATTCACGTCGTACTCGACCACGAAGGCCGTTGGGTCCGCCGCGTCAATGACGCGGTGAATTCGCCTTAAGTCGATCCGATTAATTACCGTGTGAATAATGTTAAGGTCTTCGGAGTCTCCCATTGGTGCATAACCTGATGAGCCTTTATAAATGGTTAATCCGGTTCCGACATCGTTCAATATACTCGTTCGAATTTCTTCTGACTTTCGGGATACGATCATGAGTCCAATAAAGTCTTCAAATCCTCTAATAATGAAATCGGTCACTTTTGCCGTTACTAAGAAGGCGAGAATAGAGTAGAGCGCAACGTCGAGGTTTATAACCAAGGCCGTAATTCCGAAGAGAATTATATTGAACCCTAAAATGACTTGACCAATGCTAATGCCAAAACGATCGTTGACATAAATACCGAGTATTTCAGAGCCATCGAGAACAGCCCCATTGCGAATAGTGATTCCGATTCCCAGACCAACAAAAAGTCCACCGAAAATAGCAATGAGTAGTTTGTCGTCTGTAATAATGTCAAAAGTTTCTAATTGAATGGATACGGCTAAGCCCAGAATGCTAATTATGGATCGGAATACAATTCTCCGACTTACTGTAAAGTAAGCGAGTACCAAAAAGGGGATGCTTA
>CBFHRK010000018.1:0-27353 GCA_965658225.1 Flavobacteriales bacterium | reverse complement strand
AGTGCGACGAGCACAATAGAAACGTTCCAACCGAAGGTTGCATTTAATAAAAGCGCGATTCCCGTAACCCCTCCGTCAAGAAAGCCGTTCGGCAGTAAAAACGCTTTTAATCCAATACTGGCGAATAGAATTCCGAGCACAATTTGAGTTGTTTCGAAGAGTGTCGATTGAATCGCTTTTTTGTATCGCTCCATTTCTAGGTTTTCCTTTTTTGAATAAACCTAAAAAAGGAGTTCAAGTTCTATTTACTACCAGGGAAAATTGAATAAACATCAGTACTGAATGCAGATTAGTCCCAGCCTTGAAATGGAGTGTATTTGCCCCGGCTATCAGAGGTGATTACCTCATTGGGATTCCAAAATTTCTGCGAAAATAGCATGTAACCTACTTGTTCGCTCAGCTCAATCATTTCATTCTCGTAAGGTGTCCGCCCCGAGCTTCGTATCATTTGAATACGACCTTTTTTTCGATCGCCAATATGATAGCCATTCATGTCAAAGGTCCCAAAGCGCATGTCTTCTAATTTATCTCCACCATAACTTGAGGGACCCACAAATGTTCCACTTAGTTTTAGTTCGCCTGAAGGGTACACTTCATTAAACGTTCCGAGAAGAACGCCTAGTTCATAGGTACGCTCTTGCCAAATTGAGCCGTCATCGTAGAATCCAACAATAGAACCGTGAAGTCGTCCGCGCGATAGCTTTCCGGTCCACATCGCTTGGTCATTCGGGTAGTAAATAGTGAAAGCTCCATTATAGGGTTCACCGTTTTCTCCGAAATAAACACGGTCCGAAAAGGTAAGTGGTGGTTGGCTTCGAATGCTGAATGGCCCATCCCAATTGTGTTGGGCGTCCTCTTCAAAAACACTTCGCTGCCGATCGTTATTGAAGCATGAAGAAACAAAGAGCCCTACAATAAGTACAAACGTAAATCGAGCAGTCTTCAAGGATTTTTTTTTCTTTATTATGTTTCCAAAAGTGCAATAAAATGGCCAATCAGTTTAAGCCTTTCTTGGCGACTGGTTCACTTTATGCGGTTAATGGTTAAGAACCAGCTTTCAAAATCCAGGCGAGGTTTGAAATCGATCCGTTAGGAGTTTCAACAAGGAAGCTTGAGTCGTTCGCCAAACGGTAACCGTACAATTGAAAAGGGCCTTCGTTTTCTTTTGCTGTATAATAAAGTAGCTGTCCGTTCGGTGAAAAAATACAGCTTCCTTTTATTAAAGTATTGTTCGTCAGTTGCCTTGTTTTTCCAGTGGCGAGGTTCTTCATGAACACCTCTGCTTGCGGCCCGCTTCTCGATGATAAAAAAGCAATGCTTTCTCCTTTAGGATGCCAAACAGCATCGCGATCTAAAGAGTTATTTTGGGTAACCCGACGCTCGTAGGCCGTAGTTAACTGGAAAATATAGAGCTCGCTATTTCCGTCTTTCTCGGATTCGTAAAGTAGTGTGAGTCCGTCCGGTGACCATTTCGGGGATTGCCCGCCTCCGTGGCCTTTTGTTAGCCACTGAACTCTTTTTCCGTCCGAACGCGCTAAAAAGATGTGCGTGGTATCCTCAATGGTTTGCGTTCCAGCAATCATTTGTTTGTTGGGTGAACGCTGAAGGGTTTGCCCTTCAAAAAGACCCGTGAGGACGTTTGCTTCTTCCCCTGTCCGAATATTGATTCCCTTTCGAACCCATTGTTCGTTTTCAGCGATTAGATAGGTCAATATAGTGTCGTTCCAAATCGTCGGTTGAGCCTCTCGGCTCGATGATTCCGTAAGTCGCCAAGTTGAATCATTTTCGAAGTTGTACACCCAGAGCTGTGAAATGGCTGAATCGTCGGCAACTTCGAAGACCATATCAAAGCTGCGGTGATCTATTGGGTTTCCTTTGCTCCGATTTGGGTTAGGACCCTCAGCGCAGCCAATAAATAGGAGGAGGGACAGAATGAAAATACCTTTAGTCATTACTCGGGAATTGGAAACCACACGGCGTCGTATGCACTGAATTCTTTCGAGTCGATTAAAGCTCGAGCTGATTTTCCGCGAACTACTTTTTTCATCACGCGCCAACCATTTTTTGTGCTTTCGTTATACCAATACCAATCGCCGGAAGGGTGAAAGGTGGGCTTCAACTCATCTTTTTTACCGTTGATCATCCAATTGTGTTTATCGTTGGCTTTCTTGTATGCGTAAATGTCCCATTGTCCGTTTACTTCCAAACTGTAATACAGCTGATTACCGGACGGAGTAAAAGTGGGTGTTGTTATTCCTGGAATTCCCCAACGTATTTGGTAGGTCGAATCGCGCAGAGGGAAGTACTCGCGAATTTCCCAGTAATTCTCCGAGTTGCGCACATAAATAAGTGAATAATCGTTTTTCGACCAGCGCACATTTGAGATGAGTGTTTCGTCGCGAAGGACAATCCGATGACTCTTGTTTATGGTATTCCACGAGTGCAAAATATAGCCTTGATCGGTCCATTCGACATATACCAATTCCTTTCCATCTTTTGTAAGTGTCGGGTCGAATTCGGGCCATTCACTATTCGCGATGATGTCTACAGCCCCGTTCGACAGGTTCCGTTTATAAATATCTGGACTCCCTTCTTCGTTGCTTACAAAATAAAGGTATTGGCCATCTGGGGAAAATGTGAGTCCGCCAATGAGCGCTTCTCCATCGCCCCATTTTTGAGTATCGCCGGTAACCACATTCGTAGAAAAGACCATTCTTCCTTGGGCAGAGGTCGAAACTAAATAGAATACTTCATTGGTATTGGGCCGAATAACGGGGTCGTGCGCCATTTCATTGGGTGGAGAAATGAAATTCGTATTGCCGTCTTCGAAAACACCCACTCGAGTCAGTGAACCAATTTCGGCGGTAAATGCGTATCGATCTACGGTTTGACTAACGCAGGCGAAGTAAGCTACAAGAAGAGTAAGAGTTGCTAGTAACCGCATGGTCGGAAGGTAGCAACTTTCTCGAGTTCGCGCAATTTGTTATTGCACGAAAAACTGGGAGGTTTCGCCGGTAACCGATTTTCCATTGAGCGTGTAAAGGGTCGCTTTAATGATGTGATCTCCTGGCGTTGAGGGTCGGGACAGAATTCTGTAGTAGGCCTCTATGGAGGTATTCGTCCATTCGTTTTCGAGCGGTAATTCAGTCCACAAATAGCCTTGGCTTTGCCAGACGTAGTTTCCTTGCTCTACCAAATCGTTTACCGAAGACCCTGCTGGGTGACTAGCATCCCAGTTGTTAACGGTAAAAAACGCAATGCTGTCAATGGGTGATTTAAGTCCTCTTTCGCCATCCGTTGCACATGAAGTTGCGAAAGCGGCATCCCCGCCACGACTTGCCCTTGTTTCCAGGGCAGCGGTAACGTGAATGGAATCTATTCCAATGCTGAAAATAAGGGTGTCCGATTCTTCAATGATTAAATCACCCTGAACAAAAAGGACAAAAGAACCAATTTCGTAGTATGGTTTGGTTACTTCGCCGCAAAGTGGACAGCCATAAAATAGTATGGACGAACCAACCAACGCAAAAAACAAAAGAATCGACTTCATAGGAGTGCTTTATAATAGATACGACAATTTTGTTCCTGCGGATAGGCTTTTAGCGATTTATTAATATCGACTCGCGGAGGTTGCCAATTTGCACAAGGTACCATCCGGCCGGTAGGCCGCTAATATCAATATTGTTTTGACCTTCGGTCAGACGAAGATCGAGCACTTTACGACCCGTTGCATCCGTAAATTGGGCCGATTCAGCTTCTGCTAAATCGATCACGAGCGTGTTCGCAGCTGGATTCGGGAAAATTTTAACTCCGGCATTCTCAAGATCATTTAACCCTATGGTTGTTCCGAAGGAATGCGGTCCCGTCCAAATACTGTTGCTCGTAGTGTTGCACACACCTCGTACATAGGCTTGGTAGCTCGTTCCGGGGGTTAATCCTGTAATTGTTTGAGAATTCCCGATGATTCCATTGATATATGTTCCCGTTCCTTGAGTAAAACCGTTAAGTCCATATTCAATATCGTTAGCTAAGTAGGAAACCGGGTTGAACCACGATAAATCAACGGTTGTTTCCGACGCGTTTCCCGAGGTTAAATTAGTGGGCGGATCACATACTCCAGCCAAGGTGGTGAAGCTAATCGGACCAAGCCAGTCGCTTTGGTTCAGACCACAATTACTTCGGACATAGACCTCATAGGCCGTAGAGGCCGTCAGGTTTTGAAAGACCCATGGGTTACTTTGTACTTGAGGGATTTGCGTCCCGGATCCCAATGTGAATCCTTGCTGACCCCATTCAATTTCCCACTCGGTGGCAGTTCCGTTTTCTGTCCAGCCAAAGCTTGCTTGCACATCCGTAATATTTGAAGTGGTAGCGTTTGTAGGCGCTGCGCATATTGGTGTATCCGTAACCGCGGTTAAGGGGCCTACCCAAAAACTGGTATCGTTTGTACCGCAAAGAGCACGCACGTAAATGTCGTAGGAAGTTGCTGAATCTAATCCCGAGATGATGCTCGGGTGGGCGCTCACAATCGAGCTGGTCATAGAGTTTAATGCAGTCCCTGTGAGTCCGTGACGAAGCTCCCATGAGGTTTCACTTCCGCCCGGGGTCCAATCGACCTGAAGAGCATTGGTTTGACTATTCGTTTCTACTAAGCTGCTCGGATCAGGGCACGTTGCCGCTCCAGAGGTATATACGGTGATGGTCCATGAGTTGTTAAGGACAAATTGGTTCGATCCACTACATCCACCGGGAATTAGCGCAACATGACCGGCATGCAATTCAAAGGATAAACTTCCTGTTGAAACACCATTGGCAATCGATATGATTCTACTGTACGAAGCTGTCG
Source organism: Flavobacteriales bacterium (assembly GCA_965658225.1). Taxonomy (GTDB): domain Bacteria; phylum Bacteroidota; class Bacteroidia; order Flavobacteriales; family ECT2AJA-044; genus ECT2AJA-044. The sequence goes on along the minus strand of CBFHRK010000018.1, from coordinate 22,507 downwards.
TTTGCCCCGGAGGTACGCTGGGGCCAACGGCTAAATTGGCTTCTGAAGTTCCGGTCGTTACACAACGAACATAAGAGCGCTGTGTGGTTGTGCTTCCGAATCCTGCGAAAGAGGTGAAGTAGTCGTAGGTGACAAGGGCGGAGTCAATTATTACCCCGGAAGGAATATTATTAAAGGTCAGCAATCCGGGACAAGGTGAAACTTGTGTCGTGGACGTAGTTACGTCCGGAACCCCATTTAAATCTTGGGCCGAGTAGGTTTGTGTGTACGTTTGAGCAGAAAGTCCCAAACTCAGGAATGTGAGCAGGAAGGCAAGGCGTAGTGCTTTTCTCATGTAGATAAATTAGAGGATAAAAGTAAGAAGATTTTAACTTACTAATCCTCAATGCTCCGCAACCAGTTCATTTATGGATCCAGCTGAAATATGAAGCAAGCCCTTAAAAGTTTTAGTGCTTGTAGGTAATGGCGTTTATGTGCATTCCCGCACCTACGCTGGCAAATAAAACAACTTCACCGTCATGTACCTTATGACTGCCGAGATCACCGCGCTTTACTTGGTCGTACAGAGTAGGTACCGTCGCAACCGAACTGTTTCCCAAAGTGTGAATATTCATCGGCATAATTTTATTAGGCATGGGCGTTTTAAAGAGCCGGTAGAAACGCTGAACGATTGCCTGATCCATTTTTTCATTTGCCTGATGAATGAAAATCTTCTCTAATTGATCAATGGTGCAACCGGACGCGTCGAAACAAGCCTTCATCGCGGAAGGAACCTTGTTCAAGGCGTATTCGTATATTTTTCGACCTTCCATTTTTATGTAGCGAACATTCGGATCACTTTCAGGGAAGTTCGATTTCCCCATGCCTAAATAATCGACTTCTTCTAACGAATGAGTTTGCGCCGCATGAGAAAGAATACCGCGTTTCGAGTCCTCATCGCGCAATTCAAGAACGGCTGCTCCGGCGCCATCCGAAAAAATCATAGAATCGCGATCGTGGGCATCAACAACTCGGGATAATGTTTCTGTACCTACAACCAATACCTTTTTGGCTTCACCTGCCTGAATGAAAATATGCGCCTGAATCATGCCTTGGATCCAACCGGGGCAGCCAAAAAGAACGTCATATGCAACGCAATTCGGATTTTCAATTTGTAGGGAGTGCTTCACACGAGCGGCCAAACTTGGAACCGCATCTGTTTGAATGGTATCCTTTAATACATCGCCGAAATTGTGCGCCACGATGATGTAGTCTAATTCTTCCGGATTTATACGGGCATCTTTAATTGCTTCTTTTGCCGCTTCAGCCGCAATGGCACTCGATGCCTGATTGTCCTCAATATATCTTCGTTCTCTAATTCCCGTTATTGCTTCAAATTTTTCAATGATTTTTTTGTTCTCGTATTCGAGTGCAGTTTGGTCATCATTGTAAAAGCCGTTTTTCAGAAACGCTTCATTGCTTACTACTTTCTTTGGGATATAGGATCCGGTTCCGGTAATGACAGAATTCTTCATGTTTGGGTCTTAACTAAGCGGAAGATCGCACTTTTAGGAGAAGAATAATGGTTTTCAATACGCTTTATACTGTTTTGGTCCGATTTTCAACTCTATTCAGGGTATCGTCATGTTTACCAAAATCCATTGGAAGGTAGGGCTTCATGGTCTTACCTAGCGGTAAGATGGTTTCTACTCCGTTGTCTTGAGAATACGTTTAGCTCGCGCGATAAAAAAACTCTCCACCGTCGAGGCGAAGTTGCTGACCAAAAAAATCGAGTGTTTTGGTGGTTGAAGTTTTAAGATTTTTTAATTGGGCTTCTCCTCGAACAAGATCGAGCTGCAGCCAATCGCACCGATAAGAGGTTCCCATGAGTTCAGATACGGTACATAAGTCCTTCCATTTCGGACCCGTGGCCGTTTGCTCCGTGAATTGCAAACCTTGTTTTCTCCAAAAATGCAATCGAGCTCGTCGGGTTGGAATCGAGTTCACTGCTTCCTGATAAAGCGTTCCATCGCAACATGCGTTGAGATCGCGCCGGTTTCCTTGCTCGCGCAAAAAAGAACGTGTTTTTTCATAACCCCAGCGGGCTTCTAAAACCGAAACGGGAATAAGGATGTTAAAAGAGGTAAGTGAAACGGCCATGATGCTATAGTTTTAAGTACAGATCAAAACTATAACGGCACCTTGCCATCTATTTACAATGTAAACGGGAGGCGCTTTAATACACCTAGTCGGATTTTTAAGAATCTGTTATTCAGTTATTTGCGGTTAAATGTTTTGTTGTTGTAGTAGTTTTTTTTTCATCACGGATTAAGTTTAGCGACCGCGTCAAGCGACAAAAGGTACCTCGAATTGACTTCTTCGGTCAACCTATATCAGGGACAGACAACAGACAATGAACTAAAAACTATGAACTAAAAACGCCAACTTCTTCAATAGCGCTCACTCGCCAACTTCAGCGTTTCGCCCATTTGTTTTCTCAATGATTCCGGTTTCAAAACTTCAACCCGATTTCCCAAAGCCAGTAACTCCATAATAAAGTCGGGGGTAATGTGCAGCGTCCACGAAACCACTCCTCCCTGGTTATGCACTTCGAGAATTTTTTGCGAAGCGTGCCAAGGTTTCGACTTCACAAAGAGTAGTTCTTTTCGGTCCAGGGCCACATCCACCCGTGAGGGTGGCGCATCGGGAAGCGTGAAAACACCAAAAGTATGCTCGAAATATTCGGCCGAATTAAATTGCTTTCGATCCGCGATCGGATACCGATCTTCCCGAATTTTCAAGTCCTGAATCCGCTCTAAACCGTACAGTCGCATCGCTTTCCGTTCGGGCGAGTAGCCAACCACATACCAGCGTTGCTTGCTTTCTTTGAGTAAGTACGGGTGTAAAATGACCCTTCGGGTCGATTCGCTATCGAAGTAGAAATAGTCGAACTCAATGATTCGGCATTCTTTAATGCCTTCAAAAAGTTGGTCTATATTCGTCCAACCTCGATACTCGGGCAGCACTTCAAATTCTATGATAGGATCTTCGTCTACTTGTTTTTTCTGGAGCGATAGGCGGTCGCGCAATCGATGAATCGCCGGTCCAAATTGACGTAGCAAGGGGTTGTCGGTAAAACTCGAAAGAAATTGAGCAGCAGATTCTAATGCTTGAAGTTCACGCGATCCAACGCCTAAGCCGTCGAGTGAATAGGAAGCGTTTTCATAGTAGTATTCCTTGGATCCTCGATCATAGGCTATTGGCGCATCATATTCATCGCGCATCAAGCGCAAATCCTTATCAATGGTGAATAAAGAGACTTCATTACCTGAGCTTCCCGAGTCAATTCCGAATAATTCTTCAATACATTTTTCCCGCAAATACTGCTTCGTGGCGGGGGCCGTTCGGAACTTATTCCTTAAAACGCGATCAATTACACGTATCCTTAAAAGCTGATTCTTTGTAACAGGCATATCTTTTGCTAGCTTCGGTTAAAGCTAAAGCTATTCCTCGATATCTTTGCAATGATGATTCGTTGGCTCCTCCTTCTTTTAATACTCCCTTTGATCTCAGTAGGTCAAGGTGCTTTATTAGTGGGTAATGCCGCTGCCCTGCCCAATCAGTGCTATCAGCTCACCCAAAATGCTTCAGGAAGTTCAGGGGCAGTATGGTTCAATGATTCACTCGATTTGACCTCGGCATTTGTAGTTGATTTCGATATGCAATTTGGTCAATCCGATATTGGAGCTGATGGCGTTGCAATTGTCATGAAAACCAGTACGGCACCGCTTCTTGGCTCCATTGGTGAGGGACTAGGGTATAGCGGAATTCCCAATTCATTCGCAGCCGAATTCGACGTGTTTCAAAATCTGTCATTGGGCGACCCCACCTTCGATCATGTAGGCTTTCATACAAACGGCTCAACCAATCACAATGCCACCACGAGTTATTCCTCACCGGCCTCAGCCCTGTTTAGCCCTGGCAATATAGAAAACGGTAATTTTTATAATGTGCGCATTCATTGGGATCCGAGCCAGAATCGAATTCAACTCTATTTCAACTGTTTTCTCCGGCTCGATACAGTAATCGACTTGTCTAATGTGCTCTTCAACGGATCTATAAAAGCTCAGCTTGGAGTAACGGCGGCCACTGGCGGTTTATTTGCAGCCTATCAATTTTGTGTGAATAGTGTGGAGCAATTAGGTCAACACGATACCATCTCATTTTGTACTCCGAGCATTGATGTCGACTATACCCTCGATAATATTGAAACGTACGCTTGGTCGCCTACAACCGGCGTTTCCAATTCAATTTCCGGAAATGTCACATTAAGTCCAGATGTCCCTACAACCTACACTATTCTCCGAACGGATAGTTGTGGATTTGGACGATACGATACCTTGACCGTTCTTCCATTCGGACTTTTTGATCCTTTTCCTCCGGCCAATATTCAATGTTCCGGAGATTCCTTGTTTTATGATTTTTCGAATTACCCTCAAGTTCAGTGGTCCGATGGTTCTACTGCCGCCAGCCGCTATCTCTCCAATCCCGCCACTTATTACGTTACCGTTACATCCGATTCGGGCTGTGTAGGCATCGATTCCCTTCATTTATACGAAGCAGATTTGGGTCTCTCCGCGAACCCTCCGCAAATTTGTTTTGGCGACAGTGCTGAGATAACGGCGAATCCACCGTTTGCGGTTTTTTCGGCAGATTTTACCAACGGCCTCCCGGCCGGATGGTCGAGTACCGACACCATGACCTACCAACTTCAAAAAATGGCGGGCCCCTACAGAAATGCTACAGTAGGTTGGAACATACCTAGTTTGCCCGAGCACGATTCAATTTTCATATCCCTTACGCTGTACGTTTTTGATACTTGGGACGGAAATAGCACTTCTGCAGGTCCTGATCTTTGGGGAATGAATGTGGATGGAGTGAACCAAATCAACACGACTTTCAGGAACGTCCCAGGGCAACAACAGAGTTATCCGGGTAACTACTTAATCGATTACCCTTTTAATACGGGGGCTCATCTCACGAATCAACCCGCTCGATGCATTTCAAATGGAGTTTCGAGCGTATACCAGCTGAATTTCGCCCTGCCACATTCCGATTGTGACGTGCTCATTGAATGGTACGGAAATCTTCAGAACGCCGGTTCTAACCTTCTTTGCGACGAGAGCTGGGGCATCGATGATATTGAGGTACGAACCAATGCTGTAACCACGACTCCTGTTTGTCCACCATTGTTTTCTTGGACCAATGGAGGACCCGGATATTCCTTTTTTGCTTCACCGCTCGATACAACAACCTATATCTATTCGGCCACCTTCGGCGATTTAACCTGTATCGATTCTGTTCGCGTAGATCTACTATCGACCCCGTTCGATCCGTTTTTAGATTCGGCCTTCCTTTGTTGGGATCAGCAATTGACTCTCAACGCTGGAAGTGGTTACGCGAGTTACCTGTGGAGCACCGGCGATACTACTCAATCCATTGTTGTTAGTACTCAAGGCCTTGTTTGGGTTGAAGCAAATAATCAATTAGGGTGCCTCGGACGAGATTCATTATGGGTATGGCAAACACCCGAGCCAATATTTTCGTCCGACACCGTATTGTGTTCACTTGATACGCTCTTCTTTTCACTTACACAGTATACAGACCCGGCCTATCAAATAACTTGGAGCGATGGTACTACGGGTCCTGTTTTCCAACAGTATATAAGTCAATCCGACACCATTTGGGTAGAAATCGCGACACCGAATTTAGTTTGCTACGACAGCCTTTATATACAAGCCGCCGAATTCGAACTCTTTGAAGACACCACTATTTGGTGTGCAAATTCTGTATTGTTTTATTCTGCCCCACCAGGAGCGCAGTCTTATTTGTGGTCTACCGGTGATACCACCGCTCAAACGACTTTTTTGAATGAAGGGTACTACTATGTAACCATGACGGCCGGTTCTTGTGTTTTTCAGGACACGGTTTGGCACGAGTGGTTTCAAGCGTACGACGACATTGTGCCCGACTCTTCTTTTGACTGCAGCCCTTATGCCCTCGACTTGAGTATTCTTCCTTGGACGAGTATGAACGTAGAGCCGGGCGGACTAACAGGCCCGTATATAATTCTAGATCAAAACGGCACCTACTTTTTATCGGGAACGGATTTAAATGGTTGCCCAGTGGCTGATACGATGTACTTGTGGATAGGAACTACTCCGCAGGTCGATCTTTTTATTGATGAATTTTGTCCGAATGTTCTAATGAGTTATACCATTAATGATACTACCGGTATTAGCGGTTGGAGCTTCAACGGAGTTGAACTGCCGGCGAATACCCTAGATACCGTGATTCGCGACAATAATCCGGTAGAAATGGCAGCGTGGTTATTGAATTTCTGTGGAAATGATAGCGTTTTCGTGACTTATGACCCTGGCTGTTTCCCGACGGGGACGCTGTATTTACCAACGGCATTCACTCCAAATGGAGACAACGTAAACGATTATTTCCGCCCGCAGGGCGATGAAATAGTGAGCTTTACCTATCAAATTTATAACCGCTGGGGCGAGCAAGTTTACCAGGCCGACGAAACCGATATTGGTTGGGATGGGAGCGTTAACGGTGTGCCCGTTTCGAATACTTCAACTTTTCTGGTAAAGGTTCGCGTTCAGTTTACGAACGGACTAATTAAAGAGGAAACAGGGACCTTTCAACTTATTCGTTAATCGGTCAATTACAAGCAAGGTTTGGATATAATTGATTTTTTAGTTGCGCCCTATCAATCCTATTCAAGGGTCGATATATTCATTGAAGCAACGGCGGTTCTTTTTGGTTTGCTTTCGGTTTATTTCGCCCGTCGAGTAAAAATTTCCGTGTATCCAACCGGAATTATTTCAACTGCTTTGTACATCTACATTTGTTTACATGCGAAGCTCTACGCAGATATGGGCATTAACGCATATTTCATGGTGATGAGCATTTATGGCTGGTATGTATGGGCGCAAGTGAAGCCTAAAGATACTTCTGAACGGCCTATTCGGCGCCTACGGCGCGATGCTTACCTACGAACCCTACTGGCTCTGATTGGCATTTTCGGAATACTTGTATTCGTATTAGTCCGGTTTACGGACAGCGATGTTCCTTATGTGGACGCATTTACCACCTCTTTGTTTGTGGTAGGAATGTATTTTATGGCTAAAAAAATACTGGAGCATTGGTGGCTTTGGATCGTCGGCGACTTGATATCTGTTCCGCTTTACTTATACAAAGGACTCGGCCTAACGTCTTTTCAATACGCCGTTTTCTTAATTATTGCTGTCCAAGGGCTTCGCGAGTGGCGCTCTACCATTTTAAACCAGCCCCAAGGGCAACAAGCCCCCAGGTACCAGAGCTGACTTGGAAATGCCAATCGTCTGATTTTGGGGTATACCGATAGCCAAGATTTACCACTGGCTGTAGCACTCCATTGAGATTATTGGATAAATCGAGCAGGTAAACACCTCCAAAGTCGCCATAGACTTGATGCCGTTTTTTTCCAAAAAAGGGGCGTGCTCCAATCAGTAAGTGAGGGCCTACGGACTCTTCAGCGCCCCATATTCCAAATCCGGCAAAACCCTCTAGGTTCCAAAGTTTTAAGCGATCATTGAATCTGTGCGTAACCCGGACTTCAGCGGCAAAATCCATGTTTTGTGCGCTTCCACCAAGCAGTGAGAATTCAATTGCGTTTTGGTATTTACTGCTTTGTCCAAAAGCATGGACGGAGGCTAAAAACAATACAAATAAGGCCCATCTGTTCATGACCTTACTAAGGTACTTATTGCTTCACAATCATTTGTGATTTTACGCCCGTACTTTCTATAAGTTGAAGTGTATAACAGCCCGCAGGTAAGTCGCCCAGGTTCATTGACTCGGTCGGATTGGTCCTTTTAAGCACAATTTGCCCTGTTTGGTTTAGGATTATCAATTCGGCATCACCATCATAAGCACCGAGGTTAATAGTATTTGTGAATGGATTTGGATAGACCTCTAGGCTTTTCGCTTCATTTTCATTGAGTCCGATAGTAGTATATCCGTAAAAGTATGCAGAGCCTGTGCGTTCGGCAAAGCTGCTTCCCTGCGTGTCGTGATCTTCTTTCCACGCGCCAACGACCAATCCGTAAGAAGTTGCGCCTAGGGTATCAAAGGAGCTTATTGCTACATCTTGACCGAAATGATCGCCGGATTGGCGGTCACTAGATATGATTTTTTGTGAAAAAGTCCACGCCGGACTATTCGCATTGTAGATATAAACTGCCCCTGCGGTATCTAATTCATAAACCCCGGCCATGTTATCTTGGTCGAGGCGTCCTCCTACCGCTAGGTAGTTATCGTCAAGATCAATAGAGCAGCCAAATCCTTCTCTATACTCCCGATCGGGAGAAATTAATTTCGCGTCGTTTGCAAATCCAAAGCCGTTGTCGCTGTAAACATAAACAGCGCCGGCGTCGTATTCCACAACAGAAAGAGGTAGGCCAATTTCGTCTCGTTGTGTACCAACTGCGAGTCGTCTCGGATTGTGATTTACGGCAACATCAAGTCCAAAAGCGAGCGCTTGATACCTGTCGAAAGCGGTAACCTTCTGCGATTGACTCCATTGACTTCCGTCAAAATCGTAAATATAAACGGCACCGGCGAAGGGAATATCGTTTTGATCAAACATATCGAGGCCGTTAAACGGAGCGCCAACGGCAATAACATTTTGATCGATAGAAACAGAATAGCCTAAAAATGAAGTGCTTTCTCGTTGATTGGCGACAAGCTTTTCAATGAGTTGGTAATTGCCGGTAGAATTTCTGCGATAAACGTAAGCAGCTCCCGCGTAATTGAGCAAGGGTTGACCGGGTTGACCTGCTTGATCGCCAGGAGCCCCTATCACCAAATAATCGTCGTACATATCGATGCTGTATCCAAATTCAGTTACGAAGGTCCGATCGTTTGGAACAATTTTTTGAGCAAAATGCCATGTACCATTTACATTCTCGTAGATGAAAACAGCACCGGCGAAAAGAAGCGGGTTCTGATCGTTTTGATCGAGTTGGTGATAGGGTGCCGCGACCGCAGCATAATTTCCAGATAGGGAAACATCGAATCCAAATCGTTCATCAAGTGAAGTAGTGGTGGGTTGAATTTGCTGAACCGATTGAATCCCCGAAAAAGTTAGTTCAAAAATTTCTACATATCCATTTCCAGCACTGGGCGTAGTGTTGAGTCCGTGAAGGTTTGATTGTGGCGCTCCAATAATGCTGTATTGGCGGTCGCTTGCAACAGAGTATCCGAAATGGTCTTCGGCTACGCGAACAGAGGAGGTCTTTTTAACTTCATTTCCGAATTGCGCAAAGACGCTAAAAGTTGAGAAAGTGAAAAGTAGGAGGAGTAAAAGGTTTTTCATGAGTAGAGGTTTGACTCTAATCACGTATCTAGCCTATCATTGCGTTGGGTTTACTCATGTAATTGAGCGCGTACCTGCGTCTGATCCCATTCGAGAATGAGCACGTTTTCACTCGTAATACGAATGGTGAATTGCTCAATAGGATTTTCAAGGACACGCACTGGAACGGTTATGCTCGCAGCATCGTACTCCGCTTCACGCGAAGCTTTTGCTCCCCATCCCACACCCCATGGATACATTTTCGTATTCCAAATAATTTGCCATTCCATTTCACCGGGTATGGTCCAAAGACTGTAGTCTCCTGCTGGCAAGGCGGTTCCTTCAATTTCTAAGTCACTCGAAATACTGAATGTGGTTGCTTCGTTTGCACCGGTTCTCCAGACTTCTCCAAAAGGCACCAATTCGCCAAAAATTACTCGATCCTTTTTTGAAGGTCTGTTGTAGAAAATTTTAACGTCTGCAGCACCTACTGTATGTGTAACGGTTTGTTCAGGACTGTGTTTTTTGGTTTGACTTTGCATGTACTTATAGGCGGCAAACAATACAAGTACTACAGCAACGAGAGAAATGACGAGCCATTTTAAAAAACGAGCCATGAGAAATTGTTTTTAAGATGATGAAGTGAAGATACGAATCGAATTCAATTGAATGAGCGATTAATTATATGGCTCTGGTTATGCTTTCGTTAAAGGCCGTTATCGCCGCCTGTGCTGCTCGTTTGGCCGATGCCTTACCTCGAGAAGAGATCGCGTGAAGATTGGCCTCAAAGAGTCGCTCTTCATCGAGCATACGGGCATTGAATTCGGTGTTTTCTTCTTCGTTGTTGCTCTTTAAGCGAGCGAGCGATTCAAGCCTTTTTGACCTGCGCAGAAGAATATCCTCAGTGCGGTCTTTTATTTCTGGCCAGTGGTCTCCGAAAACTTCTCCGATCGATACGGACATCTGGGCTATGGCTGCGCTTATATCGAATGGGCTATTCATTTGGATTGGACTCAAGTAACTCTTTCCCATTTTTTGCAACAAGGACAGCAAAGAAGAGTTGGTTCATTCGTTTTCTTTCTGTGTCAATTATATCGTCCGAAATCCCATCGTTCTTCTTGTGCTCTTCTCGGTTCTCAATCCATTCCTCAAGAACGATTTCGCAAACGGCCGCACTAGAGGCATTCAAGGGTTGAATACTGTTTTTACGGACCAAGGAGTTTAGTTTGACCTCTATCCGCAAGTAGTCATCCACAAAGTTTTGGTAAGTTCTTCCATTGTATTCGGTTTCTGTGTTTTCCTTCATGTTGAGGTAAAAGAAATCGATGGTTTGGGCTATTTCTTCTGTTTGATCAGCGAGTCGGGCACCGTAATCACTTACGAACTGAACTTTGCAAGCACTTATGATAAGGCTGAAAAGGGCGAATAGAAGGGTTTTCTTAAGCAAGGCGACAGGCGGTTTGGGTTTAATCCGTAGTAAGATAGTCAATAATCGCGTTCGATTGATTTAATCAATTGTATTTCAATGCGTTTATGTGTCGGTGAATTTGAAAATAATAATTCGAGTTCGATAAACTCCTCGTAAAAGGATTAGGAGTGCAGAAAATCGCAGGTCTACCTAGGCCATTGATAAGAGTGCTTTTGCAAATAAAAAGCGCGGTTAAAATCGAGGGCTCGGGGGAATTATATAACACAAAAACGCACGGCGGTGATCGTGCGTGAATGAGAATAGTTTAAGTAACAAAAAGCGCACCTTAAAACCGTGTGTTAATGAGAATAGTTTAAGTAACAAAAAACGCACGGCGGTGACCGTGCGTTAATGAGAATGCTGTATCTATGCTATGATTCTGGAGAAACAAGGATACAACCTCTTGAAACCGTTACTAAAGTATTCTTAATGGTTGGTCCGCGAAAAGAATTATTCGCCCTAAAATCACAATTCCGAATCATTTATTAAATAGATTAAGGTCATTTGATCAACGGCCACTTTTTGAATGTTTACGGCTCCGGCCTTTTCGGCCGGACGAAAATTTTGTGGTAATTCGTCTAGGTAAACGAGGCGTACAACGTCCGGGTGAAAATGAACGGCAACAGCGTGGTAGAGCTCGTCGCTAGCTCCCTTTTTCCAGATGTTCATGTAGCTGCCGCATTTCATCACTACACCGTCATCGGTATTGAATTCCATAGATTCTTGCGGGCCGAAGAGTGTGGACTGTCCGTTGATTACATAAATAAAGCAAGCTTCATTGCGCATCGTAGAATCGGCCTGAAAGGGCGGATTAAAAAGTACCCGCTCGATAACAATTTTATCGAGTAAATCGAAATGCTCGTGCTATAAAATCATGATCTATAAATAGCTTAACCACCAGCGATCTTTGTGCTCATCTTTATATCGGTTCCAAAAAGCACAAATTGGGTAAAGAGTGACTACTACAAAGATCCAAACGAGATACACTACCCAGAGTGGATAGCCGTAGCCTTCAAGGTGCGCTGCATCGTTAATCCAATAGTTCAGCACGAAATCGGACCAAGACCAACCGTGAATCATTCCGCCGAAACTGGTGAGCAGGTGAATCCAATAAATGTGAATTAAATAATAGAACATGGGGACGCGTCCAATAACGACCACTTTTTTCGACCAAGAACTAAGTGGATCCTCTGTGTAGGCCAGGAAGATGAATGAAGGACCCATAGTAATCATTAGGTACAGTAATGACGGAGGGTATTTCCAAACATTCATAAAAGACATAATGGTTTGTTCCGCAGTGGGGAAGGTGGTCCATGGGAAGGGGTCTCCGTAGAGGTTTGTGAAACGCAAGATGAAGAATCCGGCCGTGAGGCCGAAACCTACCACCTTAAGGAAGCGAAGTCTTTTTTCTTGAGGAACATCTGATTTGTACCAAGCCCCGAAATGAAAGCCCAAGAGCATTAAGCCAATCCAAGGAGTTAGAGGGTAGGCATACCAGATTTCAAAAGCCCCGTAGTCCACTAATCCACCCCCTTTAAACATTGCCCAAAGCGTATGTGCAAAGCTGTTGTCTGTGAATAGGATAGAGTCAAAAGCATTGTGGCCCACGATCAAAAGTATGCCCAAGGCAATGCCTATGCTTTTTGGAAGATGCATAAGTCCGGCCAAAGCGATCATACAAAAACCCAGCGCCCAAATAACCATTAAGTAAATGAAGCTCATGTCGAGCAAGAAGAACCAACCAAATTTAACTAGGGTGACCTCCACAATAATGAGCCAAAAGCCTCTTTTAAGCAACCATATGGAAAGGTCTTTTTTGCTTTTTCTGCGACCCACGAAGAATGCAGAGGTGCCCGCGAGAAAGACGAAAACCGGAGCGCAATAGTGGGTGATGAAGCGGGTGAAAAAAAGAAATCCACTTGACTGTGTTGGGTCAAGTGGATTATATACAAATGCGTCGTAGTGAAAATAATCTCGAACGTGATCGAGTGCCATGAGAATCATTACCACACCTCTGAGGAGGTCGATGGATTCAATACGAGGGCGTTTAATAGATGTCTGGGTCATGGCGAAATTTTCTCATTCGCCAAGGTAATCTATTATCTGTTTCCTTTGGGGTAGCCGCCTTTTTTGCCTCCTCGGCTCGATTTTGGAGAGCGATCACGATCACGTCCTCCGCCACCACCACCGCGATGGCGATCTTTCCCACGGAATTTACCTCCACCTTTAAAGCCACCTCGTCCGCGACCTCCGCCGCCGCCTCTTTGACCAGAGCCGCGACCTCCGCCAGTTGAAAACGACTGGTTTAAATCCTCCCCTTGGTCGGTGTTCCATCGGTCCATTTCGAGAATGAGCATCTTCGCCACGAGCTCTTCTTTACTTAGATCGGCAAAGGCCGTACCCACTTTAAAGAAGAATTGAGCATCGATTTTATTTTTGGGCTTCGTTTCGAGTACCTGGTTACACCATTTATCGAGTTTCGCCTCCATAATTTCTTCCGAACTCGGGATGTCGGTCGGACTAAACTTGATGCCCAATGATTTCTCAACGCGCATTAAACGCCCTTTCTCGCGGGCATTAGTAAAGACTAAAGAGATCCCTTTTTTTCCGGCCCTAGCGGTCCGACCACTCCTGTGCGTATAATACGCCGGATCGTCGGGCAAAGCCATGTGAAATACGTGAGAAAGATCGTTTACATCAATTCCTCGTGCCGCCACATCCGTGGCAATGAGCACTTGCAATTCGTGGTTTTTGAATCGGCCCATTACGCGATCGCGCTGTTGCTGACTCAAATCACCGTGTAAAGCATCGGCTTTGTAGTTCTTTTTTAATAAGAACTCGGCCAAGTCTTGCGTGTCTTGCTTCGTTCGGCAAAATACAACGCCCTTGATGTCTTGTTCTTTATCTAAAAAACGCGTTAACGCTTCCGCTTTTTTCGACTGCTGGGTAATGCTGTACTGGTGGTCGATGTTCTTATTGACTTCGTTACGCGGGGAAACCCGTACTTCAATCGGGTTGTCCATATAACGATGAACCATTCTTTTGATTTCTTCTGGCATGGTCGCCGAGAATAACCACGTCAGTTTTTCTGCAGGTGTAAAGCTCAGAATTCGATCCAGCTCTTCCTTGAAACCCATGTTCAACATTTCATCTGCTTCATCCAATACGATGATAGCGAGGTTTGAAAGGTCAACAGCTTTTCTTTCAATGAGGTCAATGAGTCGGCCAGGAGTCGCAATAATTACTTGCTGTGGCTTCTTTAGGGCCTTCATTTGTACATGAATGGGCGCTCCACCGTAAACAGCAAGTACGTTCACACGTTCTTGATATTTGCTGAAAAGGGCAAGTTGCTGGGCAATTTGTTGTCCTAGTTCTCTTGTGGGTGCAAGAATGAGTGCTTGCGTACTTGGGTCGTTAATATCGACACGCTCTAAAAGGGGAATACCAAAGGCGGCCGTTTTACCTGTTCCGGTTTGGGCAAGACCAATGAGGTCGTTTGATCCATCGAGCAAATAAGGAATTGCCTGGGCTTGAATTTCACTAGGTTCTTTGAAACCGAGTTCATCCAAACCTTTGAGTATGTCGGCAGAAAGACCGAGGTCTTTAAATGATGTCAAAAGGGGAAGTATTTAGAAATGAGCCACAAAGGTCGTGTTTTTTAATAGAAAAGCCCCGACGCTAAGAAGGGACTTTCCATTATTAACCTAAACGTCCATCCGGAAGGATGGATAAGCCGCCATTTCTGGTGAATGCTTGCTGCAAATTAGGAAAAAAGATAAAGCATAACCTACTCAGAAACATGTATTTAAACATACTTATGAACACTTTAGTCTTTCAAAGGGGAAACAGCGGTCAATATTATAGCTCAAAAAAACGCCCAAGCCTATTCAGCACGGGCGTTCCCCGGCGTACCAGGATCCTAGATAAACTATTTACTCTAAACCTATGAGCAAGAACGGAAGAAGCGCTCGAAATTAGATTCAATCATGTTTCAGAAACATGCACTCACGTTACACGAGTCCGCGAATACCGTCAATAAACATCTGAACACTTAGGAAGAGTAGAAGCATTCCCATTAAGCGTTCCAAAGCGGTGAGCCCTCGACGACGCAGCCAGCGATACATGAAAGGAGCGGCCAATAATATAAGCGATGAAGCTGTCCATGCACCTAGTAGGGCCAAGGTTAAGCTCACAGGCTCATCGGTGTGGTTCTTTGCCAATACCATTAAAGTCGCCAAGGCTGAAGGTCCTGCAATCATAGGCATTGCAATAGGCACAATAAACGGTTCGCCTTGTGCGGCGAAAAGCGATTGGTTCGAATCGCCCGGGAAAATCATGCGCATTCCTATGATGAAGAAAATTACTCCACCCGAAATTTGAACGGCCTCGGTTTCTAAATGGAATATGCTGAGAAACTCGTTACCGAAGAACAGAAATACGACCAGAATGCCGAGTCCGATCAACACCTCTCGAATGATGATTTTACGCCTTCTTTCTTTAGGAACATCCTTGAGAATAGTAAGCACTAAAGGAACATTCCCAAAAGGGTCGAGCACAAAAAAGAGAAGTATTGCCGTACTGAGTATGAAGTTAAAGTCCATATCGACTCGACTTTATTTACTTTCCGGCGCGCTTGCGCTCGTGCTCTTTCAAATGCACTTTACGCAATCGCAAGCTCTCAGGAGTTGCTTCTACGTATTCGTCGGCCTGAATGTATTCCAATGCTTCTTCAAGGGTAAACTCAATAGGTGGTGCAATACGGACCTTGTCGTCAGCACCCGACGAACGCATGTTCGACATTTTCTTTGTCTTGGTCACGTTGATCGTTAAATCACCCGGACGGTTGTTTTCCCCGATCACTTGACCTTCGTAAACAGGCACATTCGGATGAATAAAGAACTTACCTCGGTCCTGTAAATTGTTGATCGAGAAAGGAATCGCTGTTCCCGTCTCAATAGAAATCAACGATCCATTCTGACGCCCTGGAATTTCTCCTTTATACGGTTGAAATTCTAAAAAGCGGTGACTCATAATGGCTTCTCCGGCAGTTGCCGTTAAAAGATAGTTACGCAATCCGATTATGCCTCGTGAAGGAATATTGAATTCCAAATGCATTCGATCACCTTTTGGCTCCATAATGGTCATTTCGCCTTTACGCAAGGTTACCGCCTCAATGGCTTTACCACTTACGTTTTCAGGTAAATTGATCGTTAAATGCTCAATGGGTTCTTTTTTAACGCCATCAATTTCTTTCAAAATCACCTGGGGCTGACCAATCTGCAATTCGTACCCTTCACGGCGCATGGTTTCAATCAATACACTCAAGTGAAGTACGCCACGACCAAATACTTTAAATGTATCTGCTGCATCCGTATCTTCAACGCGTAAGGCTAGATTTTTCTCAGTTTCTTTAGCTAAACGGTCTTTGATATGACGAGAAGTAACAAATTTCCCTTCTTTCCCAAAGAATGGAGAATCGTTAATGGTAAACGTCATACTCATTGTAGGCTCATCGATCTTGATGGTCGGAAGGGCCTCCGGATTTTCTAAATCGGCAACCGTGTCGCCAATATCAAATCCTTCGATTCCGGTGATAGCACAGATTTCACCACTTTTCACCTCGTCTACTTTCACTTTTCCAAACCCTTCAAAAACAAAGAGCTCCTTTATTCTCGATTTTACGGTGGACCCGTCTCGCTTGACAAGTGTTACTTGTTGTCCCGCTTTTAGCGTCCCGCGGTGGACGCGGCCAATAGCAATACGACCTACAAATGAGGAGAAATCCAAAGAGGTGATCAACATTTGAGAAGTACCTTCATTTGAATCGGGTGCGGGAATATGCTCAATAATTAAATCGAGTAGCGAAGTAATATCTTCTTTCGGTTGTTTCCAGTCCTCAGACATCCAACCTTGTTTTGCCGAACCATAGGCCGTAGGGAAGTCTAACTGCTCCTCTGTCGCGTCTAGGTTAAACATTAAGTCAAAAACCATTTCGTGCACTTCATCCGGTGTACAGTTTGGTTTGTCTACTTTGTTAATGACCACGATAGGCTTCAATCCCAATTCAATGGCTTTGCCCAATACGAAACGCGTTTGTGGCATAGGCCCTTCAAAGGCATCTACCAACAAAAGAACACCGTCGGCCATATTCAATACGCGCTCCACTTCACCACCGAAATCGGAGTGACCCGGAGTGTCAATTACGTTGATTTTGTAATCCTTGTAACGAACAGAAACGTTCTTAGCTAGAATGGTAATTCCTCGTTCACGTTCCAAATCATTGGAATCCATGATGAGGTCACCCGGCTTTTCGTGTTCACTAAAGAGGTTACCCGCATGGAGCATTTTATCCACTAATGTGGTTTTTCCGTGGTCTACGTGGGCGATGATGGCAATGTTGCGCAGTTTCATATGATCTTTTCTAAAAATGGCTGCAAAGGTACGCCAAATATTAGACTCCTAATTCACTCATTATGAAAGAAAAAGACGACTTGACCATAATTTAACCTAGGCTTCAAATCATTGCGTTTGAAAAGGGCGTACCTTCGTAAAAACCGAACGAACATGAGCACATTACGCCAACTAAATTCATTCCTCGACGAATACCTTCTTGAAGAAGGAGAATTTATTGAAGTGGAACTTACTGACGATTCATCTCTTGAAGATTTCTTCACCACCTATTGGGAGGTCTTTTTAGATCATCAAATGGAAACAGAAGGAATTGATCCGGGCGAATTTTTCTTTTATGCAGGTATCCACTCCATGGACTTACAAGATGCCGTCACTGCCTTCGAAGAAGATAATCCACTCGGAGAAGAAGGAGAAGGAATTTGGGTGGTAGATCTATGTTTGGAGCTTTCTAAGACGATTGCCGAATCTAAAGGACTTATTGAACTCGATTAATTCGATTTCAATTTAATTCCGACCGGACAGTGATCTGATCCAAGCACATCGTTGAGAATAAAGGCCTCTTCAAGGTCAGACTCTAAACTCGAAGAGATTAAAAAGTAGTCGAGCCGCCAGCCTATATTCTTTTCTCGTGCTCCAGCTCTGTAGCTCCACCAGCTGTATTTTACCGTATCTGGATGTAAAGTACGGAACGAATCTATTAATCCGGTCTCCATTAAATAACGGTCCATACCGTCAATTTCGCGTTGCGTATATCCGGCCGTTTTATTGTAATTGGGTTTTGGTCGCGCCAGATCAATTTCGCGATGCGCCACATTCAAATCACCGCAGAAAATAACGGGTTTCTTTTTTTGGAGCTTTAATAAGTACTCCGAAAGAGCTTTGTCCCAGCTTTCGCGATAGTCAATTCGAGCCAATCCATTTCCCGAGTTAGGCACGTAACTCGTAATTACGTACTGATCGTCGTATTCCAAGGTAATTAATCGACCTTCCTGATCATGTTCTTCAATGCCAAGTCCTTTTTGAACAGAAATAGGCTTTTTCTTCGTTAAAATGGCTGTTCCGGAATAACCTTTTCTTTCTGCAGAATATGCGAATAACTCATATCCTTCAAGTCCGGTCAAAGCTTCGGCAACTTGTTCGGGTGTTGCTTTGGTTTCTTGAAAGCAAACAATATCCGCATCCATTTCTCTTAAAGAATCTTGAAGGCCTTTTTTCACGCTCGCGCGAATGCCATTCACATTAAAAGAGATCATTTTCATAAAACGGGTAATTTAATCCTTCGCCGAAACGGTTTGAATAAACTGAATCGACTCCCGGTTAAAGAATTCGGGCTGATCAATATTTACTACATGTCCTGAATTAGGCACAATTATAAGTTCTGCGCTTACTTGCCTAGCGGCAAGATGCCTCACCGACGGCAAAAACATATGGTCTTCATCACCCATTAAGTACAAAGTCGGAATAGCAATATCAATCGTTCTGAACCACTTCAGTTTAGAATTCACGTCGGCAGCCAATTTGAACCATCGAATGAATTCTTTTTGAGCCAATTTCTTGGCTTCATTAATGAATAACAACCGGGAAACTCGATGCTTTTTCCGCGGCATTATAATAATGGCGAAGAATTTATACAACAATAAATAGGGCACCACAGATTTGAACCAAACCCCCAAGCGCATCAATATTTTCCCGCGTAAATTAAGTTTCATCACTGCGCCCGCCATAATCATACTTCGAACGCGTTTTGGATGCAATTCAGCTAGCTCGCGCACGATAATTGTTCCCAAAGAGATTCCAACAAAGTGACTCGTTCTTATGGCTAAATGATCCAATACCTCGCGCACTTCTTCCGTAATTTCTTCAAAAGTGTACTTCGGTAATTTCAAAGGAGCCATTTGCTTCGATTGACCATGCCCGCGCAAATCAACTAGTAGTACATTAAATTCCTTTCGGAACGATCGCAATTGGCGAAACCATATCGATGACGACCCGCCAGCACCGTGAATGAAAGTGACCCATTCGCTGCTGCTCGGATGTTCGTATGTAGTGTAATGAAGCATAGCTTTATAAACGCATAATTTCTTCGAGCGTTCAAGAAAGCGCAAAGTACACAAAAGCCTTCATTTTTGTTTATACTTGCTCATCCAACTAATTTTCCTAATCACTTCTACATGCTAAAAAATCTCCTGTTGCTCCTTTTCGGCCTATCGGCCGGATTAGCATTTTCCCAAACAGGGAAAACCAACGACTTAGCAGATCCACGACCGGAGCGATATGCGCTAACACACGCCACGGTTCACGTAGATCCCTCCAGTTTTATTGAAGACGCTACCATTTTAATATCGGAAAACCGCATCGTTTCGGTTACCGCAGGTGCCGAAGTGCCCAACGGTTATCAAGAAATAGATCTAACTGGTAAACATGTTTATCCGGGCCTTATCGACCTTTATTCAGAATACGGCATTCCAAAAGCCAACTCGGAAAGAAGCCGCAATAGAGGTCCCCAATTCGAAAGCGACGTAAAAGGACCCTATGGATGGAATCAAGCCATTCGATCTGAATTTGATGCCTCCCTGCAATTCGAACCTACTGAAAAGGAAGCCGAGTCACTGAGAAAATTAGGGTTCGGAGCAGTCCTGAGTCATCGTCACGATGGAATTCACAGGGGATCGGGGGTTCTCGTTTCAACGGCGAATGCTTCGGCAAACAAAACGGTAATAAAACCCAATGCATCGACCCATTTTAGCTTTCAAAAAGGTTCGAGCACACAAGATTACCCGAGCTCCATTATGGGTTCAGTGGCACTTTTACGCCAAACACATTACGATGCCTTATGGTATCAAAAAGGTGGAAAAGAAAAGGAAGGGTATAACGCCACCTTGGAAGCTTTCAACAGCCAACGCTCATTACCGGCATTTTTTGAGGTGCGCGACCGACTTCGAGCATTACTCGCTCAAGAAGTAGGCGATGAACTCCAATTCAATTTTATTATCCGCGGAAACGGAGATGAGTATCAGCGGTTAAATGAGTTAAAAGAGAACGGAAACCGATTGATCATCCCACTTGATTTCCCCGACGCTTATGATGTCGAAGACCCATATGCTGCCCTTGATTTAGATTTGGCCGATATGATCCACTGGGAACTGGCTGCTGAAAATCCGAAACGCATCCACGAGGCAGGAATTCCATTTACATTCACCTTGGACGGACTCGATAATCAGCGAGACTTATTCACGAATATTCGAAAGGCCATAGAAAAGGGCTTGCCCGAATCCGCCGCACTCGCCGCACTCACTACAACTCCGGCCGCGTGGCTTGGAGCGCGCGATTTGGGAAAAGTAGCTGCCGGCTATCGGGCCAACTTGATTGTATCCGACACCACGCTCTTTACAAAGGGCCGCGTTTTATATGAAACCTGGGTCGATGGTCATCGCTATTCGTACCGAGGTTTAACAGAAGAAGATTATTCGGGAGAGTACGACTTTGCCGTTGGTGATAGTGTATACGACCTCCGCATTAAAGGAAAGCCAGGAAAGCATTCTGCAGTCATCAACCTAACGGATAGCACGACCTTAGAAGTGAAATCAGAATTTACAGGTCCAAATGTAGTACTCAGCTTTCAGCCCGAAGGGCTTTTGGCTTCGATTAGATTAAACGGTTATCGAACGGAATCGGGTTACGCAGGAAGCGGCCAGTGGAGCGATGGCCAGTGGATTCTATGGCGTGCGACCTATACAAATGCCTTACCCGCCGATACCACGGAAAAGAAAGCAAAAAAGGAGGAAGAAATAGAGGAATCTGAAATAGCACGTAAAGTGCCTTTGCCATTTACAGGATACGGGAACTACACCTTGCCCCAAGACACGAATATCGTCTTCAGAAACGCTACGGTATGGACCTTAATCGATGAGAATCCAACCCTAGAAGAAGCAGATGTTTGGATCAGGGACGGACGAATCCAAGGAGTGGGAAAGGATTTATCCGCATCGGGAGCAACAGAAGTAGATGCTACCGGAAAGCATATTACTCCGGGAATTATCGATGAACATTCGCACATCGCACTGAGTGGCGTAAACGAAGGAACCATGAACAGTTCTGCCGAAGTGCGTATGTACGACGCCATAGATAGTGACGATATTGATATATACAGGCAGTTGGCAGGTGGGGTAGTAGCCGCCCAATTACTGCATGGATCGGCCAATCCCATTGGAGGTCAAAGCGCCTTGGTTAAATTTAGATGGGGGGTGAGCCCGCAAGATATGCGCATTGAAGGTGCCGATGGCTTTATCAAATTCGCTTTAGGTGAAAACGTAAAACAAAGCAATTGGGGCGATGATAACCGCATTCGCTTTCCTCAAACGAGAATGGGAGTAGAGCAGGTATACGTGAATGCTTTTACGCGCGCAAATGACTATCGTGCCGAGCAGGCACGACTCGAGAAAAATGAACAAGGGAGAATCGATTTAGAGCTTGAAAGCTTGGCTGAAATTGTTGAAAGCGAGCGCTTCGTTACTTGCCATAGTTATGTCCAAAGTGAGATCAATATGCTTATGGAAGTAGCGGAACAATTCGGATTCAGAATCAACACCTTTACGCACATTCTGGAAGGCTATAAAGTAGCCGATAAAATGGCCGAACACGGAGCAGGGGGAAGCACCTTCGCCGACTGGTGGGCCTATAAATACGAAGTGAAGGAAGCTATTCCGTACAACGCCGCGCTCATGGCAAATGCGGGCGTAGTGGTCGCCATAAATTCAGACGATGCTGAAATGGGACGACGCCTCAATCAAGAAGCCGCGAAAGCGGTTAAATATGGTGGCATGAGCGAGGTGGAAGCCCTTAAAATGATCACTTTGAATCCGGCGAAATTACTCCACTTGGACAATGATATGGGTACCATAGAAACGGGTAAAAGCGGAGACATCGTTCTATGGTCAGGTCCGCCGTTATCTGTTTATTCCCAAGCGCTGACTACTATGGTTGATGGGCGAGTATATTTTGATCGGTCGGCAGATTTGGCGAAAAAGAATTGGATTCGGCAGGAACGTCAACGGTTAGTTGCTCTTATGCGAGGAGAAAA
Source organism: Flavobacteriales bacterium (assembly GCA_965658225.1). Taxonomy (GTDB): domain Bacteria; phylum Bacteroidota; class Bacteroidia; order Flavobacteriales; family ECT2AJA-044; genus ECT2AJA-044. The sequence goes on along the minus strand of CBFHRK010000018.1, from coordinate 160 downwards.
GGAGAAAGGTGCGGCCACCCAAAAGCCGCGCAAAAAAGAGCTGCATCATTGGCACTGTGATGATTTACTTGAATCGGGCGTAGCCTACTAATACAGAATTGAAAATGAAAAAGTTACTATTCCCCCTATTCCTGGTTTTGAATTTTATGGCCTTCGGCCA
>CBFHRK010000017.1:0-33557 GCA_965658225.1 Flavobacteriales bacterium | reverse complement strand
GCGTCGATGGCAAACTCATTCGGATTAAATTGTCCTATATTATTTCCTTGGTCATCCGTAAAGGTGATATCTCCTAACGAAAAGTAACGCATGGATACTCCCAGAGCGGAACGTCTTCCAAGCGTGTGATAATAACTTAAGTACGCCAAATTTATATCGGGAACAAGTCTGCTCAACCAAGGAGTATAACTAACGCTTAGTCCCTGACCTTCTTCAAGAAAAGCCAATTTCGCGGCATTCCAATGGATTGAGTTTCCGTCAGGAGTAGTTGATACACCCACGTCTCCCATACCTCCAGCACGTGAATCCGGTGAAATCCGCAAAAAAGGAACGGCGGTCGTAATAGTATTGTATACATCTTGATCGCCGAAGGCGTTTTGAGCGTCTGCTCCACTGTAAAGCAAGATTCCGGAAAGACCCAAAATACTGGCTAATCTCTTAAAACTCATTCGTCTTATTTATTGGGCTGCAAATATAAGGTAATTGATTCATTCAGTGTCTTAACGCAAGATCACCAATTTCTCGTATTCTTCGTCTGCAGAATTATCTGCCATAGAACGCACTTTCAAACGATAAACGTATACGCCCCGTCCTATTTCATCGCCATATTCATCCAATCCATCCCAAGTAATTGGGTTTGCGCGAAAACCATCGGTAGTGACCGTTGTATTCAAGGTTTTAACCAATTTTCCCGATACCGTGAAAATCTGAACTTGCACCTCCAGAGGCTCGGCTGGCCTATTGTGTTCAAAGTGAAACTCAGTGTACGTCGTGAAAGGGTTCGGATAATTTAAGACATGATTTAAGGCCAGGTCTGCCGATTCCGCCACTACAAATTCGGTTTCTGCTTCCGCCGAATTATTGGCCACATCCCATGCCTTCATATATAAATGGTGACGACCTGGCGCTATTCGACTTAAAGGATATCGGACAGTTCCTCGCTTGAAACTATTTAAATCTGCCTCGTAAAAATCGTTTAAGACTATCGGATTATTTGACTCTTTGTCCAGAATTGCAATCAAGTCGTGCCCAATCCCATTCCCTACCGTATTAATACCCAATGAGTCGAACAATACCGCGTATATATCCGGGTCTTCATTCGTGATTCCTCCAAAGACGAATTGATCATCATTCATGTATAAATCGATTCGAGGTCCTTCAGAATCCGTAATCGGATTATCACTGGTGCCTCCAATATATACCTCGCGGTACGATCCGGCCGCGTCAATTAAACCTTGATTTGCGTAATGGGAGAACTTTCCATAATCAATTTGATAGGCGATATCGATCGGAACAATAAACTGATAACTCCAATCGCCATTTACTACAGTGGCTTTTCCTTTGTAAATGACATTTTTCTGTAACTCAAATGGGATAGGTGCGGCAACTCCTGAATTATCCAGTGTTTGCAGGTCTGTATATTTATCGAAAACCGTTGCGGATAGAGCCCCATTAAAATCGGTCGCTTTCTGCCCCGACTCGTTCTGAACGATTCCGGAAACACTCACTAAACTCAACGCGCTCAGCGTATCGTTAAAACTGTTTAAGGGTTCACCGTTCACACTCGAAATCGCCACGCTATATTCTGGCCGATGGAATTGCATCGCAGGATCGCCCAGCAAACCAAATTTTCTGCGATCCGAAGTTGTCCCTGAGGCGTTTTTAGTAAACCTCATAATCTCACCGAAGGTGAAATAATCGCCATCCGTATCTTTTTCAAACGCGTAGTTATAGAACAATCGATTCAAATAATTCGCCGGTCCCACAAATACAACGCGCATGGTACTGAACAGAGCAACGGAACAGCCGTTCGGATTCAGCAAAGCATATTCTCCGGCGGAAACGCGACCGGGATCGTCAATTCTACTAAACTCACAAGTAACCGTCATCATTACATTTAAACGGTCCAAGTTTTCATAGGAACGCACATCGTTCACTTCGAGAATCCTTTCACTCGCCCACCCCACTTCTCCTCCATGCCCCACGTAATTAAGAAGAAGTACACCTTGCTCCACTTTATTTCCAATTTCATCTTGTGCCTCGGGGTAACGATCTCCTCCTGAGCTACTTTGTTGCACGTAACTATCGGTGTAAATCTTTTCGATGTTTAAATCGGGGTAATCTTGATCTAAACGATTTGCGAGTCCATCGGCATCTGTCATTAATACGGTCTCCCAAAATACATCTACGTCGTCTGCCACGAAAAGAACTTTTTGAGTCCAATCGCCTAAACTTGACTCGTTGTGGTAGGCCAGAATTTTATCGACTACCTGGGCCGCCTCTAAGTTTGTTTTTACAGGTAATCGTCCGATCGATAGATCGGTAGCATCAGCAAAAATGAATTCTCCTTCATTGGGATCCAAATTCCCAAAGTAATCATCCGAGCAAAACGACTGATAAAGGCTAAAGCTTGCTCCACTCTGAAATGTGGGTACCAAATTCGTATTTGTGGTCAAAATATCCTTGTAATCGTACGAGCAATCGCCAAAGAGCAATAGATGATTGGGTAAATCGGAACCGCCTGCGGCGCGCTCGTAATACATCCGCATGTAGTCGCGTATGGCCGATATATCTTGTTTCCCGGAACTAAATTCATTGTAGATTTCTTGAGGCGTTACCACCTTTACCGTCATGTTATCATGATCGCGGTGGAATTGTGCCAACCGATCCGCCTCGGATAAAAACTTACCCGGGGAAACAATAACTAACTCAGATACCGGCTCGCCATGCAGATTTTGGTTTTCAACTTTTCCATAAGCGGCGGGCGTCGGAAAAGAAGTCCCGGAAAAGGAAAGGTATTCGCGAAGAGTATCGCCAGAAGAAGAAAAGGTAAACGTACTGCCCTGTAATTGCCCCTGAACCCTCTGCGGAGATAGTGGATTGGTTATATCCCATACCGTTGCATTCTGGGCATTTCCCAGTGCATAAGCGACTACGTTTCCAGACCCAATTACCCGAGGATCTCGAAATGATGTCAAGGACCCCGAATGAATCAGTTGACGAGTTACATTAATCTCTAAATAATCGAGCCACGCTATAGAACCAGGTAAGCCATTGTCTAGATAAGTCGCAGTTAGAATAACATTATTGGCCAATGTATTGGAGAATGAACCGCTTCTTTCTGAAGCGGCAACGTAGTCAGCGGAGGGACTCGGATTGACGGCATTAAAGCTTAATGTTAATGACGATGAAGAGGAATTTGGCGTAATACTCATGTTGGTGGAACCCGGCGCACGAGCAACAGCCCGAGCATTTATCCAAATCGGTTCGGAATTATCGAGATTCGGAAAATCAAAGGTGAAGTTGTAGCTGGGCGTTACGTCAAAATACTCCCCGAACCACTGACGGCCAGATCCAACGAGGTTCGTCCAGTCGTTTTCATGTTGCGCGTAATCGATAAAGGTGGTGACATTATGGGTAGGCGCTCCCGGAGCACTCGCAACATTGGATACGCGCTTACCATTGCCCCCTCCAAAAGTGATGTAATAGTAATTGGTATCCGCATAATTATTTCGCTGATGACGAAATCGATCGCTTTCGTAATCGTATTCCCATTCGTTCGGTCCTTCTGCATAAAACAGTGCAAAGTCGTTTCCATCCATGGAACCATCCGATTCTCCTTGAACAAAGATGGCGTTCTCTACTAAATCATCGTGCCGGAAGGCACTATTTAATGCGGGTAACTCACCCCCACCATTTCCATAAACTTTGAGCGTTCGCGGATCGAGGCTTGCCGTGTTTATTCCTAAATCATTTAAAAATGCGGGCGTCAATTTGAACATTCCCGTTTTTACAACGCCAACGCGGTACCATTCTCCAGAGGCGAGAACCGAATTATTGGCCCATGAATTATTTCTGGCCCTTCGGGCCGATATATTCCCTTGCGGAGTGGCGTTCCAACTAAAAGACACAAGCTTTTCAAGTGCTCCCGAATTCGGATTCTTTCGAACTGGAATCAATTTAAGTCGAGCAAAAGCTTTTTTTCGAATGTAGTTTACGGAGCCTTCATAGAGCACCTCGTTTCCAATGCTCATGTTTGCAACCAAAGCCCTTTCGGCTGCACTTAAAGGCTCAAAAGAAAGGTTTGTCAAGTTAATTTCAACGGTCTCTGGAGTCCCAGGAATCGATCTTTGATCATAAAACCCAGGCAGTTTTGTTTCCGACCATTCGTACTGAGCTTTTTCAAAGTGAAGTGCAATAAACGTTTCACCCGGTGTACTAAATGATACCGGTTCGGTCCATTTAATTTCAGTGAGCTCCCCTTTCGATTGGGCCGAAGTAGCAAATCCGATGAGGATTAATAGAAAAGACAGTGTGCGCATGTATGGATGGTTTTCCTTCTTGAAACGAGACGAAGGTCAATTAATTATGGTTGGTGCAAAATTAATCCTCTTACATGAGAACCCACCCTTTTGTTTTGTTTTACGTCAATAGAAAAGGAATTCGTATTATTGTTGGTTCATTAAGGCATGATGATGAAATATATATTCGCGTTAGGAATGGCACTCTTGTTAAGTGCCGGCTCGCTATTTGCACAAGATCCGCACTTTTCGCAGTTCTATGCGAATCCGCTATACCTAAACCCGGCAATGGCCGGAGCTACTAAGTGTCCGAAAGTCAATATGATTTATCGGAATCAATACCCTGCTCTGGGAGCTTTCCGCACCATTGGGGCTTCTTATGATCAATTCGTAGACGGAATTAGCGGTGGATTGGGTTTGTTAATTACGAACGATCAGGCCGGTGACGGTACGCTCGGAATTACCGAAGTCAGCGCGATTTACAGTTACCACTTAACCATTTCAAGAAAAGTTTCGCTTTTGGCAGGTTTTCAAGCCGGATATCGTCAAAGAACTTTAGACTGGGGATCCCTTCGTTTTGGTGATCAAATTGACAATTTATACGGTTTTGTTAAACCGACTCAAGAAATTCAAGGTGAAGACCAGGTAGGCCATGTGGATCTATCCACGGGATTTGTATTATTCACCGACAACTTCTATTTCGGAGGGGCTTTCCACCACCTTACCCAGCCTGATGATCCATTTCTTGTAGAATCTACTCTACCAATGAAAATGACTTTTCATGGAGGTGCAAGTATTCCATTAGGAGGATCGCGATTGGCTTCTGGACCTCAAACAACATTAAATCCGGGTGTTTTGTACCAGCAACAAGGAGAGTTTCAACAATTGAATTTCTTGCTCTCCGTAACGCGAGGGGTGATCACTGGTGGTTTAAGTTTCCGTCACAATGTTACCAATGCTGATGCATTGGTTGTTTTAGTTGGATTCCAGCCGACGGATGAGATTGCTATAGGTTATAGTTACGACTACACGGTGAGCGAATTCACGAATCAAGAAGGTGGAGCGCACGAAATTTCACTCAGCTATCAATTTGAGTGTAGACCTAAAAAGAAAAAGTTTAAAACAATAAACTGTCCAAGGTTCTAGTTTACCTTTGCACAGCAAATGACTTTAATATGAAGATTTTGAATACTAGAAATCTGATGCGCGGAGCTTTGGTCGTTATGACCATGGCTGCGTTTACTGGTTGTAAGGAACAATCGTCAACAACAGGTTGGGGATATAATGATTCCAAAAATGGTGGCTTTGAAGCCAACTTGAACTACGGTGGTCAAGAAACGGGTCCCGGATTAGTTTTTGTTGAGGGTGGATCCTTCACTATGGGGCGTGTTGAAATGGATGTGATGTACGATTGGGATAATATTCCGCGTCGTGTGACTGTATCGTCTTTTTACATGGACGAAACGGAAGTGACGAACATTGCGTATCGCGAATATTTATATTGGCTAAATCGCGTTTATTTCTACAGCTATCCCGAAGTATATGAAAAAGCCTTGCCCGACACGTTGGTTTGGCGATCTGAATTAGCGTACAACGAACCCTATGTTGAGACCTATTTGCGTCACCCGGCGTATAACTTCTATCCGGTGGTTGGCGTTAGCTGGTTACAAGCCAATGATTATTGCGACTGGAGAACAGATCGCGTAAACGAACAGATATTGGTTGCCGAAGGAATTCTTCGAACCAATCCGAATCAATACGATGATGACAACTTCGACACCGATGCGTACCTATATGGTCAATACGTTGGCGAAGTGAAAAAGAACCTTCCAGATTATAATCCTGATGGTGCTGGAGATGCCGGAAGACATGTGAAAATGGAAGATGGAATCATTTTACCTAAGTACCGTCTCCCTACAGAAGCGGAGTGGGAATACGCCAGCTTAGCTCTTATTGGTAACACCGAATACGAGCGTGTTACTCAGAAAAGACAATACCCGTGGGATGGTCAAAGTTTGCGTAATCCGGAGAACAAATACAAAGGAGACATGCTTGCGAACTACAAAAGAGGTCGCGGTGACAACATGGGTATCGGTGGTTATTTGAACGACGGTTACGATGTTACTGCTCCTGTAAAAATGTTCCCTCCGAATGATTTTGGATTGTACGACATGGCAGGAAATGTGAATGAATGGGTGGCCGATGTTTATCGACCATTGAGTATGGAGGACATGAATGATTTCCGAGCATACCGCGGTAACGTATACAAAACGTGGGATAAAGATGAAGAAGGTTACATTCAGCCGGTTGATTCTTTAGGAAACATGGTGAAGAGAGAAGTAAGCGAAGAAGAAGTATTGGGACGTCGCAATTACAAAAGAAGCGATGTACGTAACTATTTAGACGGCGATGTTGAGTCGAGCATCTACTATGACAAAGGTCAAGTACCCGAAGGCGAAGCGGCGATGTACGACTATGCCCGAACAAGCTTATATAACGACCAAGTGCGTGTGTATAAAGGAGGATCATGGAAAGATCGCGCCTATTGGTTAGTTCCAGGTACGCGACGTTACCTCGAGGAGGATATGTCGACTGATGACATTGGATTCCGCTGTGCTATGCACCGAGTGGGCGAACCTTCCATTAACGGTCGCAAATAACTTCTCAAGAAATAAGTAAGTTTATCCCCCCCGACCTATCGGGGGGATTTTTTTTGCTATGACTACTGAAAAACTCTATCAAATTTATCGGTCTCACCGGGTGGTTACAACCGATACCCGAGTGATTGAACCCGGCTGTATTTTCTTCGCATTAAAAGGAGATCGCTTTAACGGAAACGAATTTGCTACTGAAGCCATCGAGAAAGGGGCCGCTTTTGCTATAATTGATCAGGACGAATATTCCGGGAAGAATACCATTCTTGTAGAAGATGTTTTACAAACACTTCAAGCCCTTGCGCAACACCATAGGAGGCAATTGAGTATTCCAGTGATCGGATTAACTGGATCAAACGGAAAAACCACTAGTAAGGAACTCTTAGCGAGCGTGCTTCGTCAAAAGTATTCTGTTTACGCTACGAAAGGAAATTTAAATAACCACATCGGAGTTCCCCTAAGTCTGCTCGAAGTGGACGAGCATCATGAATTTGCTGTAATCGAAATGGGCGCCAATCATCAAAAGGAGATTGAATTTCTTTGTTCCATTTGTGAGCCGGACTACGGATTCATAACCAACTTTGGCAAAGCACATCTTGAAGGGTTTGGCGGCATCGAAGGTGTAAAAAAGGGAAAGAGTGAGTTGTACGATTTCCTCCGCAAAAACTCAAAAACGGCCTTCGTTTGTTCCGATGAACTGGAACAAATGCATCGTTCCGAAGGAATAAAAAGGTACACCTTTGGAAAAGAAACCGGAGACCTTGTAATAAACCCCTTTGAAAGCGCTCAGCGAACCGGAGTAGCATGGGCTTATCACAAAGCCTTATCTCAGCTAACAGGCATTTATAACTACACAAATTTGGCGTACGCCGTGTTAATCGGAAAGACTTTTAAAATCGGTGATACCGACATTATTGCTGGAATTGAGTCGTATGCGCCTACGCTGAATCGATCGCAGTTCCAGAAGGGCAAGCACAATGACCTAATTGTAGATTGCTACAATGCCAATCCCTCTAGTATGGAAGTTGCTATACTCAACTTGGATAGCTTTAATTCTAGGGCCGTAGTACTGGGCGATATGCTTGAATTAGGCGAAGAGAGCGGAATTGAACATCAAAAGGTTGTGGACTTACTCATCGAAAAAAAGATCGAAAAAGTTGTTTTGATAGGCCCTTTGTTCGCGGCTACGGAGCGACCTGAAACCTTTTTGAGTTTTACAGATACAAAAGAGGTTCAGACCTTTTGGAAATCTGAACCTCTAGAAAAATGTACCGTTCTATTAAAAGGTTCACGCGGCATCCAATTGGAGCGCTTAATTCCTTTCCTTTAGGCTTACTCGTTAATTACAGCGCGTGAAATTACAATTCTTTGAATCTCAGAAGTACCTTCATAAATCTGAGTAATTTTCGCATCGCGCATTAGGCGTTCTACGTGATATTCTTTCACGTAGCCATAGCCTCCATGAACTTGAACTGCTTCAGTGGTGACCCACATTGCCGCTTCTGATGCAAATAATTTTGCCATTGCACTTTCCTTGTCAAAGTTCTTACCGGCATCTTTCAATGCTGCTGCTTTGTAAATCAACAATCGTGCGGCTTCAATTTTTGTAGCCATATCCGCTAATTTAAAGGCTATTGCTTGGTGGTCGGCTATACGCTTGCCAAATGTAGTGCGCTCCGTTGCATACTTTTTAGCGAGTTCAAAAGCACCACTGGCAATTCCAAGTGCCTGTGCAGCAATACCAATACGTCCACCACTAAGGGTTTTCATTGCAAACTTGAAACCGAATCCATCTTCGCCGATGCGGTTCTCTTTGGGAACTTTTACGTCGGTAAACATCAAACTGTGTGTATCGGACCCACGGATTCCCAATTTATCTTCTTTCTTACCTACTTCGAACCCTTCCATACCCTTTTCAACGATAAGGCAATTGATACCTCGATGACCTTTATCGCGATCCGTTTGGGCCATTACTAAGTACACAGACGCTGAATTCCCATTGGTAATCCAGTTCTTATTTCCGTTGAGCAAGTAATAATCACCTTTATCTTCGGCCGTAGTTCTTTGACTGGTAGCATCGGACCCGGCTTCAGGTTCGGACAAGCAAAAAGCTCCAATTATTTCTCCGGCAGCCAATGGCTTTAAATACTTTTCCTTTTGTTCAGGACTCCCAAATTTATCGAGCCCCCAGCAAACAAGTGAGTTATTTACAGACATAGCAACAGAACAAGACGCATCTATTTTAGATATTTCTTCCATCGCAAGAACATAGCTCAGCGTATCCATTCCTCCTCCATTGTAGGCAGGATCAACCATCATACCCATAAATCCCAATTCACCCATTTTTTTAATTTCCTCGGTCGGGAAGCGCTGCTCATTATCGCGATCGATAACACCTGGCAACAATTCATTTTGGGCAAATTCTCGCGCAGTATCGCGAATCATTATATGCTCTTCAGTCAATTCGAAACTCATCAGAAATTATTTTAAATGTGTAGTGAATAACAGGCCGACAAAGGTAATGGTTTTGAAGAAAATTGTAACATTGAAATATGGGTCGTGCAATCTCACATCGGGTACTTGGTTTAATGTCGGGCACCTCACTTGATGGCCTTGATTTAGTGCTTGTATCGTTTCATGGAACCGAATTAGAAAGCGCAAATTCACATTTATCTGATCACCGCTCTCAGGAGCCACTTTTCAAATGGTCCTACGAAGTTTTAAAAGCCCAAACCCGCGAATACTCCGAGTCATGGCGAAGGAAATTAGGCTCAAGTCATTTACTTTCTAAAAATGATCTTTCCGGGCTTGATATTGATTACGGCCGATGGCTTGCCGATCAATGCCTCGATTTTCTGGGTTCCGAATCGGCGGATCTCATCAGTAGTCATGGCCATACCGTTCATCATATTCCTGATCCTTCTGTTGAATTATCCGAACATATAAAATCTTTTTTACCGCCCTCCTCGGGCGGATGCTCCATTCAAATTGGTCGTGGGGCGGAAATAGCGAAACGTACCGGAATCGAGGTCGTTTACAACTTTCGACAGCCCGATGTAGACCTAGGTGGTCAAGGTGCCCCTTTAGTTCCAATGGGCGATTTACACCTTTTTAACCAATACGACGCTTGCCTTAATTTGGGTGGCTTTATGAATGCCAGTTGGACAGAAAAAGGAAAGAGGTTGGCTTGTGACATCGGGCCTATGAACATTGTTTTAAACGCACTGGCTCAACGTATGGATATGTCTTTCGACGATTCTGGAAATATTGCGCGCACAGGAAAACTCATCCCAGGGCTCTTCGAAAAATGGAATAGTCTTCCTTTTTACAAAGAACAAGGACCAAAATCGCTCGGAAGGGAATTTATTGACCTCGCCTACAAACCTTTCTTTGGTGACGCTCCCCTACCCGATTTACTTCATACCGTTGTACATCATTCGGCCTATCAGTGGGCGCAATTTGGTCGGCATTTTCAAAAGGTTTTGGTCACTGGCGGAGGCGTTTATAACCAATTTTGGATGGAAACGGCTCGATCTTATGGAGGACCCGAGCTTCACGTTCCCGATTCAACTACCGTTGATTTCAAAGAGGCTATTATCTTTGCTTTCTTAGGAATGCTGAGGAGCTACGGGGAAGTGAATGTACTCTCAAGCGTGACCGGCGCCAGTAAAAATCATTCCGCCGGAACGATCTGTTTTCCTTAGTACATTTTTCACTCTTGCATAACTTCTCGGAAGCTTAGTTTTTTACCTTTGCGCCACGTATCGTGCCGCAGGCACAAAACGCACCACGCAAAGAAAGTAATATGAAAGAATTACTCGACAAATTCGAAAACAAGAAGCCAGAAATCGTCTTTGAATGGAACGATTCAGAAACGGACGCTGAAGGCTGGGTGGTTATTAATTCGCTCCGAGGAGGAGCCGCTGGTGGTGGAACACGTATGCGCCCTGGATTAAATCGCCACGAGGTACTTTCACTAGCCAAAACTATGGAAGTTAAATTCACCGTTTCGGGTCCGGCCATCGGCGGGGCAAAGTCAGGAATTAACTTTGATCCGAGTGATCCACGCAAGAAAGACGTCCTAAAACGCTGGTACAAAGCGGTCATTCCTTTACTGAAAAATTATTACGGAACAGGCGGTGACCTCAATGTTGATGAAATCCATGAAGTAATTCCGATCACCGAAGATTATGGACTTTGGCACCCGCAGGAAGGCGTACTTCAAGGTCATTTTAGTCCGCGCGACAACGAGAAAATACATAAAATTGGGCAGCTGCGCCAGGGTGTAAGCAAAGTAATTGAAGACGCGCAGTACTCTCCTGATCTCAGTAGAAAATATGTGATCGCGGATATGATTACCGGATGGGGCGTATCTGAATCTGTTCGCCATTACTACGATGTTTACGGCGGGTCCGTGAAGGGGAAAAAAGTAATTGTGCAGGGCTGGGGGAATGTTGGCGCCGCTGCCGGATTCTACATAACTCAAGCTGGCGGCCAGGTAGTTGGAATCATTGATCGATCGGGTGGAATCATCAACGAAAAAGGATTCACCATGGACGAAATGACAAGCTTATTCAATGAAAAAGCGGGTAACACACTCGCTAGTTCAGCATTTGAGATGCTTTCTTTTGATGAAGTAAACGACCGCATTTGGGATTTACAAACAGAGGTCTTTTTACCCTGTGCAGCTTCCAGATTAATCACTCAAGAGCAAGCGGATCGACTTATTGCAACCGGTTTGGAGGTTATCGCCTGCGGCGCGAATGTGCCCTTTGCGGATAAAGAGATTTTCTTTGGTCCGATTGCTGAAAAGGTAGATAATAAAATTAGCATTGTTCCAGACTTCATTTCTAACTGCGGTATGGCTCGTGTTTTTGCTTATCTGATGCAAAGCGACGTGGAATTGAGTGATGATGCAATATTTACTGATACAAGCGAAACCATTCGCGCCGCCTTGGAAAAATCGTTTAACACAAATTCGAGCAAAACCAAAATAGCTCAAACAGCTTTTGAAATCGCCTTGAATCAATTGATCTAATTCTGTTTCACCTCTATATCTCCTGAGTTATGTACATCGCTATGATCGTCGTTTTTGTTCTAGGTTACCTCGCTATTGCACTAGAACATCCATTAAAAATTGACAAAGCCGCTTCGGCCCTAGTCACTGGTGTGGTTTGTTGGGCGCTTTACGCAGCCATGGAACACTTTAATGTGGAACATGGATACGAGCATCATTTATTGGAACATCTCAGTGAAATTGCCAGTATCCTATTTTTCTTAATGGGCGCTATGACAATCGTTGAAACGGTGGATGCCCATGAAGGATTCGCGGTAATTACAGATCGAATCACCACTACAAAGAAGATTAAGCTGCTTTGGATCATTGCCATTCTTACTTTCTTCTTTAGTGCTGTATTGGATAACTTAACGACCTCGATTGTGATGGTTTCATTGCTCCGCAAATTGATTAAGGACAAAGAAACGCGGTGGATGTTTGCGGGTATCGTTGTGGTAGCTGCGAATGCCGGTGGTGCTTGGTCTCCCATTGGAGATGTGACTACAACCATGTTGTGGATTGGTGGTCAAATTACCGCTAGCGCTATTATCGTGAATATCTTCATCAGCAGCTTGGTTTGTTTGTTAGTCCCTATGATCGTGCTTTCTTTTACCATGAAAGGAACCGTCGAGCGCCCCGAAAAAGTAACCGGTGTGCATACGCATGAAGTGCAAGTAAACGATCGTGAGCGAAAGATTATCTTCTTTTTGGGGGTTGCTGGACTTCTGTTTGTCCCCCTTTTCAAAACAGTAACACACCTGCCTCCATTTATGGGAATGATGCTGAGTTTGGGCGTCCTATGGGTAGTTACTGAACGTTTGCACCACGGCAAAGAGTACCATGAAAAACAGCAACTATTGGTTATTAGCGTACTGCGAAAAATCGATACTGCCTCTGTACTATTCTTCCTCGGAATTCTTTTAGCGGTCGCCTCATTGCAAAGTGCCGGACAATTAGGTCAGTTGGCCAATACGCTGGATAATACCATTGGTACTTCAGAAGCAAGCGGTGTATACATTGTTTCCATGGTTATTGGATTGCTTTCCGCTATTGTGGATAACGTTCCTTTAGTAGCTGCGGCTATGGGTATGTACGATGTAGGAGGAACCGGTTTCTTTGTTACGGACGGATTGTTTTGGGAGTTTTTGGCTTATTGCGCGGGTACCGGGGGTTCTGCATTGATTATTGGATCAGCTGCCGGAGTGGCGGTTATGGGTATCGAGAAAATTGACTTTATTTGGTACATGAAACGCATCAGCCTCTTGGCTATTTTAGGATACCTTGCTGGGGCTGGATGGTATATCTTGGAGACGACCTTATTGCGTTAAGGCAATAGTTAAGTCGACTCGACCGTTTTACGAACAAACCAAATCACTGAATACGTGAACTTGTTACAAATCAACAACCTAAGTGCAGCGTCCGATACGACCGCTGCCGTTCAAGAAAAAACATTATCGATTATCGAATTGATTACCAGTGGTGGCATTGGGGGTCAAATTGTAATGTTTGTATTATTCGTGCTCTCTATTTTGGCCGTTTACATATTTGTGGAGCGATACAATGCCATAAAGAAAGCCTCTTTGGAAGATGAGAATTTCATGAACAACATTCGCGATTACGTGAAAGAAGGAAAGTTGAGCAGCGCACAAGACCTCTGCAAAAGAACGAATACCCCCATTGCTCGTATGATCGAAAAGGGAATTTCGCGCATTGGAAAACCGTTAAATGATATCTCCGCAGCTATTGAAAATACTGGTAAGTTGGAAGTCTACTCGATGGAGTCGAACTTGGCGACACTGGCTACTATCTCGGGAGCGGCGCCAATGATCGGATTCTTAGGGACGGTAATCGGAATGATTCTAGCTTTTCACGAAATGGCGAACGCCGGTGGGCAAATCAACGTGGAAATGCTTTCGCAGGGAATTTACACGGCGATGACCACGACCGTAGCCGGTCTGATTGTGGGTATCGTAGCCTACATCGGATATAACTTATTGGTGTCTAAAGTAGAAAAGGTGATCTTTAAAATGGAAGCCCGTTCTACTGAGTTCTTGGATCTACTTCACGAACCTGTGGCCTAATGAATTTAAGAAGTCGAAATAAAGTAAGTGCTGAATTCGCCATGTCGAGCATGACGGATATCGTGTTCTTGCTGTTGATTTTTTTCATGCTTACTTCCACCTTGGTAACGACCAACGCATTAGATCTGGTTTTACCTCAAAGCAAAGCGAAAACGGTTAAAAAGCAAAGCACCTCGGTTAGTATTGATCGCGAGCTCAACTTTTTTATTGATCGCGATGCTATTGCTCCAGAATTATTAGAATCAGCCCTAATGAATGTGTTGCAAGGTGCTGAGGAATCAACTATTGTATTGCGTGTTGAAAAAGGAGTCCCGATTGAATATGCCGTTCAAGTAATGGATATAGCCTATCGGAATCAATATAAAATTGTTCTGGCAACGGAACCGAAGTAGGTCATAATTCATAGTTGCTAGTTCATAGTTTTAAGGTGCTGGTTGGTTACTTGTTTTTCAATTGAAATCAAATAACCAAACATCCAAACAGATTCTTTAAAACACAGAACCGAAAATTCTGAACTATGAACTATGAACTAAAAACTTAAAACTACTCACAGTGGTTGGAGACGAAAAAGATAAAAGGAAAGGCTTAATGTGGACCATCGGGATCCACGTAACCTTGCTTGTCCTATTTTTCTTCTTTGGGCTCAAATACATGGTTCCACCACCCGAAGATGGGATCGCTATCAACTTCGGAAATGTAGAAGCAGCCTTCGGGCCGCAGGCCCCGACAAAAACGCAGAACACGAATACAAACGAAGTGGAACGCGATGTTCCGGATGTTCCTGTGGAAAGCGAAACGGCCGATCAAATTGAAGAAATTGCCACGCAAGACGATATGGAAACGGTGGCTATTTCAAACGAAAAACCGCAAGAACAAGCTGCTCCGGAAAAAGAGAAAAAGCCCGAAGAACCCAAGCCGAGTGATGAGCTAAATAATACGCTCAACGACTTCTTTAACAACAGCAATAGCAGTAATGAAGGCGATGCTCAAGGAAGTGGCGATATGGGCGACCCTACCGGGAATCCAAATGCACCCAATTATCAAGGTAACGGAGGGTTAGGCGATAGTGGAAATTATCAGCTCGGTGGCCGAAATGCCTTGGCGAAACCCAAGCCCGAATATACCTGTGACGAAGAAGGAAAAGTAGTTGTGAAAATTTGGGTCGATCGAAAAGGAAACGTCGTTCGCGCCGAGGCGGGAGATCGCGGAACAACGAATACAGCGGCTTGTTTATTAGGCAAAGCGAAAGAGGCCGCCTTGAAGACAAAATGGGAAGGCGACATCAACGCCCCCGAACAGCAGATCGGTAGAATCATTTACTCGTTCTCTCGCAAATAAGTCATGAATTATCCGGAAACTTTGACGTGGCTTTTTAACCAATTGCCAATGTATCAGCGGGTAGGTGGGGCTGCATATAAAGCCGATTTACAAGCTACCCTCAATTTAATGGCCCATTTGGGCAATCCGGAAGATTCCTTTAAAAGCATTCACGTAGCGGGCACCAATGGTAAAGGATCCGTAAGTCATGCACTGGCGAGTGTATTCATGGCAAATGATTACTCGACCGGACTCTATACCTCCCCACATCTTAAAGATTTCAGAGAACGTATTAAACTAAGCTCGAAAGAAGACCCGAGAAGGGGTCGAATGATTTCCGAGGAATCGGTCGTCGACTTCATAAACGAACATCGGCCGTGGTTCGAAACCAATCACATTAGCTTCTTTGAAATGACCGTGGGCTTGGCTTTCGAATACTTCCGCAGAACTCGGCCCGATATCGCTATCATTGAGGTCGGCATGGGCGGTCGGCTCGATTCAACCAATGTGCTTACTCCAGAGCTTTGTGTGATCACTAATATTGGGCATGACCATCAGAAGTTTTTGGGCGATTCGTTAGCCCAAATTGCCTCCGAAAAAGCGGGAATCATAAAGGCGGGTATTCCCGTAATTATAGGGGAAAAGCACTTCGAAACGGAACCCGTTTTTCGCGCGAAAGCAGAAGAAGTTGGTGCGCCTATTTATTTTGCGGAAGAAATGGATATCGATTTGCCCGAATCGGATTTAACCGGCCCTTATCAGCATAAGAATTTGAGAACAGCGGCGGCGGCAATCAAAGTGTACCGGTCCTTGCCAGGCTCGCTGTCTATAAATGATACCGACCTAGCGGTCGGATTCACATCTGTGCTTCCGTCGACAGGCCTACAAGGTCGATGGCAAGTGATTCAAGAAAACCCAAAGGTTATTCTCGATGGAGGACACAATGCAGAAGCACTCCCCTATTTGCTCGACCGAATGAAAACCGAAACGCCCGAAATGATGCATTTTGTTCTCGGGTTTGTGAATGATAAAGATCTGGGAGTACTTTTAAATCTCTATCCAAAAAACGCCCGCTATTATTTCACGAGAGCCGATATTCCTCGCGCGCTTCCCGAAAATGAACTACAAGATCTAGCGCGCTCGGTCGGACTAACAGGCCAAGCATTTAAAACCGTTCGTGGAGCTGTAGAGGCAGCGAAAAAAGCAGCAGGAACAGAAGATATTATCCTTGTTGGAGGTAGTTTTTTTGTGGTTGCGGAGATGGTTTAAAATCGTTCCGCTAGGAACCGCTACTTAAACCGCCTTTCGGTACGATAGTAAGTCGTAAAAGCGATTCATGACAAATACATGCGGTAGGGTAATCGAGGAGATTATTATGATGAGGCAGTAACCATAGGATATAGATAATATATCGAAATGGATAAGCCCGAACATAAAGGCGATGCCTATTATAGAAAGCAGCGTGAAGGGCGCCAGCAAGACAATAAAACTCTTTAAGGAGTTCACTTCCCGTTCGATGTTTAAAAATTGGTATTCTTCTCTAAGCACCTTGAATGAGTGCAGTATCACGAAGTAAAGAGTAAACCCAATTAACAAGGGCATTAAATAGAAACAGACAAGAATAAGTCCAAGTACCAGAAGCTCCATGAGAAAATTCTCGATGGTCATCGTTTTTTGAAGGGTTAACTTTAATTTAAAACCGATTGCGACCGCTAGTGAGCTCGCAAAACCGATTTGCATCCCTATTTTTTGATGCAAGGGGCTAAAAACAGCAAATTCCTCGTATTGAATCATTATTCCGTTTATCTCGTCCAGATTGAACAAGACAAACCCAAAGAGTACAGCTAGTCCCCAAAAGAAATACAGGGCTTTGTGATCAAACAACTGATTCTTGAAATACTGTGAAAACTGCGATTGACCAAAATGATAAGCCGACAATACCAGGAACAGAACGTAGGCAATACTGGGCGACAAGATCCAGATAAGAATATTCAATCCAACGATAAAGACATAAACACCTATAAAGAGTGCATTCTTTGTTTTATGTTTTCGCAAGTAAAGAACATTATCTATTGCTCCATGAGGAATGCCTAGAAAAAGCAAGAGCGGAACACACAAAATCATCTGACTCGAAATAGAAATAGCCCCTTCGCTACCAACGAAAGGAAGCAACAAAAGAAGGCTGGATATGAAAAGGAAAATGGCTCGAGTCATGAGAAAAAAATAACCCCCATGCTCTTTTGAACATGGGGGTATTTAATTATGCAGTTTTCACTTTCGGTGTTGACGAAATAGCGATGTTATAGACCACTAATCCAAAGCCAATTTTATTAATGGCATCGGCGATGTTATAGAAGAGATCGACATTTTCTGAACCCCAACCTAATGAAGTATTCAACCATCCGCCCGGCATACACATGTATCCGATCGGATAAATAGCCCATCCTACGAGCACAAACCAAGCGAGCGTTCTCACTCCTCGTTTGACTACCGCATTGTTACTAGCTTCAGCTAATTTCGCTACTTCACCATACCAGGCGGTATAGAGAATGTATACATAACCAATTGTGGATAAGAATCCCCACAACACAGAGTGCATGGTATCTCCACCTTCTGGATTAAAGGCTTCACCGATATACCCGGCAACCAACATCCATACTGAAGCGAAGATCAACTTCCAGAGGAGACCTACCTTGGCACCAGCCGCCTTCGTGAGTAGGTAAAACTCTACGCACATTAACGGAACCGTCAAGGTCCAGTCGATGTACCTCAATACGGTCGGATTCTCACCTGTGGCGAGATAGTAATCGCGCATGTAATAGTAATGTACTGCTGCGATAAAAGTAATGAGACCGGAAACCAACAGCGAAAGCTGCCACTTTCCGTCTACTCTGCTTCTTTCGAAGAAGAAAAATATGGATGCGGCCATCATAGCCATGTATCCAGTAAAAAACGTGAACGCTACCGCGTCATCCTTTGGGATTGTAAGAACGTCTAATGCTAACATAATTTTTGATTTTTATTTTTTTCAGAACATTCTGAAAGTACAAAAAGTTCATAACTCTAAGAAATTAATAGATTGATTAGCGCATGATTAGCTGAGACCTAATCGTTTTAGCCTATTGTTCGCGCCCGTTTACAAGCGGAATACGGCAAAAAATTCACGGTCAAAAAGGATACTCGCGTCACCTCCTCAAATAGGCAATTTTGCTTAATGCGTTGTATATAGTTCCGCTAAATACTAATACATATTTCCAATTTCTCCGTCTCTGGAAGCGGCACCATCAATGCACCAGGAATAGCGTCCGTAAGCGTTATCGGAACGCGGTGCGCCACTAAACCACGAAGTATGGTTCCAAAACGATCGGCCCGTAGGGCCATATATTTCCTTGCCTAGCGGCAAGATTTGATACACACCGCTTTTGCCCCGAACAAAATCATTGGTCGGCGGCAAAAACCCCGAACCATAGTACGAGTCGATCACCAAAGCTTCCAAAGCCATACAGACTTTTAAAATCGATCCCGTACCTTCGAATCGTTAATCCACGGCATATGAAAATCGCGCTTTTACCTCAACTTCTGTTATTTGTTGTGTTGCTCTCTGCATGCACCGACGAAACAAAACCTATCGAAACTAAAAAGCTTGAATCGGCCCCAACAAAAGCAAAAGTCTCCATCGCTGAAGTCGAAGAAGGAATCCGCGCTCATATTAAAAATGAAACCGACGCAAACGACGGGTACTTCCACATCGAAACGGACACGCTCGACCTCAATTTGAAGCTAGTTCGCGTTCACACCGAATACTTATCGGTCCTCGGGCCTAAAAGCTACTTTGCCTGCGTCGATTTAGCCGATAGTACTGGCGATGTGTACGACGTCGATTTCTTTTTAAAAGGAGAACCGGGCAACATGAATGTTAGTCAGACCACCGTTCACAAGCTCAATGGAAAACCCTACTACACCTGGAAAAAAGGCGACGACAAAGTATGGCGTCGCGTGCCTGTTACTGGGGCTACGTCCGATTTACTTGGCGTTATTGAAGGTAATGATCACTTCACCTTTCGTTACGCTCTTCAATTACCCAAAATTGAGAACACCGCTCAAATGTGGATCCCAATTCCGCAGTCTGATGAATTTCAAACCATTGAACTCGTCGAAGCAAAACGGAGCGGATCCATGCAAATACTCACGGAACCTGTTTATGGCAATACTATTCAGTACTTTGAACTGAACTCCGAAAACAGCGGTGATTCGGTTGTGTTTGTGTACGATGTTCGTCGGACCGAGAAAGGTCCGTACGCCGCTCCAAAACCCGATTTAGATTTATACCTAACCTCCTCGCTTTTACTTCCGACCGGAGGTCGTTTTTCAGTTATTGCCGACTCAGTACTCGCATTAAAACAAAACGAAAGCAACCTGATGAAAGCTCGGGCACTTTATGATTACATCATTGATAATTTGCGTTATGCCAAGCAAGGGAAATACGGAACCGGCGATGCCAACTACGCCTGCGATTCGCGCTCTGGAAACTGCACAGAATTTCATTCACTGTTCATTTCACTCGCACGCTCATCGGGGATTCCTGCGCGCTTCGCCATTGGCGCTGCTATTCCTTCGAATCGAGACAACGGCGGAGTAGATGGCTACCATTGCTGGGCAGAATTTTACGCCGAAGGAAAATGGTGGCCCGTCGATATCAGCGAAGGAAACAAATACACTGCTCTTGCCACCTATTATTTCGGGCATCACCCTGCCAATCGAATCGAGTTTACTCGTGGGCGCGATTTCGAAGTAGATCCTCGGCCTGCGGCCGGATCTATCCCTTTTCTCGCCTACCCGTTGTTCGAAAAAGACGGTCAAGAGATCAAAGTAAAAACAAAGTTTACCTTCAAGCGCTATTGAATATACGAAGCACGTAGATTCTAATAAATAGATCTTTCCACCTTGTTCTTAATTGGCGGAATTGTTTGCAAATAAGAAAAGATGGCTCCCGCCTCTTCATTCGTTAGCTGAGAATAGGGCATCATTGGATACTGAAGCGCGTTTTCTCCTTCTTTTTGACCGAATCGAACTGCCTGAACAAATTGGTTCTTTGTCCAAGAGCCGATACCTGTTTCTTTATCGGGCGTCAAATTTCCGGTAAGCCTAACCCTTCCTTCAAGATCGAGCGGTTTATTTCCTCCGGCGAAGTATCCAGGGCTATTTTCTGGGTTTAAGAAATCATTCGTTTTAAAGTCGGCTGAATGGCACGAAAAGCATTCTAGGTTTATCGCCAAGTACTTTCCAAGCGCGACTTCATCTGCAGGATCCGGCAATTCGATGCGCTCTTCGGGCATTGGAAAGGGTTTAAATGGTCCTAAACAAAGAGCTTTGGTCAATATCGATGGCTCACAGGGCGTATCGGGCGTTCCATCAGGAGCAACCATCGGATGATCCGAACTTAAAAATGCGACAATGGCATTAATATCATCGTCGGCCATATTGGGTAGTTTTGCCATGTACGGCGGGGAATATTGCCCATCTCTTTTTATGCCCGTTCTCAATAAATAAACAAGCTCAGCATCGGTCCATTCGCCAATTCCATACTTTTTGTCTTGAGTAATATTCTGGGAAAACACCACTCCGAACTCAGGTGGAGCGTCCATCATTCGTTTTCCACGAAGGGTACCAGAATCCCAATTCATATGGCATCCCGCACATAGCATAGTGGCTAGTTTTTCTCCCCGCTCCACGGCTTCAGGAGTCTTTTGGGCCTGAAATTCAATCGGTTCAATTTCGTACGAAGGTATATCGCTGAAACTGATGTACAATACAAGAACACCGATAAGGACCACCAGGGACAAGACCCCAATGCCCACAATTTTTAGGACTTTTTTCATGGCTTCTAGGTATTCTGCGATTACAATATACAGAAAACCAATCAATTAGACTTGTAAGGCATTTTGTTTTAGCCAGCTTTTGAAGCGTCGATAACCCCCGTCAATCCGAAGAGATTTTATTTCAAAAACGACAACTCTTAGCCCGAGCATTAGCACTTTACTATGGGCTATTCGGATGTTCGCTGACTACCCTGGGCTCAAAAAATTACTGTTCTAGCTACCTTCTAAAAGGCCCTCAATGCTCCTTTCAGAAAAAACCAATTACATCTTTGTAGAATTGAACAACTGAAAAAGAGTCCGTCCAACGCTGATTAACAGCAACAAGAACCTCTAAAACACTTGTCCTTCAGTACAAGTGGAATAGACAGCTCATGCGGAAACCAGAACTACTGCAACAACTCACTTATGGGTCCCTCAAGGCCAGGTTGATCGGGGAAATAAAACAACCTACTTCCTCTTTTTCTTACGATTCTGGATTTTATCGCCCCGACGTAGGGGCTTCTTATATTTCTCTTTCAATTGAGTATTGTAGCTCTTTTTCTCCGCTTTCTGCTTTTTATTCTTCTCCGATTTTTCATGAAACGAAGCTCCAGTAATCCCTTTCGCATTTTTATCGGATAACTCCTCCTGCTCTGCCGGTTTCTCCTCTTCTTCGGGGGTTAATTCTTGACTGATTTCCACCTGCGGTGGGATTTCCATCTGCGGAATTTCATACTTCATTAACTCCTCTATCGCGTCTTTCAACGGGAGCTCCTTTTCACTGTATAAGAGAATAGAACGACCTTCTTCCCCCGCTCTACCTGTTCGGCCAATACGATGAATATAGTTCTCTGGATAAAATGGAGTATCAAAACTGATGACCACATCAATTTTGTCAATATCAATCCCTCGAGAGATTACATCCGTAGCAATCAATATTCGACTGGTCCCGTCTACAAATTTCTCAATAGATTTCATTCGATGGTTTTGCTCTTTTCGAGAATGAATGACCGACATTTCCGAGGTGAAATCTAGTGTTTCAAAAAGCCTATCCGCGGTAACTTTAGACTGTACAAAAACGAGCACCTTCCCATAGGCCTCTTTATCGGCCAACAAAAGGTTCAATAAATTAGCTTTCGTATAGAAATTGGGAACAGCATAGCATTCTTGACTAATCGTATCCAATGGAGTACCACTTATGGATATAGTTTTTTTGAGCGGGTTAATCAAAAACGTGTCAATGAGTTCATCTACATAAGTGGTCATAGTCGCAGAGAACAGCAAGTTCTGACGCTTTCGCGGTAGGTATTCAAATATGTTTTTCAATTGGGTTTTAAACCCAAAGTCGAGCATGATATCCACCTCATCAATCACCAACTTCTTGATTCCATTCAGGCGTAACACATTGGTCAAAGCCAAGTCGTACAATCGGCGCGGAGTACCGACGATAATGTCCAGACCCTCAGCCACAGCTTTCTTTTGCGTGTTGATATTCGTGCCTCCGTATACACCCAAGGCGCGGATAGTAATATAGGGCGTGAGCTTTTCAATTTCTTCAACGATCTGAATAACCAATTCACGGGTAGGTACCAATATTAGTACCCTTGGATTGGGTTGATCTGAGTACTTTAAATCTTGTAGAATGGGCAATAGGTAGGCTATTGTTTTCCCCGTTCCTGTTTGGGCAATCCCGACAAAATCGCGACCACTTAAAATGGTTGAATACGCTTCGCTTTGAATCGGCGTAGGCTGTTCAAAACCTAGATCGGCAACAGCATTGAGCAGTTGCTTTTTGATTTTAAACTCTTCAAATGAATTCATACCTATCCTCTTAAGTTGAACGCGCTGCATTGTTCGTTCCGCGCTAAGGTACGGAGTTGTTCTTTCCTAGATGATGAAAGAAGCCAATTCAAGCTATCCTTTGCGGGAGATGCGATTCATTTAAAGGAAGGTTAGGCAATATTCGCTATTAGATTTATCTTCTCTCCCTAACTATCCGTAGTAGTAAATAGAACCAAGAGAAATCAAAACATGAGAATTTGTGTTGCTCAAACGGCGTCATTGAAAGGAAGGCTCAAAGAAAATATTGAAACCCATCTGCTCATGATAAACCAAGCCTCTGAATTCAACTCAGATCTTATCATATTCCCCGAACTCTCAATAACTAATTACGAAACCGCCTTAGCCCAAAAACTGGCTGCGAACATAAACGACAAACTCTTTGATCCCTTCCGAGAACTTTCCGATCAAAAAAACATCACGATTGGAATTGGAATGCCGACAACTTCCCCCGATGGAATACGGATCAGCATGTTACTCTTCCAACCCCAACAGAAAAGCGTTGTTTATTCGAAGCAAATTCTAGACCCCGACGAAATTCCATACTTCACTGCCGGGTCCAATCAAATCATTCTGAGCATTAAAGGAAAAAAGGTTGCGTTTGGAATTTGCTATGAAGCGCTGCAAGAAGAACACTTTTTAGACGCTCAAAAAAGTGGGTTTGACATCTATATTGCGAGTGTAGCAATGACTCAAAGCGGAATTCACAGAGCCCTCGAGTACTTCCCAAAAATGGCCGAAAAATATAATACGCCTATTCTGTTATCGAATTGCATTGGATCGTGCGATAGTATTTTAACCGTTGGGCAAAGCTCTGTTTGGGACCAAAAAGGCTTATTAGTTGAACAACTCGACGACAAAAACCAAGGGGTCATCATTTACGATACTGAATCTGGGGCAACCGAAAGGTATGGTTCGAGAAGAGAATCGTTTAATTGATCGCTAACGTCCGAATACTCTCTTATCATTGAGCGAAGCTCATTCTATTATGCTTCAAAAATAATCCATTTACACGTCCTAGCTTGAGCGCAGATTTCTTGATTAATTCAAGAAAAAAAATTGGAAGAAATACGAATGACTAGCAAGCGGACTAGGATCGTTCGAATCGCAAATTCACTTACTCAAAATACATATCGTATTTGCTCAAATGAGTCTTTAAAAGGCCCAAATTGGTTCGACGAACTTCCACATCATCCGAAGTGAGCTTTTTGAAGAAAACCCGCATGGGCAGCAGATAATTATGCAATTGATCATGCGTAGCTCCCTTCATGGTGCAATTCTTAAAAATGAGAATAAATTCCGATTCGAGCTCATCCGATAAAGCTCCGTATGAAGAGTCTTCTAATTCCTGAAAATCTTCTACTATTAAAATCATATTCTCAATTCCCTTCGTGGTCTCAGGATTCGCTCCCCACTTAGCTCCGTTATTTAATTCAATCGCAGGAAATCCATGATTACTCTGCTCATTAACTTCTACATCAGGGCTGGGATCTTGTGTTTGACGATCTTGAGGTTGGGAACAGGAGCCAAAAAGCATTGAAACTACCAGGACAGAATTGGCTAAATATTTTCGCATAGCGTTTTCTTTTTTGATTTCATTATACTTTTTCCTCATACACATTCTTCAAATGTCGCTCAAACTATTAACTCCGCTGGATCTATTTAACCCAAGCGCCATACGAAGTCGTCGAGATACTATTCAGTACTTCAAAGAAAATTTGGAGTTCTTAAATGCTTTTCTATTATTGGGATAAATTTAACTCCAACATGATCGAAACCATAGTCTTTGACGCGGAAAACAAACCAAATGAACTGGAAAAGAAAGAATTAATTGAATTCCTCCATACAAATTTACAAGAGTATGGAGACCCTAAAAAGGACATTCAAAAAGCGATTGATTATTCACTTAAAGAATTTGCTTCATTTGGTGGCATCACGATGGCCTTAAAAGAAAGTGAGAAAATAAAAGGAGTGGTCGTCATTAACAAAACAGGGATGGGAGGTTACATACCCGAAAATATTTTAGTCTATATCGCTACGCATAAAAACCATCGAGGCGAGGGTCTTGGAAAAAAGTTAATGACTGAAGCTATAGAGTCTACCGAAGGAGATATCGCACTCCATGTTGAAGCTAATAACCCCGCAAAATTCCTGTATGAAAAATTGGGCTTCAATAATCCATATCTCGAAATGCGCTTGAAGAAATAGTTAATGGGTATTCATATTGTTGATTTATCAATATTCATCTTTTACTTGGCCTTTATGCTCGGCGTGGGGTTCTATTTCCTCAGGCAGAATAAATCCAAAGATGATTATTACGTAGGAGGACGTTCGATGTCGGCGGGACATATTGGCCTTTCCGTTGTTGCGACAGATGTTGGCGGTGGTTTTTCAATAGGATTAGGAGGGCTGGGATTTGCGATGGGGCTTTCTGGAAGCTGGATGCTGTTCACCGGCTTAGTCGGTGCATGGTTAAGTGCTGTATTGTTGATCCCGAAGGTTTACCCACTTGCTAAAAAATGCCATTTCTTAACTTTCCCTGAAACGCTACAGTTTCATTACAATTCGAAAGTTGCTATAGTAGCGGGAATTATTTCACTTATAGGCTACGTAGGGTTTACTAGTTCGCAAATATTGGCTGGAGCCAAGCTAGCATCGGCAACCTTTCCGTCCATAACCATTCAAAATGCTGCCTTAATTATGGGGGTAATTGCCGTTGTGTATACGGTGATCGGAGGCATAAAAGCGGTTATTTATACGGACACCATTCAATGGATTATTCTAATGGTGGGATTAATCTTTATTGGAATCCCAATCGGTTATATTGAGATTGGGGGTTGGGAGGAGATTAAAAGAAGTATTTCGCCAGAGATGCTTTCCCTTAAAAATATTTCGTTCAGCCAATTTTTTAATTGGCTTATTACCATTGTACCCATATGGTTTGTAGGTATGACTCTTTATCAACGAATTTATGCGTGCAAAGATGTAAATACCGCAAAAAAAGCATGGCGTATAGCAGGACTCTTCGAATGGCCGATCATGGCTTTTATGGGTGTTACCCTCGGCTTATTTTCTCGCGTAGCGTTTGAACAAGGATTGTTTACACAATTAGGTTTCGCACCCGGTCAAGAGATGGACCCGGAACTGGGTTTGCCCCTTTTGCTTTCAAATATTCTCCCAGTCGGCTTAATGGGTTTAATGATGTCTGCCTATTTTTCAGCCATCATGTCTACGGCCGACAGCTGTCTAATGGCGGCCTCCGGAAACCTAAGCACAGATATTCTCGATTCTTTTCGAAAAAAAAAAGGAACACACTCTGTGAAACAATCTCAACTAATAACGCTGGCTATTGGAGTAATAGCAATCGCTCTGGCTACCGCAGTACAAAGCGTATTGGACTTAATGCTCCACTCTTACGCTTTTATGGTTTCCGGGCTACTGGTACCCGTTTTCGGCACACTAGTCTGCAAATCCCCTTGTCCGACCGCCGCATTAACTGCCATGATTGTTGGAGGAACGACAACCTTAGTTTTAATCTTTTGGGGTATTAATTTACCTTTTGAACTGGATGCCAATTTTTATGGGATTGCGGTTTCAGCTGTTGCATTTATTCTTATTCAAAACATAAAACGCGTCAAATGAAACAGCAAGTCATTGATCAATTAAAAAAATTTAGAAAGGATTTGCACGCTCATCCCGAAGTCTCAGGAAAAGAATTCGCGACCCAGGAGCGAATTATTACTTTCTTGAAAAAAAATTCAGAAGCAAGCATTTCTGAAATCGCCGAAACAGGCGTTCTTGCTGCATTTCACAGCAATAAACCGGGCCCTGTAATTATGATTCGAGGAGATAAAGACGCATTACGTATTCAAGAGACCAATTCATTTAAGCATCGCTCAATAAAAAAGGGCATATCACATAAATGTGGACACGACGGACACACTACTATTTTATTGGGCTTAGCCATGCAACTATCAGAAAACCCAATTTCAAACGGCAAAGTAGTCTTGCTTTTTCAACCCGCGGAAGAAAATGGAATGGGTGCTCAATCGGTTTTGAGAGATGAGAAATTCCTGCAAAATAAATTTGACTTTGTCTTTGCCCTACACAATTTACCTGGTTTCGAAAAGCGACAAATTGTGGTAAAAGAAAGTGAATTCACAGCCAATGTTAAAAGCATTATTGTAAAAATCAATGGAAAAACGGCTCATGCAGCGGAGCCAGAATTTGGGCACAACCCGGCAATGCTAATTGCCGAAATTTTGAATTATGCTGATAAAGAGACGAACAACGACCCCGATTCGTCCGATTTTTTTCTAGTAACTCCGATTTATGCGACATTAGGAGACAAGGCGTACGGTATTTCTGCCGGATATGGAGAGGTGCACTTAACCATTAGAAGTTGGTCGACCCCATTGATGAATGACAAATGCAATGCGCTAGAAGCCTTCATACACGCAAAAAGCAAGCAGCAGCATTTAGAATCGGAAATTTCATGGACACAAGTTTTTCATGCAAACATCAATCATTCAAAGGCCGTTGAAATAATTGAGGACGCTGCGAAAAGCAATCATTTAAAAATCACAAAAGCAAAAGCACCCTTCAAATGGGGGGAAGATTTTGGACTGTTCACTCAACAATTCAAAGGGGCAATGTTTGGTATAGGTGCAAGCATAGGAACACCGGCCCTGCACAATCCAGATTACGATTTCCCCGACGAAATCACTTCTACGGGAGTTGCCCTTTTCCATTCTATCATAAATGAAACCTTAAACAATTGAGAACGCCATCTTACATAGAAATATCAGAATCTGCTATCGAAACCAACTTGAGTTTCATTCGAAACCTAATTGGTGACGATGTGGTTCTCAGCTCTGTTGTAAAAGGAAATGCCTTTGGTCATGGTATTGATATTTACTGTCCCTTGGCGCACAAGCACGGTGTTCGACACTTTAGTGTATCCAACGCGGGAGAAGCCCTTGCTGTGCTGAAATCTTTACCGAAAGAAAGCAGCACAATCATGATCATGGGAATGATCGATAACGACCATCTTGAATGGGCGATTGAGAACAACATCGAGTTTTATGTTTTTGAAAAGGACCGACTTCAAGCTGCCATTAAGGCGGCTAAAAAAGTTCGTAAGCCCGCTTTCATTCGTGTAGAATTAGAAACCGGAATGAACCGTACAGGGTTTCGTCAAAAGGAATTCAAGTCGGTGCTTGAATTACTAAAAGAAAATCGGATTCACCTACGTGTAAAAGGCTTTTACACCCATCTGGCCGGCGCAGAAAGTATTGCGAATTATAAGCGAATCACAGACCAGCAGAAAAAATTTAAACGCTTGATTCGTTACATTGAAAGTCAAGGCTGGTCGGATATTCCGCCACTACACATGGCTAGTTCGGCAGCCTCAATTCGTTATCCAAAAACGCGATACGACCTAGTGAGGATTGGAATTATGCAGTACGGTTTTTTTCCAACAGATGAAATATCAGTGCACTACTTAACCAAACAAAAAAGCGTCCTGAATCCACTTAAACGAATTATTTCGTGGAAAACGAAGGTGATGGATACAAAAACTGTTAAACCTGGAGGCTTTATAGGCTACGGGAATTCGTTTTTTACGAACAAAACGACCCACATTGCCATTATTCCTGTTGGATACTCCTCGGGATTTAATCGCTCGTTGAGTAATACTGGAAAAGTTTTAATTCGCGGCAAACGGCTCGATGTTATTGGAACGGTAAACATGAACATGCTCGCTGTTGATATTACTTGTGTCACCGAAATTGAAAAGGGCGACGAAGTAGTACTCATTGGCAATCAGGATGACCAAGAAATTACCGTCTCCTCATTTAGCGATTTTAGTCAAACCGTTAACTACGAGCTTCTCACTCGATTGCCGCAAAATTTAGAGAGAATCACAATACCTTAATTATGGCCGAACTCATTATACAAACCCAGAAAATTCGAGAGAACATAATGTATTTAAGCAACTATTTTGATGCTCATAATATTGAATGGAGCTTAATCACGAAGGTCTTCTCCGGTGATAAAGAGTTTTTGAAAAACATCCTAACCGATGATGTAATTAAAAAAATTAATTCCGTGGGTGACTCTCGGCTGACAAGCCTAAAAAATCTCAAGGCGGTTAATCCTAAAATGAGGACCATTTATATTAAACCACCGGCGAAAGTCTACGCAGATGAAGTCGTGAAATACGCCGATATTTCTTTGAATAGTTCGTTTAGCACGATCCAAGCCCTCAACGAGGCCGCGAAAAAGGTTGGGAAAACACACCAGATCATTATTATGATCGAATTGGGAGAGTTACGGGAGGGTGTCAATCGCGAGGACATTATGACCTTTTACAAAAAGGTTTTTGACTTTTCGAATATTGAGGTGATCGGAATCGGCTCGAATCTAGGCTGTATGTATGGCGTAGAACCAAGCTATGACAAACTGCTTCAACTCTCGCTTTACGAAGAACTGATCTCCTCTAAATTTAATCGAGATTTAAAATATGTTTCAGGTGGAACTTCGATTACTTTACCATTAGTTGAAAACCGTACAATACCCAAAGGAATTAATCACTTTCGAGTAGGTGAGGCTGCCTTTTTTGGACTTAGCCCTTTGAACAACAAGCAATTCAAGGAGCTATCCACCGACACCTTTGAATTTAGAGCGAATATTATTGAATTAGAGGAAAAGAAAATCGTACCGGAAGGCATTATTAGCGACGCCAACATCGGCCATACGGCCGACTTTAACGAAGAAGATCTAAGTGAAACCTCGATAAAAGCAATTCTCGATTTTGGATTATTAG
Organism: Flavobacteriales bacterium; assembly: GCA_965658225.1. Classification (GTDB taxonomy): domain Bacteria; phylum Bacteroidota; class Bacteroidia; order Flavobacteriales; family ECT2AJA-044; genus ECT2AJA-044. The sequence goes on along the minus strand of CBFHRK010000017.1, from coordinate 3,625 downwards.
ATGTTGAAAAAGACGATATCGAATCGTTAGATGATAACTTAAAATTTGTTGGAATTACCTCTGATATGCTCGTCGTTGACATCGGAAATAACAAAACAAAAGATGGTATAAAGAAATACCGTATTGGCGATAAAATTAGGTTCAAACCGAATTACATGGCTGTGGCTCGATTACTAAATTCGAAGTTTATAAGTAAAAAGTTCATTTAAAATAAGCCCGAAGCATTTTTAACCACAATCAAAACATACGGTTTAGCGGAGAGGCATAATTCTTTTCACGGAGCATACCTAAATCAAGTCGTTTTTTTTTCTGGAATAAGTAACCATTTTGCTCGGTTTCGCTGCTGAGTTAAAGAAGATTATTTTCTCTTCAAAAAAGCAACAATTCTCCGGTTAGAATCGCAGTTATCGATTTTCGTTTACGGTGGATTCCGGCATGTATCGTTCAAACTTCAGATTCGTGTCGGTTCTAGAATTTATTGTCTTATCCCAATATCATATAAACCACGCCAACAATGACCAGTACCGAAATCAAATTAAGCCAGAATCCGGCTCTGATCATTTCGCGAACGGTTACATAGCCGCTACTGTACACTACTGCATTCGGTGGTGTACTAATGGGCATCATAAACGCACAGCTGGCCGCCAGTGTTACTGGCATAGACAATAACAATGGGTCGACCCCAGTACTTTGACCAATGCCAATGACTACAGGTAACAGCACGGTCACTAAGGCAACATTACTCATAACCTCAGTAGCGAACAGTGCAAACGCGGTCAATATCAGCATGAGAACCAATGGACTCACTTCTAAATTTACCGCAATATAATCTCCAATGGCCTGAATTATTCCAGCCACCTCCAGCCCTTTAGCCATTGCTAATCCTCCACCGAAAAGAAGTAAAATCCCCCATGGCAATCGCTCTGTACTTTTCCAGTCGAGAATAAACTCACCCTTTTTCCAATTGACAGGAACAACAAACATCAAGACCCCGCCGAACATGGCAATATTCGTGTTATTCAAGGCGCGAGTGCCTATCAGCCCGTTTAAGGGCTGAGCAAAGACCCACAATAAAACAGTTAAAGAAAAAACTCCTAAAACCGAACGTTCGGCCACAGACAAGGCGCCAAGGGCATTCCATTTCTTCTGAATCAATTCTTTCACCCCTTCAATTTCGCCCCCTTCAATTGGGTAAATAAATCGCGTGAGCATTTGATAGGTAACGAACAACAGAAGTAAGCCAACGGGTAGCCCATAAACAAACCACTGAACAAATGGGAAATCGGTTCCGAATGTTTCTAAATAGTAGGCGGCAAAAACCAAATTTGGCGGCGTTCCTATCAAGGTCATCGTACCACCGATATTGGCCGCATAGGCGATCCCCAACATCAATAACAGTTGAAATCTCTTTAATAGTTTTTCATCGTTGGTTTGCTCTTCGAGCAAACGGGTAACGGACAAGCCAATGGGTAACAGCATTACGGCCGTTGCGGTATTGGAAATCCACATAGCTACGAGAGCCGTGGCCATCATGAAACCCAAAATAATTTGTTTCGGTTTGGTTCCCGTTAGCCTGATGAGACCGAACGCTATGCGCTCGTGTAGGCGTCGCTCCTCCATTGCTAGCGCAATGATGAATCCGCCCAAAAACAAAAATACGATCGGACTCGCATAGGGCTGAAAAGTAGCTGGGAGCGACAAAATGCCCAAAGCAGGAAAAAAGATCATAGGCAATAAAGCCGTGATATAAATAGGGAATACCTCAAGGATCCACCAAATGAGCATCCACAAAGCCACCGATAATACTTTCGATACCAAGGGATCAAAAGGCTGTACTACTAAGAAAATGAGGAATACGGCGGGACCTAAAAAGAAACCAATTCGCTGAAGTAGGGTCATTCCGTTAACTGTTGAATTCGGTGAATATGTCCCGTAATTAAAGATTAATAAAGTTGGTCAACGGCGAAGTTCGCCATTGCGTCTTGATCGTGCCCTACGTTGGGTACAAGCAGATAATGCCAGTTAAATTGTTCATTTTTTCCCTGTGCAATCTGATACGACTCTTGGAAGAAATGCTGTGCACGTTCGAGGCGATTATTCCCTTGCGCATCTGCTTCGGGGGTATGCCGTAAATTAAACGAGTTCGGATCTGTGTCATTTGCTCCAACGATTACAAAACACTCCTTGGAAAAATACGGCTGTGAAGGTGTTGTTTCGGCCGGACTCGCGAGTAATCCGTAGGGAAACTCGATTGCAACATCGGGAACGGCGTACCACCCAGCAGCGGAGGAAACAACTCTTTTCACGGAACTCGATGGCTGAAATATTAAATAGCGATGAATCAATTGTGCGCCAGCTGAGTGACCAAACACATCATAAGTTGCTACGGATAAACTTGCGATATTTTTAAAATCTTCAAAAATGGGATCTAAAACCGAGAAAGTCCATTCTTCTTCAGGGTTCAAGGTGGCAGGACTCGGATCGTCTCCATCTTCAAAAATATTGGCCATATTATACATATCTGATCCTGGGAAATACGTCTCCGAAAACTCCAGGGCCAACACAATAAACCCCTTTTGATCCGCACTTGCTATGAGTCCATCGCGCAACGATTGAGCGTTCCGGGATGCACCCGGTAGCGCCATAAACACCGGGGTAGTCGATGTACTATTCGCGGGTACGTAATAAAAACAATTAATAGGTTTGTCGGCAAAGGGAGCATAGTCATTATAGATGTACTTCCCAGAGCCCGTGAGGCTTGAAGGGTTCTCATCAACATCGTTATTGTCACAGCTTAAAACTGTAAAAACAAGAAATACTACGGAAGCCCAAAGGCTGATTTTTTGGATATGAAACATATCCAAAGGTAGATGGCAAATTTGAAAAGACAAGCGCGTGTGCCAATAAAAATATTCAGAAGCTCCGCTTCAGGCCCTTTTTAGTGCGCTTACCATTCGATCAAAATACTGATCTAAATGCTGTTGGTTGACGGAGGAATACCCTAATATGAGCCCTTGCATCTGAGGTTGATCCACGTAGCACTTACTGAGCGCATGCGCAATTACACCGCTACTCGATAACTTATTCACCCAGTCGCGATCTTGTTCTTCTTTTTTTAATAAAGTGGTTAGGTGAAGCGACGGACTTTGAAAGGGTTGCCATTTAAGATAATCGGGCAAATCGCGCCGAAGGCGCTCCAGAAATAAAGTCTTCCGATAATTGGCTTCCTTAGTTACATTCCGAACATGATCATGGAAATACTTTTTTTCGATAAAACCGCGCAATACAATTTGTAGGGCGGGTGAAACGAAACGATGAGAATGCATAATCAAGGCTTGAAAATGGGCAATCAAATGCTTGGGAACGACTACATATCCTACTCGGATAGATGGATGTAAAATTCGATTGAACGTACCCAAGTAAAAAGTACGGTCTTGGTTGTCCATTGAAAAAAGGGATTCGGCATTGTGATCGGGGTAGTTGATTTCGTGCTCGTAATCGTTTTCGATAAGGTAAAGTCCTTTCCGTTGCGCTAGATGCAGCAATTCGGTTTTACGACGATGGGTCATTCGGATTCCCAAAGGGTATTGGCACGATGGAGTTACATGGATCAGTTTAGCATTGT